>NZ_JAKRFE010000007.1:0-365915 GCF_022348225.1 Gordonia sp. McavH-238-E
GAAGCCTTCCTCGAAGAAGGCTACCGCCCGCTCACGCTGCTCCACCGACAACGAACTACGTGGATGCATACAACTCTCCCCGGGTAGTCGAAACTGATTTTCAGTCCAACTCCCGGGGAGCAGTCCATGCGAGGCGGTGGGTTTCAGGAAAAGGGGTGGGTTTGTGGGTACTCGACTACTCCGGTCGAAGTGCCGCCACGCTCACCGGCGCATTGGGGTCACCGGGCTCGCCGAAGCATGCGACCAGCACGGCTCCCGGCACGGGTATCACGCCGCCCGTGGCCGTCCCGCACGGCGAGGGCACGAACGTGATCGAACCGTCCGGGTGGATTGTGGTCAGGTCGTACCGCCTCGGGCTATCGAGAGGTCTCTCCAGTTGGGCCGTCACCACGGAGTCGTGCAGAAGAACCCAGGTCTGCGACTCCGGGATCGGATCCCTTGGCCAACCGGTGCCGGTCGGGATCACGGCGCGGGTCGTCACGTCGGAGTCCAGGCGTCTGATGATTGCCACCCCCGGCTTGTCGCCGTACACGAACCAGGACGGCTGGGGACTCACGGAGATCCCCGACATACGACGCCCTCGGGCATCTGAACCCCACCACCATCTGTCGACCGGCTCGTGGTCCCCGTTCGCGATGGAGACCACCAATGACCGGGGGACGTCATCGACGTCCCACAGGTGAGCCACGAACTCGGAGTCGCCTGTTTCGCCAACGGTGACGTCGAGCCGCTCATCCGCTGCCGTGATCGCGATGCGATGGGTCCGATCAACACCGGTCAGTGCGTCGAAAGCGACGACTTTCACGTGACCGTCGTCCGGGGCCACGTGGACGACATGGGCACCGGTAGCGGACACCGAACGCGGATGCGGGCTGGGTTCATCCCGTCCGGTCGACGGCGACACACGTCGCTGCCATCTGACTTCTCCGCTCCGGGGCTCGAGGACTGCTATCTCGCCGTCACGAATCACCGCCAACGGCCGATCGACCTGTCCGGCACGTGGAACGTCGGACACCAGAATCCACGACGAATCGTTTGTCCAGAGAATTCGTCCGGTCATGGCGTCGATCCCGGTCGTGAAATACCCTTTCCGCCCTGCGCGGACGAAGTCGCAGCTGACCACAACCACCGATTCGGTTCCGGTTCCGGTGCTGGTGATGCGATCGAACCCTCGTTCGGCGCAATTCGCCGCACCGACGCCATCGGAGGTGTGGCTCCACCGTGGTCGGCCCGTCGTGCCGTCGTAGGCGACCAGGACGCCTTCGACGACTGCGGCGAAGCCCGGGCCTGCTGGGGTGATGGGCCAGGGGTCGACGTCATCCACTCGGTAAGCGACGTCCCCGCCGGCCGAGGGCGGCACTTCGGGAATGTGGACGGCTTCGACCGGTGCAGCCCCTCGGTGCTCCAACGGCACGAGGCCCACCGCCAGGGTGGCGACCAGGGCGACACCGGTCGTCGCTCCGATCTCTCTCGCGGACAACCGACCTCGTCGAACCATCGCCACGATTCCGGCGGCGAGTAGGCACGCCCAGGCCGCGGTGACCGATCGGACCACGTCGTGTCCACCTGGGCCCCCGGTCAGCGCTGCGATGCCGTCCATGGTCTCCGATCGGACCGCATAGGCGAGGCAGGCGCCCGAGACACATGCAGACCCGATCGCCACACCGCGACCGACAAAACAGAGCAGTGCGGCACCAACCAGAAGCGACAATGCGAGCGACGCCCCGAGTAGGAGTGTCGTTGCGGCCCACTCTGGTCCGGTCCAGAATCCGCCAGACACCCGGCCCGATGGAACCCGCTGGACGAAAGCCAGTCCAGAAAGCACGATCCCAGCAACCGCGAGGAATGCGATCACATAACCAGTCGAGCGGGATACGGCGGCCGACCTCTGTGAGCCGCGACCCGTCGTGTCGTCGACGGGATCGGCAGCGTCGACCGTTCCCGACTCCCCAGTGCTTCCGTTCTGGCCCATCCCCAACCCCCGTCGACCGAGCACACAATCGGTGCTGCCCGGGGGGAGACTATCGGAGTTCGGCATCTTGCGCGGTCGCGCATCCCCAGACCCATCCGAACTCCCGCGGCCCTGCTCCCGTCGCGCTTATCGGATCCAATAAGCGGAACGGAAACGGAACCGCGGGAACACAATCAACCCCGGGACTCAGGCGTCCTGGATCCGCGCGAACGGCTTGGCGGCTTCGAGTTCGAAGGCCAATTCGAGGAGGGTGCGCTCCTGGCCGAGGTCGGCGGCGAAGTGGATGCCCACCGGCATACCCGACTCCGTCTGTCCGAGTGGCAAACTGATCGCCGGGGTGCCCGCGGTGTTGTTGGCCGGGGTGAACGCGATGAACTTCGTCAGCCGGTCCATCGCCTCGTCGAATTCGATTGCCGGATCGAGATATCCGATCTCGGGGGTTGTATGGACGACGGTCGGGGTGAGGATCACGTCGAAGGTGTCGTGCAGACCCCGGATCGTGGCGGTCGACTTCTTCAGCCCGCGAACCGCGCCGGGGAGCCGGTAGAAGTGCCGGAGGGCGCTCCGCGACAACCCGCGGGTTAAGGAGTCGACCTGCGAGCGGTCGAAGCCCTTGTCGACGACCCGCTTTCCGAACCGGTCCAGCGCCAGGGCCAGCAATGACCAGTAGTCGATGAAGTCCCGGACGTAGTCGCGATCGACCGGCAACGGCACCATCTCGGTGCGGTGGCCCAGCGACTCGACGAGTTCGGCGGCCTCGGCAACGCACCGTTGGGTCTCGCGGTCGAGCAGCGCCCCGGTCAGCGGCTCGGTGATCAGCGCGATCTTCAACCGCTTCGTGCCCGGACCGTCGACCACACCGATCGGCGGCATCCCGGGTGCGGGCCGGAAACCCTGTGTGTCGGCGAGGAAGCGCGCCGTGTCCCGCACCGAGCGACTGACGATGCCGTTGGACACCAGGTCGATCGGAGCGTCCCGCGTCTCCTTCGACGACTCGACCCGCCCGCGACTCGGCTTGAGCCCCACCAGACCACAGATGGCGGCAGGGATCCGGATCGACCCGCCACCGTCGTTCGCGTGCGCGATCGGTAGCGCACCGGCGGCGACGAGCGCCGCCGAACCACCCGACGAACCACCCGAGGAATAGTCGGTGTCCCACGGATTGCGCGTCGGCTCGCGGTCGACGAATTCCGTCGTCGAGGTCAGCCCGAAGGCGGGCATCGTCGACGCCCCGACGACGTTCACCCCGCTGGACAGGAACTGATTGGTGAAGGCCTCGTTGGCCTCGGCCGGCCGCGGCGGCACCGCCGCCGAACCATGGCGGGTCGGCAGTCCCGCGAAGTCGGTGTTGTTCTTGATGATCGACGGCACCCCGATGAACGATCCCAGCGGGAAGTCGTTGTCGACGGCACGCTTCCGAGCGCGCTCACGATCGTCGAAGGCGATCGCGTTGAGATGCGGGTTGACGGCGTCGATGCGGGCGATGGCGGCCTCGACCGCTTCCGCTGCGGAGATCTGGCCAGAGGAGATCGCGTCGGCGATGCCGACCGCGTCGTGCTCGCCGAGTGCGTCGTCGGTGAACGCGTGGACGTGTTTCATGCCCGGACCCTACCGTCTCGGCGCAACCCCGATCATCGACAAGACGTCACCCACGAGGTCCGAGGCGTGATCGGCGTCGAGGGCGAGCCCGAACACCGCGTGGTGGTACAGCGGGGCGATCACGTGATCGAGCACCTGGCGCACGGACGGCGTGGGTTCACCGCGCTTCTGCGCCCGCGCGATCATCTGCTCGGCGTGCTCGCGCCTGATCTCCCAGCAGGGGCAGACCTCGACGATGTCCTCGCGGGCCGCGACCATGGCGCGCAGGTAGGCCCGGCGCTTGGGACGCGCGATGTCGGCGGCGATGATCTGCGCCCACTCCGCGAGATCCCCGGCAAGGGTGCCGGTGTCGGGCAGCGGTTCGCCCTGCGTCAGCGCCGCGACCGCCACCTCGCCGAGCAGTGCGTCGATCGACCGCCACCGTCGATAGATGCTGGTCGGGTTGACCCCGGCGAGTTCGGCGACCTCCGGGATCGTCATCGTCTCGCGGCGTCCGGCGCCGACGAGCTGACCGACAGCCGTGTAGACCGCCGATTGCACGCGCGCGCTGCGACCACCGGGACGCCGGGTCGGCGCGGCGGGGCCGCCAGGAGTCGGCTCGTCGGAAGTGCGGGCGGTCGTCATGGACGCCATTATTGCAAAGCTGATTGCTTTTGGAACACAGTCCGGGCTAGTTTCTGAATGCAACTCTGTTTGCTTTAAGGAGACCTCGTGGCGCCACTTCACCCCCATCGCGCGTTCTGGCTGATCGCGGCCACCTACATGATGGTCCTGTTCGCGTCCGCGGCACCGTCACCGCTGTATCCCGTCTACCAGGAACTCTGGGGGTTCTCCGCGCTCACGCTGACGCTGGTGTTCGCGGTGTACGTGCTCACCATGCTGTTGAGCCTCCTCACGGTCGGGTCTCTTTCCGATCATGTCGGCCGGCGGCCCGTTCTCGCCGTCGCGCTCGTCCTGCTCATCGCGAGCATGGTGCTGTTCGTCGTCGCCCAGGACGTCGGCACGCTGCTTGCCGCCCGCGCCCTCCAAGGCCTGGCCACCGGGGCGGCGATGGGCACGTTGACCGCGACAACGGTCGATCTGCAGCCCTCGGCTCGGATCGGTTCGACGATCGTCGGCGCGGCACCGGCGATCGGCCTGGCGAGCGGCGTCGCCGTGGCCGGTGTGCTCGTCGAATACGCACCCGCGCCCCGCGTCCTGATCTACGAGATCATCCTCGGCCTGTTCGCCGCGCTGTTGATCGCCCTGCTCATCGTCCCGGAGACACGCGAACGGATCGGCTTCGACTCCCGACGACACCTGGCGGGCACGCTCGCGCCGCAGGTGCGCGTGCCCCGCGAGGTCCGCACGGTGTTCCTGGCATCCGTCCCCGCGCTCGTCGCCACCTGGTCCCTCGGCGGCCTGTATCTCTCCCTCGGCTCGTCGGTCGTCTCACGCGTCTTCGGCGTGGACAACCACGGCGCGGCGGGCGCGATCCTGTTCGTCTTCTTCGCCTGCGCGGCCCTCACGTCCCTGTTCATCACCGATCGCCCGTCGACGGTCAAGGCGGCATACGGTCTCCCCGCACTCGCCGCCGGTGTGGTGATCTCACTGGCCGGGGTCCTGGCGGAATCCCTGCCTCTCTACATCGTCGGCTCGATCGTGGCCGGCTCGGGCTGGGCCGCCACCTTCCTCTCCGCGATGGACAACATCACCGCCGCGACCCCGCCCGCCCAGCGCGGTCAGGTCTTCTCGTCGGTGTTCGTGGCGAGCTACCTCGCCTTCAGCGTCCCGGCCGTGATCGCCGGAATCGTCGTGTCGCACATCGGCTTGCGCGACACCATCATCGGTTACGTCGGCTATGTCCTCGCGATGGTGATGATCGCGGCGACATTCGCGGTGACGATGCGCCGCCGGGCGACGACAGCAGTCCGCGATTCCGCCGAAGACGCTGCGGCGCAACCGGAACCGGCATGCAAGGGCTGAGTCACTCCGCGACGGTCGGTCGCCACCCGACCATCCGAGTGGCCAGCTCCGCGTAGAAGTCCCCCATCTCCTCGGGCGAGAGCGAACCCCCGTCGCGATACCACCGCGCGACGTCGATACCCATGGACAGCATCGCGTTGGTGGTGGCGAGCGAATCGGCAACGGCGAAGTCCCCGTTGCCGATGCCGGCGTCGACGATCGCGCGCACCCGCCGGGTGATCTCGCGGCGCATGGCCATCACGGTGCCGAGATGGTCGGGCGCGAGCGCGTTCAGCTCGTAGTTCACCACCCGACCCCCCACGTGTTCGCGCGCGTGGTGCTCGGTGAACGCGTGGACGATCGCCCGCAGCCGGTCACCGGGCGACGCCGACGGATCGTCGGCGTCGTCGATCGCCGCGAGAATGGCACGGTGCCCCGCGTCCGAGATCTCGAACAGCAGCTCCTCCTTGGAGCGGAAGTGCACGTAGACCGCTGCTGAGCTCATCTGCGCACCGTTGGCGATGTCCCTCGTGGTGGTGCCGTTGAACCCCTTCGCGGCGAACGCCTCGACGGCGGCACGCAGGAGCCGGGCCCGAGCGGCCATCGGCCGCGTTTGCGACGCCGGATCGGCGGACGGGCCCATCGTCACCCTCTCGAAACGGTCGGACTGGTCATCGCAACGGACCCGTGATTGACAGCCTCCGGCCCGCGCGGCATAGTGCAACCTATCACTAAGCAAGCGCTTAGTCATTCGTGAACCGGCTGGGTCTCCCCAGCCGGGAGGCACACGGCAGAGGTCCCCGGTTCGGCCACACCGCCCGGAGTACGGACACCCTCGACAGGAGTAGAGAAGAACCCATGCAGCTGACATTCAGTCCTGAAGAAGAGGCCTTCCGCGAGGAGTTGCGCGGAATCTTCGCCAAGGTCCCCGAAGACGTTCGCAAGCGGTGCGAAGAGGGCAAACTCAACTACCCGGAGGACCTCGTCACCACGACGCGCATCCTCAACGAGCACGGTGTGGCCACCCCGAGCTGGCCCGCGGAGTACGGCGGCAAGGACTGGACCCCGATCCAGCACCACATCTACCGCGAGGAGATGAGCCTCGCGTTCGTCCCCGACATGCTCCCTTTCAACGTCGGCATGATCGGTCCGGTCATCGCCCAGTTCGGGTCCGACGAGATGAAGGAACGCTTCCTCGCCAAGACCGCGAACCTCGACATCTGGTGGTGCCAGGGCTTCTCCGAGCCCGAGGCCGGTTCGGACCTGGCCTCGCTCAAGACCCGCGCGGTTCGCGATGGCGACGACTACGTCATCAACGGACAGAAGACGTGGACCACGCTCGGCCAGTTCGCCGATTGGATCTTCTGCCTCGCGCGCACGAACCCCGATGTCAAGAAGCAGGCCGGCATCAGCATGTTCCTGTTCCCGATGGACACCCCGGGCGTCGAGATCCGCCCGATCCAGCTCATCGACGGCAGCTACGAGGTCAACGAGGTCTTCTTCAACGACGTCCGCGTACCCGCCGAGAACATGGTCGGCGAGGAGAACAGCGGCTGGACGCAGGCCAAGTTCCTGCTCGGCAACGAGCGCAACGGCATCGCCCGCGTCGGTTACACCAAGGCCAAGCTCGCGCGCGCCAAGGAACTCGCCAAGCAGACCCGGACCGCCAAGGGCACGCTGCTCGACGAACCGCTGTTCGCCGCGCGTCTGGCCGAGGTCGAGAACGAACTGCTCGCGCTCGAGCTGACCCAGCTGCGTGTCGCCGCGTCGTCGGCCGACGGCAAGCCGAACCCGGCGTCGTCGTTGCTCAAGCTCACCGGCAGCCAGCTGCAGCAGGCCGCGATGGAGCTGCTCGCCGACATCGCCGGCCCCGACTCGCTCCCGGTCGCCCAGCTCGATGCGTCGGCACCCAACGGCAGCGCGGAGGTGAGCGCCCCCGAGTGGGCCCAGCTCGCCGCACCGACCTACCTCAACTACCGCAAGGTCACGATCTACGGCGGCTCGTCGGAAGTGCAGCGCCAGATCATCGACAAGGCCGTCCTGGGCCTCTGAGCCCCGGCCACGACCCTTACCGACCTTCACCTAAGGAACACCATGGATTTCGAGCTTTCCGAAGAGCAGGGGATGCTGCGCGACACCGTTCGCGAAGTCCTCACCAAGACCTACGACGTCGAGACGCTGCGCAAGGTCACCGACACCGATCTCGGCTGGAGCGAGAAGGTGTGGAAGTCGCTGGCCGAGATCGGCATCCTCGGCCTCACCTTCCCGGAGAACGAGGGCGGCATGGATGCCGGGCCCGTCGAATTCACCAGTGTGATGACCGAACTCGGCCGCGCACTGGCTCCGGAGCCCTACCTCGACTCGGTCCTCGTCCCCGGCTCGCTCCTCGGCCTCGCCGACGACGCGACCCGCGCCGAGCTGCGGACCGCACTGGCATCCGGCGAACTCCTGATGGCTTTCGCCCACACCGAGCCCGGTGACCGGTGGCCGGAGGCCCGGGTCGAGACCACCGCGTCGGCCGACGGCGTCCTGAACGGAACCAAGAGCCTTGTCGGACACGGCGATTGCGCAGCCAAGCTGGTCGTGTCGGCCCGCGACGACAAGGGCGTCGGCCTCTACCTCATCGACGCCGACGCCGAGGGCGTCACCCGCACCCCCTACCGGACCCACGATCGTCGGCGCGGTGCGCAGATCGAGTTCACCGATGCCAAGGCCACGCGCCTCGGCGACGGCGACGCCTCGCAGACGATCGCCGATGCGGAGGTCGGCATCCAGACGGCGCTGTGCGCCGAGGCCGTCGGCGCGATGGAGCGCAGCCTCGATCTCACCGTCGAATACCTCAAGTCGCGCAAGCAGTTCGGCGTCACCCTGTCGTCGTTCCAGGCGCTCACCCACCGGGCCGCCGACATGTACGTCCAGCTCGAACTGGCGCGCAGCCTGAGCCTGTATGCGACTTCGGCGCTCGCCGACGGCATCGCCGACCCGATCATCGCGTCGCGGGCGAAGCTGCAGATCTGCCGGTCCGCGCGTCTGGTCGGCCAGGAAGCGATCCAGATGCACGGCGGTATCGGCATGACCGCCGAGTACCCCATCGCCCACTACGTCAGCCGACTGACCGCGATCAGCCATACCCTCGGCGACGCGTCGGACCATGTGACCCGCCTGGCGGAGAACGTCGACTCCTACGACATGCTCAGCGTCGGCTGACACGCCGATCTCCCCCGGACACGCTCCGGAGGGGTGCTGCGGGGGCTGTGCCCCGGCTACTGTCCTTCAGCGAAGGTCCTTCTGCGCTTCCCGCGTACGGACCTTCGCTGAAGTCGTTGTCGGGCGACCGCCCGCTGACGGTGTCGTGAGGCGAGAGGAATCCGGATGGAACTGCTGCGGGACAATCTGGCCGCGGGCGCGTCGTTCAGTCTGGTCGGCATCGCCCTGCTCATCCTGGGATTCGCGGCACTCGACCTGGTGACGCCCGGCCGGCTGCGGCAGCTGGTGTGGATCGAACACAACCGCAACGCGGTGCTGCTGACCACGTCGATGGTCATCGGTCTCGCGATCGTGCTGGTCTGTTCGGTCGTCGACACCGAACTCCTCGAGCTGTGGCGCGCATTGCTCTACACCGTCGCCTACTCGGTCTTGGCGATCGCGGTCATGATGTGGTCGTTCGTACTGATCGACTGGCTCACGCCCGGCAAGCTCGGGACCCTGCTGTTCGACGGGGCGCCGGGCGCCGACGACACTGCCGACTCCCTCGGCACCGGCCGGAGGGCCGCCGACGAGCATCCCGCGGGGTGGATCACGGCCGCGGTGTTCGTCGCCGTGGGCGCCGTCATCGGGATGACCCTGCTGGTCTGAGTTCGGGGCGACACCGCTGGTCCACGCGTTTTCCGGGGTTGACTCAGGCACCCGAACATGCTTATTGACCCTCGGCCAACAAGCCCATAGGGTGAGCGACCATGACCGCAGCACTCATCGAGGAATCCATCGACATCGACGCCACCCCCGAGCAGGTGTGGTCGGTGATCTCCGATCTCAAGCGCATGGGCGAGTGGAGCCCCCAGTGCAAGAAGATGATCATCCGCGGCGGCACCGTCGGGTTGGGGACCAAGACCATCAACATCAACCGCCGGGGCCCGCTGGTGTGGCCGACCACCTCCAAGGTCGTGCGCTTCACCCCCAACCAGGAACTCGGTTTCCGGGTCGCGGAAAACCACACCATCTGGAGCTACACCATCACCCCGAAGGACGCCGGCGTCACGGTCACCGAGCGCCGTGAGGTCAACGGATCGACCACCAAGGTCTCGTCGGTGCTCGTGGACAAGCTCTTCGGTGGGGCCGACTCGTTCGAAGAGGAACTCAAGCTCGGGATGGCCGAGACGCTCGGCAAGATCAAGCGCGCCGCCGAGTCCAACTGACCCTTCGAGACGCTCGCAAGCTCGCTCCTCAGGGAGCGGGGGACGCTCGCAAGCTCGCTCCTCAGGGCGCGGGGATCAGGTTCCGCTGAGCTTGTTGATGAGCTCGGGGAGGTCGGCCACCGAGTCGATGATGTGGTCGGGGTAGGGCCCGAACTCGTCACGCTGCAACGCATGCAGCGCCTCCTCGCGGAACTTGCCGGTGCGCACCAGCACCCCGATCAGCGCCGCGGCCTGGGCTCCCAGGACGTCGTTGTGCATGTCGTCGCCGACCATGACCACCTGCGTCGGCTCGAGACCCAGGATCTCGGTGGCCGCCCGGAAACCGACCGGCGAGGGCTTGCCGATCGCCTTGATCTTTGCGCCCGAGGCCTTTTCGAGGCCCTCGAGGTACACCCCGGTGTCAATGCTCAGACCGGCCGACGTCGACCAGGTCATCGACCGGTGCATCGCGATCACCGGGATGCCGTCGAGCAGCATCTCCAGGACCTTCGACAATGCCGCGTGGGTGAACACCGAACCGGCGCCGCCGAGTACCACCACCTCGGCCGAGGCCGGATCGTCGGTCAGCTCCACGCCGGTCATGTCCTCGGCGATCGGCCCCTCGTTGAGCACCCATACCCGCTTGCCCGGATACGCCGCGGCGACGTGTTCGGCGGTCAGCTTGGCCGCCGACAGGATCTCGTCCGACTCCACCTCGAAACCGCATTCGTTCAGCGCCTCGGCGATCTCCCCGCGCGACCGGGACGTCGTGTTGGTCAGGAACATCCGTGGGATGCCCTGATCGGCGAGTTCGGCGATCGCCTCCACCGCGCCCGGCAGCGCCCGCCACGAGGTGACCATCACCCCGTCGATGTCGAGCAGCAGACCCAGCGCCATGCGCACGAATGTAGTCCTCGGGCAGCTGAGTCGCAGGACAGGCCCGGCCACCTGCCGGGACCGCGGCGGCGCCCGCGGCGGCACCTGGCATGCTGAGCCCATGCGTACCGTCGTAGAGCATCAGCGCGTCGTCGCGGCCTTGTTCGGCGCGCCCGCACCGTCGACGGTCGCAGTGCCGCAATCGCTGGGCCTCGCCACGTTCACCGATGTCGACGCCCCGCTGTCCCTGCCCGGCTTCGACAACTCCGCGATGGACGGATTCGCCGTTCGCGCCGCCGATCTCGCGGACGCGAGCACCGATTCACCGGTCACCTTACCGGTCGCCGCGGACATCCCCGCCGGCCGCACCGACGACCTGACGCTCGAACCGGGGACCGCACACCGCATCATGACCGGCGCCCCGATGCCCGCGGGCGCCGATGCGGTCGTCCCGGTCGAACTGACCGACGCCGTGGTCGGGCCGGTGGCAGCCGCGCCGACGGTCACCTTCACCGCGGCGCCCGAGCGGGGCAAGCACATCCGGCGCGGGGGCTCCGACATCGAGTTCGGCACCCGCGCGCTGCCGGCCGGCACGGTGATCGGCGCGCCGCAGATCGGCTTGCTGGCGGCACTGGGTATCGCCGAGGTCACCGTCGCCCGACGATTGCGCGTCGTCGTGCTGTCCACCGGTTCCGAACTCGTGGAGCCCGGAAAACCGTTGCGCCACGGTCAGATCTACGAGTCCAACGGCGCCATGCTGACCGCCGCGGTCACCGAGGCCGGCGCGATCGGTCGTCACCTCCACTTCGTTCCCGACAACACCGCGGACTTCGCCGCGCGGCTCGACGAGGTCGCCGACGACGCCGATCTGATCATCACCTCCGGCGGCGTCAGCGCCGGCGCCTTCGAGGTGGTCAAAGACGCACTGTCGGCGACGGGGACCGTCGAGTTCGTGAAGGTGGCGATGCAGCCGGGAATGCCCCAGGGCTGCGGCCACTTCCCCTCGACGCGTGGGACGCGGGTACCGATCATCACCCTGCCGGGCAACCCCGTCAGTGCGCTCGTGTCCTTCGAGGTCTTCATCCGGCCGGCCCTGCGCGCCGCGATGGCCCTGCCGGCCGACCGGGAGCGGGTCGAGGCCCGCCTCGGCGCCGACATCCGCTCACCCCGCGGCAAACGACAGTTCCTGCGCGGCGTACTCGACGCGGGGCACCTCGACGGAGCCGTCGGGGTCGATCCGATCGGCCCACCCGCCTCCCATCACCTGCGCTACCTGGCCGAGGCCGACGCACTGATCGACATCCCCGCCGACGTCGAGTCAGTCGAGGCCGGAACGCTGGTGGAAGTGCTGGTCCTGCGCTGACGACGAGGCCCGCGGGGGCAGCGCTCTAGAGTGGACGCCGAGGCACCCGGCGATGCGGTGCGCACCGAGTACCCGGCCTGGACACAGGCCAGAGGAGGTTGATCGTGGCCCGACGTCCGCGTCCGGACGGCTCCGGTGACACCGGCCGTGTCGCCCATTTTCTCGATCTGGCCCGAGAGACCATCCCCCCGATCCATCCAGCCGGTGTGCCGTTCGTCGCCGCTCCGGCCGCCGTTGCCCTGCTGGGTCGCAGGCACCGCTGGATCGCCCGGCCGGCCGCTCTGACCGCCGGGGCGTGCGCGGCCTTCTTCCGGCATCCGAAGCGGGTTCCGCCCACCGAGCCCGGGGTGGTGGTCGCGCCCGCGGACGGCACCATCGCCCTGGTCGACGAGGCCGTCCCGCCCGCCGAGTCCGGCCTGGGCACGCAGCCGCTGCCCCGGGTCTCGACGTTCCTGTCGATCTTCGACGTCCACGTGCAGCGCGTGCCGATCGCGGGCACGGTGACCGCCGTGACCCACACGCCGGGCGCGTTCGTCTCCGCCGACCTCCCCGAGGCCAGTCGCGACAACGAGCGCACCACGATGACCATCCGCACCACCGCCGCAGGCGGCGCACCCGGCCCCGAGCTGGCGGTCGTGCAGATCGCCGGTCTCATCGCGCGGCGGATCGTGTGCGAGCCGACGGTCGGGGACTCGCTGGCGCTCGGTGAGACCTACGGGCTGATCCGATTCGGCTCGCGGGTCGACGTCTATTTCCCGGCCGGCACCCGGCCCCGCGTCTCGGTCGGCCAGCGCGCGGTGGGCGGCGAGACCCCGTTCGCGTACCTGGATCAGTGAACTCCGGCCCGGTGAACCCGACCGACATGACCTCATCCGGCACGACCCCCGGGCGTCGACGACCCGGCTCGCGCACCGCCCGGACCCCGACAGCACGCTCGGCCAGCCGACACGCACAGGCGCACCCGGTTCCGCGGAAGGAGCCGGAGCGCCGTCGTCTGCGCCGCCAGGCACAGGCCAGCCGCATCGTCATCCCGTCCTCGCTGACGATCCTCGCGATCTGCGCGGGCCTCACCGCCATGCGGTCGGCCATCAACGGCGACGTCGACACCGCGATGGCGCTCCTGGTCGCGGCCGCGTTCCTCGACGGCATCGACGGCCGGGTCGCACGCCTGATGGGAGCGACGAGCCGCATCGGCGCCGAGATCGACTCACTGGCCGACGCGATCAACTTCGGTGTGGTCCCGGCGATGATCATCTACTTCCACTTCATCGACGGGCACGACCTCGGCTGGGTGCTCGCGCTGATCTACTGCTGCGCCATCGTGCTGCGGCTCGCGAGATTCAACACCCTGCTCGACGACGACGAGGCACCGGCGTACACCAAGGACTTCTTCGCCGGTGTCCCCGCGCCCGCCGCGGCGATCTGCGCACTCCTGCCGATCGGGCTGGAACAACAGTTCGGTGACGGGTGGTGGACCTCGCTGCCGGCCGTGGGCGGGTGGTTGATCCTCGTCGCGTTCATGGCCGTGAGCCGCATCCCGACCTCCTCGCTCAAGACCGCCTCGATCCCGCCCGGCGCGGTGGCCGGCCTGCTGGTGCTCGTCGCCGCGGCCGCGGCACTGCTGGTGACCTTTCCCTACGTGCTGATGATGATCGCTATCGCCGGGTACGCAGTGCACATCCCGTTCGCGTGGCGCGCACGTCGCTGGGTCGCCTCCCGGCCCGAGCATTGGGATGACAAACCGGCCGAACGTCGTGCCCAGCGTCGGGCCCTGCGCACCGCGTCTCCCGGTGGCCGGCGCCGGCGGCCGGTCATCAACTCGCTCGGCCGCCTGGGCCTGAACCGCCCCACCGGCCCCGGCGTCACCGCGCCCCGCACGACCGGCGGGACGACCGAAAGCGAGCCCGAATGAGCACACCCGCATCCCTCACCCTGACGGCGCGCCACAATCCCTCGGCGGCCGAGGCCCGGCGCGGCATCATCCGCGTGCATCCCGAGGTGCTGACGGCTCTCTCGCTGCGGGAGTGGGATGCGGTGTCGATCACCGGCGCACGCGTCACGGCTGCCGTGGTGGCCGCGACCGAGCCGACCGCGCCGACCGGGGTGGCCCTTCTCGACGAGATCGCCTTCTCCAATGCCGGTGTCCGGGAGAACTCGCCGGTCGTTCTCGCACCTGTCGAGGTGCAGGGCGCGAGCCGGGTGGTGGTGAGCGGTTCGGTGCTGGCCACCCAGTCGATCACCGAGTCGACGCTGCGCCGCGCGCTGCTGGGCAAGGTCCTGTCCGTCGGTGACGCCGTCTCGCTGCTCCCCCGCGACCTCGGTCCCGAACTCGCGGCCACCGAGGCCACGCGCGCGCTGGCCCGGTCGGTCGGGATCACCTGGACCACCGAGTTGCTGACCGTCACCGCGACCGAGCCGGGCCCGCCCACGGGTGACCAGGTGTCGGCACCGGTCAGCGTGCAGACCAACACCGCCGTGCTGTGGTCGACGACCGCGGGCGAGGTGCCGCCGCTCGGCGACCGGACCTGGCCGGGGTCACCCGGCATCCCCGGCGCACTCGGCATGGTGTCGGAGTCCGACTCCCGCCCGCGACCGGTCGCCGCGCCCACCCCTGTCCGCGAGCCCGCCCGCGAGCAGGACGTCCCGGTCCGGCCGGTGTCGGAGCTCGTCGGCGTCGACTCCCAGATCACCAAACTCACCGAGTGGCTGACCATCACCCTCGACGAACCGGAGGTCCTGCGCACCCTCGGCGCGACACCGCGTCTCGGCGTCCTGGTGACCGGCCCGGCCGGCGGCGGCAAGGCGACGCTCGTGCGCTCGGTGTGCGCGTCGCGCGCGCTGGTGACGGTCGACGGGCCGACGGTCGGAGCCCTCGAGGCCACCGCGCGACTACGGGCAGTCGCCGACGCGGTGGCCCGCACCCGATCGGGGGGCGGCGTCCTGCTGATCACCGATGTCGACGCGCTGCTGCCCGCCGAACCCGAGCCGGTGGGCGCCCTCATCCTCGATGAACTGCGCTCCGGCATCGCCGACGGGCGCATCGCGCTCGTCGCGACCACCGCCGAACCGGTCCGCCTCGACGCGCGGTTGCGCGATCCGTCGCTGTGCGACCGCGAACTGGTCATCGGTCTGCCCGATGCCGCCACCCGCGCGCGGTTGCTGTCGGCGATCCTGTCGAACGTCCCGACCGACGGCGATCTCGACCTCACGTCGGTCGCCTCGCGAACCCCCGGCTTCGTCGCCGGCGATCTCGCCGCACTCGCCCGCGAGGCCGCCCTCCGGGCTGCCACCCGCGCGAGTGCCGAGAAGTCTGCGCCGTCGCTGCGCACCGAGGACCTCGTCGGCGCCCTCGACGTCATCCGGCCGGTGTCCCGCTCGGATTCCCCCGAAGTCGCGCTGGGCTCGATCACCCTCGCCGACGTCGGCGACATGGTCGAGACGAAACAGGCCCTGACCGAAGCGGTCCTGTGGCCGCTGCAACACCCCGACACCTTCGCCCGACTCGGCGTCGATCCGCCGCGCGGGGTCCTGCTGTTCGGTCCGCCCGGCTGCGGCAAGACCTTCGTCGTCCGCGCCCTCGCGGCGTCGGGTCAGCTGTCGGTGCACACGGTCAAAGGCGCTGAGCTGATGGACAAGTGGGTCGGATCGTCGGAGAAGGCGGTGCGGGACCTGTTCGCACGGGCCCGCGAGTCGGCACCGTCGCTGATCTTCCTCGACGAGGTCGACGCGCTGGCCCCGCGCCGCGGGCAGTCCACCGACTCCGGTGTCGGCGACCGCGTGGTCGCCGCACTGCTCACCGAACTCGACGGCGTCGAACCACTCCAAGACGTCGTCGTTCTCGGCGCGACGAACCGTCCCGACCTCATCGACCCGGCGTTGCTGCGCCCCGGACGGTTGGAACGACTCGTCTTCGTGCCGCCGCCCGACGCCGACGCCCGCGGGGACATCCTGCGCGCCACCGGTCGCGACGTCCCGCTCGACGGCGTCGACCTCGACGAACTCGCCACCGATCTCGAGGGCTATTCGGCGGCGGACTGTTCGGCGCTGCTGCGCGAGGCGGCGCTGTCGGCCATGCGTCGCGACATCGATGCCGCCGCGGTGACCGTCGCCGACGTCGACGAAGCCCGCAAGCGGGTCCGCCCGTCGCTCGACCCCGCACAGGTCGCCGACCTGAAGGCCTACGCCGAGCGCCGCCTCGACTGACCACAGCCGAGGTCCCTTCGCCGGCCGGGTGAGTCCCGGAACACACCCGGAATAACCTCCGATAGTTGTTGGTTGCAACCATCACGCTTTATAGTTGCATCAATCAACCAATCGGGTGCGCCGCCGTGCGCGCCGATTCGCAGCCCGCTCGTCTCCTCGTCGCGGGCAGCTTTCTTTCTCGGAGGTTTGTTCTATGAGTGCACCCGCATCCGCGGTGGCGCCGGTCGAAGACGTGCCGATGACCCATCGCCAGAAGATCGAGGCCCTCATCGGCCTCCTGCTCGGCATGTTCGTCGCGTTCCTGTCCTCGACCGTGGTGTCCAACGCCCTGCCGACGATCATCACCGATCTGCACGGCACCCAGGACCAGTACACCTGGGTCATCACCGCGACACTGCTCGCGTCCACGGCCACCACGCCCATCTGGGGCAAGTTCGCCGACCTGGTCAGCAAGAAGCTGCTGGTGCAGGGCGCCCTGTTCCTGTTCACCCTGGGTTCGGTCCTCGCCGGACTCTCCACCTCGGTCGACATGCTGATCGGCTTCCGCGTCATCCAGGGTCTGGGCCTCGGCGGTCTGCAGGCGCTGGTCGTCATCGTCGTCGCGACGATGTTCAGCCCGCGCGAACGAGGCCGGTACCAGGGCCCGATGGCCGCGGTGATGTCTGTCGCGACCGTTGCCGGTCCGCTCATCGGCGGCGTCATCGTCGACACCAGTTGGCTCGGCTGGCGCTGGACGTTCTACGTCTGCGTACCGCTCGCCGTCCTCGCCCTCGTCGTCATCCAGCGAACGCTGAATGTTCCGGTCGTGCGCAAGAAGGTCAGCATCGACTACCTCGGCGCCGCGCTCATCGCCTCCGGTGTCAGCACCCTGCTGATCTGGGTCACGCTGGCCGGTAAGAACTTCGACTGGGCGTCGCTGACCTCGTACGGGCTCGTCGCGCTCGGTGTGGCGCTGCTCGTCGCCGCGGTCGTCGTCGAGTCGAAGGTGTCCAGCCCGATCATCCCGCTGCACATCTTCCGGGATCGCACCACCGCCCTGGCGACCCTCGCCAGCATCGGCGTCGGTGTCGCTCTCTTCGGCGGCGCGGTCTTCCTCGGCCAGTACTTCCAGATCGCCCGCGGGTACTCGCCCACCGCGGCCGGCCTGCTGACCCTCCCGATGGTCATCGGTTCGATGCTGTCGGCGACCGTCTCCGGCAACCTGATCACCCGGTACGGACGGTGGAAGCGATTCCTCGTCGCCGGTGCCGCGATGATGACGATCGGCTTCGGCCTGCTCGCGACGATCGACGCGCACACGGACATGGTCCTGGTCGGTGCATTCCTGTTCGTTCTCGGCTGCGGCATGGGCATGACGATGCAGAACCTGGTTCTCGCGGTGCAGAACAACGTCAGCCCGGACAACCTCGGCGCGGCGACCTCGACGGTCACCTTCTTCCGCTCACTCGGCGGCGCCGCAGGTGTGTCGGTGCTCGGTGCGATCCTGTCCAACCACGTCACCGATCTCATCGCCAAGGGTCTCGGGGCCCTGGGCATCGGGTCCGGACAGACCGGTGGCGGCGCGGCCGGCCTGGCCAATCTGAACGAGCTGCCGGCTCCGATCGCGGCCATCGTCCGCGGTGCGTACGGCGACGGAACGGCCCGGATCTTCCTGGTCGCGGCAGTCATGGCGGCGCTGAGCTTCATCGCCATCACGCTCATCAAGGAGGTCGCCCTCAAGACGATGAGCAGCGACGAGGAACGGCGCGCGGAGGAGGCAGCCATCGCCGCATCGGCGCCGCAGGCTTTCGCCCCCGCCGAGGGACCGCAGGAAGACGTCACCGGGTCCGTCGCCGACACGCGAACGGGCGACCCCACCCGCACGCGATGAACACCATCGCCGTCGGGGTGGACCTGAGTCCCGAATCCGAGGCGGCCGCCCGCTGGGCGGCCGCCTCGGCCCGCGTCGGGGACCGCCTGGTGTTGATCCACGGATTCGCGGCCGCCGGGGCGCTGCAACCTCTCAGCGAGTTCGAGCTCGACTTCGACGTGGCCGCCACGCGGCGGGCAGCGGTCGACCACCTGTCCGCGGTGGCCACCCGCCTCGGCGCACACCATCCCGGCCTGCGCATCGACACCGTCGTCGAGCACGACTTCGCGATCCCGCTCCTCACGCGCTTGTCGAGCCAGGTCGATCTGATGGTCGTGGGTCACCACCGGCCCGGACTGATCGAGCGTCTCACCACCGGGAGCATCAGCTCCGCGCTCTCGGGGCGCTCGCACTGCACCGTCGTGACCGTCCCGTACGGCAACCTCGCAACCGGCGGTCCGGTCGTCGCCGCGATCGACGTCGACGCCCCTTCCGACCTCGCCCTGTCGACCGCGTTCGAGTACGCCGGTGGCACGGGCAGCGCGGTGGCGGTGGTGTGTGCGATATCCGACGCGGCTCCTCCCGCCCAAATCGAGTCCGTGTACGCGCGGGCCGACGCGCTGCTCGCACCGTGGCGCCGGCGCTTCCCCGGTTGCGCCACGACGCTGCAACTGGTCAACGGCAACCCGTCCCGGGCCGTCGGGGAGGCGGTTCCGCAGGCGTCGTTGCTCGTCGTCACCCGACCACGCGCAGGGAGCACCTTCGCCGCCTGGGCGGGATCGGTCGCACGCGCGGCGCAGCATCGCACGCGCTGCCCGATCGCGATCGTGGACCACAGCCGAACGTCGTGATGGAACCCCCGCGGTGCGCGCTACTCCACGTTGACCAGATAAAAGACCGACGAGCCGCCGCCCGCGGCCTGTGGGGACGCGCCGATCTGGACCCAGTAGGTCGCACCCTCCTTGGTCGCCGACATCACGACCACCGACTGGCCGCCCTCGGTCGAGCGGTGCGACTCGGCGAAGCCCGCCTCGGCCAGTGTGTCGGTCGCGGCCTCGAGCTGGTTGCCGGCGTTCACCGGACCCTGCACCGTGACCTCCCAGCCGTCGGAGCGGCTGCCCCCGGCGGAGAGCACGTGGCCGTCGATGAGCGGCACCTGGGTGACCGGGAAGTCCGACGGCAGCGGGACACCGTCCGGACCGGCCTGTTCCTCGTCCGCGCACCCAGCGACGAGGCCGAATACCAGCAGGACAGCAGCGGTGATGACGGCGGTACGCCGGAGCCAGTCGAACCGGAACATACGGGCAACGGTAAAGTAGCGACCGCGGGTGTTCGCCCGTGACACCCCGCCGGGAGAAAGACGGAGTGCCCTTTTGATCACTGTGTTGGCTGCGTTGGCAGTGTGCGCACTCGTCGCGCCCGCAGTCATCCACTGGATGGGCACCCGCGGTTTCTACGTCCTCGCGCTCGCGCCGCTCGGTGGTCTGATCTGGGTGATCGCCAACTGGCCGCCGGCCGACGCGGCCGCCGCCCGGGTCGAGACGGTCAGCTGGGTTCCATCGCTCCAGATGGACATCGTCACCCGATTCGACACCCTGACGGCGATCCTGTCGGTACTCATCCTCGGGGTCGGCGCGCTCGTGCTCTGCTACTGCGCCCACTACTTCGACGACGCCCGCCCCCGGGTCGCGGTGTTCGGCGGCGAGATGGTCGCCTTCGCCGCGGCCATGTTCGGACTCGTCATCTCCGACAACATGCTCGTGCTCTACGTGTTCTGGGAGCTCACCACCGTGCTCTCGTTCATGCTCGTCGGCTTCTACGGGGTGCGCGCGACGGCTCGACGATCCGCCACGCAGGCCCTGCTGGTCACCACCTTCGGCGGTCTGGCGATGCTCGTCGGCATCATCATGCTCGGCGAGCGGTCGGGCACCTACCTGCTGTCCGAGATCATCTCGGCCCCGCCCACCGGCGTCTACGTCGACATCGCGGTCGTGCTCCTGCTCATCGGCGCCCTCACCAAGTCGGCCATCGTCCCGTTCCACTTCTGGCTGCCCGGCGCGATGGCCGCGCCCACCCCGGTCAGCGCCTACCTGCACGCGGCGGCGATGGTCAAGGCGGGCATCTACCTCATCGCCCGGCTGGCCCCCGCATTCTCGGTGACGATCAGCTGGCAGGTCGCCGTGGTCGGACTCGGCCTGGTGACGATGGTGCTCGGCGGGTGGCGTTCGTTGCGCGAACTCGACCTCAAACTCATCCTGGCGTTCGGCACCGTGTCGCAGCTCGGTTTCATGGCGGTGCTCGTCGGCATCGGCGACGCGAACGTCGCCATGGCCGGCATCGCCATGCTGGTCGCACACGCTCTGTTCAAGGCGTCGCTGTTCATGGTCGTCGGCATCATCGACCACTCGACGGGTACCCGCGATGTCCGCAAGCTCGCGCGCCTCGGTCATCGACTCCCGGGACTGGCCGTCACGGCCGCCGTCGCCGGGGCCAGCATGGCCGGCATCCCGATCACCCTCGGATTCGTCGGCAAGGAGACGGCCTTCGCGTCGGTGTGGGAGACCGGCGCATTCGTCTCCTGGCAGGCGCACGCCGTCGACATCGTCCTGCTGGTCGGCTCGATCATCACCTGCGCCTACACGCTCCGCTTCCTGTGGGGCGCGTTCGGCCGCAAGGTACGCAACACCCCGAGTCCGGCGGTCGCCAAGATGCACCCGCCGACGTGGCCGTTCTACTTCTCGCCGGTCGCCCTCGCCGCTGCCGGTGTGGCGGCGGGCGTGTTCAGTCCCCAGCTCGGCGGCCTCTTCGAACCGTATGCGGAGACCCTCAACGGTTACGGGCACGAACTCGAGCATCTCGCACTGTGGCACGGGTTCGGCCTGCCCGTCGTCTTCTCGATCATCGTCATCGTCGGCGGAGCTGCGCTGTTCCTCGGCGTCCGGCGTGTTCGTGACCGGGTCTTCGGCTTCCGCCCGCTGGTGAACGCCGACCGCATCTACGACGCGACGCTGCGCGGCGCCGACACCTTGTCGCTGCTGCTGACCCGCAACACCCAGCGCGGTTCGCTGCCGGTCACACAGGGCGTCATCCTGTGCACCGCGATCCTGCTGCCGACGATCGTCCTGTTCGCCGGCGCTCGCGATCGGTTGAGCATCGACTACACCGCCACCCCGGTCCAATGGGTGATCGGCGGCTGCATCGTCGCCGCGTCGCTGTCCGCCGTCCTGCTCCGCAACCGCCTGGCGGCCACGCTCGTCGTCGGCATCACCGGTTACGGCTGCGCGATGCTGTTCGCGCTGTACGGCGCACCCGACCTCGCACTCACCCAGTTCCTGGTGGAGACACTGACCCTGGTCATCTTCGTGCTCGTACTGCGCAAGCTGCCCGCCGAACCGGAGAAGCGTCACGCCACCGGGTTCAAGCCGCTGCGCGCCCTGATCGGACTCGCCTTCGGCGCCATGCTGGTGCTCATCGGCCTGTTCGCGGCGTCGGCACGTTCGACCGAACCGCTTCACGTCGATCTCCCGGAGGCCGCCTACGACTTCGGTCACGGCGCCAACGCGGTCAACGTCCTGCTCGTCGACATCCGCGCCTGGGACACCCTCGGCGAGGTGTCGGTGCTCATCGCGGCCGCCACGGGCGTGGCATCGATGGTCTTCCGCAACCGCCGGTTCGGGGCCGCGCCACGCGTGGCCGACGCCGCCCGGTTGCAGGCCGGCGACAACGGGGACGACGACGATCACGTCCCACCGGACCGCACCACGTGGCTGCTCGGTTCCGGGTTGCGCGACCCGCGCCACCGGTCGATGGTGCTGGAGGCCACGACCCGCCTGCTGTTCCCGACGATGGTGGTGCTGTCGATCTACTTCTTCTATGCCGGTCACAATGCGCCGGGCGGCGGTTTCGCGGGTGGCCTGACCATGGGTCTCGCGCTCGTGCTGCGCTACCTCGCGGGCGGACGCTACGAACTCGGGGAAGCCCTGCCGATCGAACCCGGCCGCATCCTGGGTGCCGGCCTCGCCGTCTCCGCGACGACCGCGATCGTCTCGATGTTCCTCGGTGCGCCCGCGCTGTCGTCGGCGGTCTTCGAGGTCACCGTGCCCGTCCTCGGCGACATCAAGTTCGTCACCGCTCTGTTCTTCGATCTCGGCATCTACCTGATCGTGGTCGGTCTCGTGCTCGACGTGCTGCGCAGTCTCGGCGCGCGGCTCGACGTGGAGACCACGATCGCCCGCACCGCGGCGCGGATCAGCGACTCCGGCGATGGCACCTCGAGCAGCGGCGCCGCCACCGGTGACACCACCGGCGAGGCAGCGAACGCGGCCGGCGGGCAGGTGAGCCGATGACCACCAATCTGCCGCTGATGCTGGTCGTCGGCGCGATGGCGGCGTGCGGGGTGTACCTGCTGATGGAACGCAGCCTGGTCCGGATGCTGTTCGGACTCCTGCTCGTCGGCAACGCGCTCAACCTGATGATCATCGTCGTGTCCGGCGGCATGGGGAATCCGCCGATCATGGGCCGCTCGTCGGAGAACCGCGCGTCCGACGCCGATCCACTCGCCCAGGGCATGGTCCTGACGGCGATCGTCATCATGATGGGCGTCGCCGCCTTCGTGCTCGCACTGGTCTACCGGTTGTTCGTGATCAACCGCGACGACGACGACGTCGAGGACGACGAGGAGGACGTCAAGATCCTGAGCGGGTCCCTGGGCACGGCGCCCGACCGCGATCGCAGCGACGATCCCCTGACCCACTCGGACACGCCCACCGGCGACTACTTCGACGACAAGGGCAATCCCCTGACCCCGGAGCAGGCCGCCGCCCGTCAGGCCGCGCTGTACGAGACCGACATCATGCCGACCGACTCCGACGTCGTCGACGAGATCGGCGGCGCGGAGGAAGAACCGGACCCCGAGACCACCGAGCAGAGTGCCGCCCGCGAGGCGGGGCCGGATGTGTACGGACCAGGCGAACTCGGTCCGGATGAGGTGGGACAAAAGGCTGCCACCGCACCTCCCGACGGGTCCGGCGAGGACGACGCCGACCCCGACGTCATCGACCAGCACGAGATGCCGGACCGCGACGTGGTCGGGCCGGACAAGAAGAAGCATGCCGACGAGGACGGGGGTGACCGATGACCCCGCAAGAGTCGTGGATTCCGGTCCTGATCACCCTGCCCACCCTCGTGCCGCTGGGCGCCGCCGCCATCTCGCTGTTGCTCGGACGCAGTCCCAAGATCCAGCGATTCGTGTCGATCGTCGCCATCACGGTCGCTTTCGTGGCGTCGTGCATCATGCTCTACCTCACCGATCGCCACGGCACCTTCGCGGTCGCGATCGGCGGGTGGGGCGACAAGGGCAAACCCAATGGACCACTCGGCATCACGCTGGTCGTCGATCAGCTCGCGGCGCTCATGCTCGTCGTGTCGACGATCGTGCTGCTGTGCGTCATCGTCTACGCGATCGGTCAGGGTATCCGGGACGGTACGGCGCAGCAGCCGACGTCGATCTTCCTGCCGACCTATCTGATCCTGACCGCCGGCGTGTGCAACGCGTTCCTCGCCGGCGATCTGTTCAACCTGTACGTCTCGTTCGAGATCCTGCTGACCGCGAGTTACGTGCTACTCACCCTGGGTGCCAGTGCCGAGCGCGTCCGTGCGGGCGCCTCGTACGTGATGGTCTCGATGGTGTCGTCGCTGATCTTCCTGGCGGGCATCGCGTTCGCCTACGCCACCACCGGCACCCTGAACCTCGCCGAGATGGCCGTCCGCCTCGACGACGTCCCCGACGGGACCCGCAACGCGCTGTTCGCGGTGTTGCTCGTCGCGTTCGGCATCAAGGCCGCGGTGTTCCCGCTGTCGACCTGGCTGCCCGACTCCTACCCCACCGCCCCGGCACCGGTCACCGCCGTGTTCGCCGGTCTGCTCACCAAGGTCGGCGTCTACGCGATCGTGCGCGCGCACTCACTGCTGTTCCCCGGCGGCTCGATGGACACGGTGATGCTGGTCGCCGGACTGTTGACGATGCTCGTGGGCATCTTCGGCGCGATCGCCCAGGCCGACATCAAACGGCTGCTGTCCTTCACCCTCGTCAGCCACATCGGCTACATGATCTTCGGCATCGCGCTGTCCTCCGACCTCGGGATGTCGGCGGCGATCTACTACGTCGCCCACCACATCCTCGTGCAGACGACCCTCTTCCTGGTCGTCGGGCTGATCGAACGGCAAGCCGGCTCGGCGTCGCTCCGCCGACTCGGCGGACTCATCGCCAGTCCTCTGCTGGCCGTGCTGTTCCTGGTGCCCGCGCTGAACCTCGGCGGCATCCCGCCGTTCTCCGGCTTCATCGGCAAGGTCGCGCTCCTCGAGGCCGGCACCCAGGACGGGTCCGTGCTGGCCTGGATTCTCGTCGCCGGCTCGGTGGTCACCAGCCTCCTCACGCTCTACGTCATGGCCCGCATCTGGACCAAGGGCTTCTGGCGGCCGCGCGCCGACGCCCCCGAAGGCGAGCTCGCCGACAAGGGCCCCTCCGCACTCATCGACGAGAGCGCCGACGACGCCGCCTTCTCCGACCGCGAGGACGTCGGCCGCATGCCCGTGATGATGGTGCTGCCGACGATGGCGATGGTGGCGGCGGGACTCGTCCTGACGCTGTGGGCCGGACCGATCTTCGACTTCACCGACCATGCGGCGACCGATGTCGTCGACCGTGCCGTCTACGTCGACGCGGTGCTGGGCGAAGGTGGTTCCCGATGAGCGCCGAGGAACGCGCGAGCGAACGCGACCGGGGATCGGGCGACGCGCCGAGGCGCCGCGCACCGGTGGTCTCGACCAAGGGGCCGGTCCTGTCCCTCGTCATCAACGTGTGGCGGGTGTCGCTGCTGTTCGTCTTCTGGCACTTCGTCGGCGCGCTGGTCTGGCTGCGGACGCACACCCGCCTGCCGAGGTGGCTGGGTGGCGACGGTCGTGAGGTCGCAGTCCGGTTGTGGACCATCGCGTGGTTGACCTTCGTCTGGGTTCTGTTGTGGGGCACGCTCTCCTGGGCCAATGTGATCGGTGGCGTGGTGCTGGCGACGCTGGTGCTGACGGTGTTGCCGTTGCCGCGGGTCCCGGTCGAGGGCCGCATCCATCCGCTGTCGGTGCTGCAGCTCGTGTTCCGCCTGATCGTCGACTTCTTCGTGTCGAGTGTGCAGATCGGGTGGATGGCCATCCGTCCGGGCCGCCCACCGCTCGGTGCGGTCGTCCGGGTGCGCGTCGCGATCAAGTCCGACATGGTGCTGACGCTGGCCGTCGACTACCTGAACCTGGTGCCGGGCACCATGGTCCTGGAGATCGACCACCGCCGCCGGATGCTCTACGTTCACGTCTTCGATGTCCGATCGGAGAAGAAGGTCCGCGCCTTCTACGATCAGGTCGCCTACGTCGAGCGCATGTTCATCAAGGCGTTCGAGCGCGACAGTGAATGGCACCCGAGTCCGTTCCACGGCATCGACGAGGACTTCCACCACGTCCGCTCGGTGGACCGCTCGGTCGACACGGCGTCCTCGACCACCGACTCCGCCGATGCGCCCGAGCCGGACCACCGACCAGCCGAGACGGAACGGGGGGACTCATGAGCTACGTGTGGACGATCGCGGCAGCCATGCTGCTCGTCGCCACGGTGCTGACGATGGTCCGGATCCTGCGCGGTCCGACCACGCTGGACCGGCTCGTGGCGCTCGACGTGCTCATCGCGCTGTGCATGTGCGGTCTGGGGACGTGGGCCGCGTTCAGCCGCGATTCGACGGTCGTCCCGGCGATCGTGGCCCTGGCTCTGCTCAGCTTCGTCGGATCGGTCGCGATCGCGCGATTCCGAGTACGGGACGACCAGACATGATCATCGACATCATCAGCGCGACGCTGCTCCTCACCGGCTGCCTGATGGCGGTCACCGCCGCGATCGGACTCGTCCGCTTCCCGGACACCCTCAGTCGCATGCATGCGGCCACCAAACCGCAGACCTTCGGCCTTCTGCTCATCCTGCTCGGTGCGGTCCTGCGGCTCGGCGACAACGTCGACAGCGGGATGCTCGTTCTCGCCGGGCTCTTCGCCCTGATCACCGCACCCGTCGTGGCGCATCGGATCGGCCGGCTGGCGTATCAGGAACAGCGGGCGCGTGATGGCCTCATCGATCAGCGGGACATGGAGTCACCGGACCGCGACTGACTGCGAACCGGCCGTCCGACGCCCCTCACGGACCAGCGCGACGGCGGTGTCGAGGCCCCGGGCCGCTTCCTCGGGAACGACCCGCACGAGTGCGAGCGCGGCGATGACCAGCGCCGTCACGGCGTCGGCGAGTGCAGCCTGTCGAGCGTCGTCCTGCGCGGGTGCGCTCGCCCGCACACCGGCGCCCACGGCACCCCGCAACTCCGCGCGATACCCGGCGATGGTCCGGGCCACGTCGGCGTCGCGCCCGATGGGGGCGCCTGCGGTGTTGATGAGCAGGCAACCCTCACGAGCCGGGGACGTGTCGTCGTTCAGCGACGATCGCAGCCCGTTCAGGTAGTCCTCGACGGCGTCCGGCGCGATGGTGCTGCCGGTCAGCGGACGCAACCGGGGGCGGACCACCTCGTCGAGGTAGCTCTGTACGGCCGCATCGAAGAGACCTCGCTTCGACCCGAAGGCGTGATAGAGACTCGATCGCCCGATTCCGGTCGCCCGTTCCAGGTCGGGCAGGGACGCGCTCTCGTATCCCCGCTGCCAGAAGATCCCGCGGGCGGCCCGGACGACCTCCGTCGTGTCGAACTCCTGGATCCGTCCCATCCGCGGCCCACCCGCCTCTCCCTCGTCGTCCTTCGGTATTTTAGACCGGTCGGAACACTATGGCTCCGGCCGGCCGTCGACAACGAGGAGTACGGAAATGGTCATCGCAGGTCTGGTGCTCGCCGCGATCGCGGCGCTCGTCCACGTCTTCATCTTCTATCTGGAGTCCATCGCGTGGACGAGCAAGCGTGCACGCGCGACATTCGGCACCGGAACGGTGGAACAGGCGAGTGCGCAGCAAGAACTCGCGTTCAACCAGGGGTTCTACAACCTGTTCCTCGCGATCGCCGTGTTCGTCGGGATCGCCTTCGTCATCGGCGGGTCCACCGCGATCGGCGCGACGCTCGTCATCACCGGCACGGCGTCGATGGCGGCCGCCGCACTCGTGCTCGCCGTGTCGAGCCCCGACAAGATCGCGGCCGCACTCAAGCAGGGAGTCGTTCCGGCCCTTGCGATCCTCGTACTCGCCATCGGCCTGGCCCTCTGACGTCGAGTCCCGGGACGACCTCGATCCGACCGGGTCAGGGAGCGTCGAGTTCGCCGACCACCGACGCGACCACCTCGCGCAGGGACGCGGTCCGACGATGCACCGCGCGCTGGCGCTGGTAGCTGGCCCCCTGCGCCATGATGCGCTCGACGCCGGCGAGCTCGTCGACGCAATCGAGTTCGCGCGCAATGGGTTCGAGACGCTCGAGGAGCGCGGCGAGATCGTCGGTCACCAGTTCCTCGGTGCAGTCCGCGTCGAGGATGACGATGGCATCGAGTCCGTATCGAGCCGCCCGCCACTTGTTCTCCTGGACGAGCCAGGGAGCCATCGTCGGCAGCGTCTCCCCCGCCGAGAACCGACGGTCGAGGTCGACAACGAGGCAGTGGATGAGCGCGACGATCGCCGACAGCTCACCGAGGTTGGTCATGCCGTCGCAGACCCGCACCTCGATGGTGCCGAGATGCGGCGAAGGCCGGATGTCCCAACGAATCTCGTTGAGATGGTCGATGATGCCGGTCGTCTTCTGATCGGCGACGAAATTCTCGAACTGCTCCCACGTCCGGAACTGGAACGGCAACCCCGCTGTCGGGAGTTGCTGGAACATCATCGCGCGGTTGCTCGCGTATCCGGTGTCCTGGCCGGCCCACATCGGCGACGACGACGAGAGCGCGAGCAGGTGTGGATAATAGTTCAGGAGCGCGTCGAGGATGGGTAACACCTTGTCGCGGTGGCTGATCCCGACGTGGACGTGCACGCCCCAGATCAGCATCTGCCGACCCCACCACTGGGTGCGTTCGATCAGCTCCGCGTATCGGTGCCCCTCGGTGAGCAGCTGGGTCGAATACTCCGCGAACGGATGCGTACCCGCGCCGTACAGATCGACGCCGAGTTCCTCGGTCAGCCCGCGTACCACACCCAGCGTGCCGGTGAGGTCGGCGATCGCCTCACCCGTGGTCCGGCAGATCCCGGTCACCAGCTCGACGGTGTTGCGCAGCAGTTCCTTGTGGATCTTGCCCGCGAAGTCGGGGTGGTGGTCACCGACGGCGGCGAAGAGCGCCGCCGCCGAGTTCGACAGGTCGCCGGTCACCTTGTCGGTCAGGGCGAATTCCCATTCGACCCCGAGGGTGGGGGTCGGTGACCCGTCGAACTCGATCGGAGCCATGTGCGTGGCGGCCTCGGACGGTGCCAGGACGCCTAGCTCTGCTCTTCGATGACACCGCACGCGATACGGGCGCCGGCGTCGCCGGTCTTCAGGGTGTCGGGGTTCGCGCCGCCTGGGTACTTGTCGGCCGGGATGTTGCCGAAGTTGTCCGGCTTCTCGTGGATCATGATCGACTTGCCGATCAGCTGCTGGAGGTTCACGGCGTCGGTCGTCGTGACCGTCCGGCCGGTGTGATCCTCGAGGATGTTGATCGAGATCAGGTCGCCGCTGGAGGGGTGGCTGGTGTTGCCGTCGACCTGCAGGTGCCCGCCCGCGGACGTGAACGCCTGCGAACCGCCGGCGCCCGCGTCGCAGGTGCCGTTCTCGTGGATGTGCATGCCGTGGAACCCGGCGGGCAGGTCACCCGCGGTGACGCGGACGTTGATGGTGACCGGCTCGGCGGTCTCGGAGGCCGCGGTGATGGTGGCCTGGCCGACGACGTCGCCGGAGGTGTCCTTGATCTCGGCGACGGCGATCTGACCGCTGGGCTCGCTGTCCACGTCGTCTTCGGCGCCGGGCGGAAGGGGCGCGTCGCTGACGACGGGCGGCGTCGTGCCCGGGACATCCGTGGGCTCCTGGTCGGGACTACACCCGGCCAGTGCCACGCCGATCAGTCCCGCGGAGACCAGCGCGGCGAGGGCGCGGGGCGCGGCGATTTTGGAACGTCCGGACATGTCACTCCTTGTTTGGCGGACAATGATTTTCAGGATCAGGGCGTTGTCGGTCGGGCGGGTTCTCGGGGCCAGGGATGCTTCGGCATCGGCGTCACGTACGCGGTGTCATCTCACGACCGCTCACGCGCCGCTGACCGCGGTCACCACGACGACGGGGATACCGCCCCGGCAGCGCGTGAACGACGTCGGACGCTCCTCGACGGCGACCGTCCCGCCCAGCGCCTCCGCCACCTCGTCGGCCTGGGCCTTGTCCGTGTCGTCCTCGTGGAAGATCGTGTTCTCGCTGAACCCACCCGCGGTGTAGTTGCCGGGTTCGGCCATCTGATAGCCCTTGGCCTGGAGCAGCTCGGTCACGTCCGAGGCCAGGCCCGCGACCTGACCGGCATTGATCACGCACAGCCGCTTGCCGGTCGATGCCGCACTGGTGGACGGCGACGTCGAGGTGGGCGTCGACGACACGGTCGTCGCGGCCTCGGTCGTCGGCGAGTCGTTCCCCGCGGTCGCCGCCGAATGCCAGCCGAGGCCGATGAAGACGACGGCGACTGCGAAGAGCATCATCGCCCCCGCGCGCAGCGGAAGGCGATTGGGCTCACGGTCTGCATTCATCACCGACGACCTTAACGCACCGTGGGACGGCGACCGGGTTCAGCGTGTCAGGTGATCTCGAAGCCCAGACGACGCGCCGCGCGGGCTTTCTGTCGTGTTGCCCGCAGACGGCGCAGCCGTTTGACGAGCATCGGATCGGCCGCGAGCGCCTCGGGACGGTCGACCAGCGCGTTGAGCACCTGGTAGTACCGCGTCGCCGACAACCCGAACAGCTCTTTGATCGCTTCTTCTTTGGCACCGGCGTACTTCCACCACTGCCGCTCGAACGCGAGGATGTCGTGTTCGCGGCGGGTCAGTCCGTCCGCGCCGACCTCGTGCGGATCGAGCGGCGCGGCGGTCCCGTCCGCCCCGATTCCGGCGTTCGTGTCGGGGGTGGGTTGATCGCCCTGTTTCTGGCTACGCGCAGCTGCGCTGTCCATCTCACTCCCTCAGATACAGTCAACGACCTCACACCACCGCTGACGTGCACCGATTCGCTGGGCGATGCGGATGCGGACGTCGCCTCACGACGACGAATGACAGCGGTGTGGTTCGCAGACAATCTAACCACGGCGGGCCGGTCCGATCGCGCTGTGACTCGCCACGGCCCGCACTCCGCACGATCCGGGTGACGGCGCCCACTGTTAGGCTCCCCTTACACATCCCCCGACCGGGGATGCCATCGATCGGGGGCACAGAGATGACGACAGTTGTATCCGGGACCGCACGGCCCCGTCGACCACTCGGCGGCGCTCTCCTCGCCCTGGCGTCGGCGATCGCGATCGCTTCGGCGGCAACCGCACTCCCCGCGGCCGCCGGCGCGGCGCCCGGCGATCGGGTCGTCGTCATCGTGCCCGGTCAGCAGCTCTACGCGGGCGATGCACAGAACGAGGAGACGTTCCGTCCGCTCGCCGACGCGATCCGCGCCGACGGGAACACCGTGGTGTACGCGCACGCCGGGGGTCGCGACGTCGCATCGGATGCGAAGCTCATCCAACGGACGGTCGAGCCCTTCGTCGGCAAGGCGTCGTCCATCGGCATCGTCGCCCACAGCGCAGGCGGGCTCGGCGCCCGGCACTACCTGAAGTTCCTCGGCGGGTCCGCCGTCGTCGACGAGTACGTGGCGATCGGCACGGCCCAGTACGGCTCACCCGGCGGGTGCGCTCAGCCGCGCGACGGCGGGTACGACACCTGCATGTACGCCGACGCGGTCACCGCCCTCAACCGTGGTCCCGACGCCCCCGGCCCCACTCGCTACTCGGTGGTGCAGAGCGACGGCGAATGGACCGACGGCCGCCTCGACGGGACCGCACAGTGCCGCGCCTATTCACCGGTCCCCCTCGCGAACACCGGCTTCGACCACACCATCGAGATGCGAGACCCGGCGATCATCGCCGATGTGCGGGCCTCCCTGCGCGGGTCGTGCGCCGGCGCCGTGGTGACCGAGCCGGTCGACAGCTTCGACTGGCAGTCGACGCTCTTCCCCGGCATTCCCGGCCCCGCCGGTGACGCCATCCGCGACGCCGTACCCGGCGTCGTTCCTGCGCCCTGAGCAGCGCTAAGGTGAGCGCCATGGCGATTCTCCCGATCTGCATCGTGGGCGAGCCGGTCCTGCACCAGCCGACCACTCCGGTCCCCCTCGACGCGGACGGCCGTCCGTCCGACGAGGTCGTCGGTCTCCTCGACGACATGTACGAGACCATGGACGCCGCCCACGGCGTGGGCCTCGCCGCCAACCAGGTGGGCGTCGGCTCCCGCATGTTCGTCTACGACTGCCCCGACGGCGACCGGTCGTCGGCTCGCCGGCGCGGCGAGGTCATCAACCCGGTCCTCGAGACGTCCGAGATCCCCGAGACCATGCCGGATCCCGACGACAACGACGAGGGCTGCCTGTCGGTGCCGGGCGAGCAGTTCCCCACCGGCCGCGCCGACTGGGCGCGCGTCACCGGGGTCGACCGGACCGGCGCCGAGGTCGTCATCGAGGGCGAGGGGTTCTTCGCCCGCATGCTCCAGCACGAGGTCGGCCACCTCGACGGCTTCCTCTACGTCGACGTCCTGGTGGGGCGCAACGCCCGTGCCGCGAAGAAGGCGATCAAGCGGAACAACTGGGGCGTGCCCGGGTTGACCTGGACGCCCGGCGAGGTCGCCGACCCGTTCGGCCACGACGACGACTGATCTCGCTTTCGCGCGTGGAGGTCTCATTGTCGGGTGCGGTCATCGGTGACCGCGTGGTCGTCCGGTACCGGCTGGGCGATTCCACCCCCGCCGACTGGCGGGGCGATCCCGCGGCCGCCCGGTCCGACGTGACCGGCGTCCTGCTCGACGACGCCGACCCCGTGCGGATACGACGCGACGACGAGGAGTTGTCGATCCCGTTCGCGGCCATCACGGCGGTGCGCCTGCTGTCGGCGAAACCCGTGCGCAACAACGAGATCCGGAACCTCGAGTGGGCTGCCGCCGCCGCCTGGCCCGGCGTCGACAGCGAGTGGGTCGACGGTTGGTTCCTGCGGGCCGGGCACGGATTCAGCAGGCGCGCGAACTCGGCGGTGCCCCTCGAGCGACACGCACGTCCGGACGCATCGACCCTGCGTCGCATCGGCGCGTGGTACGCCGATCGCGACCTCCCCGCGCTGCTCGCCCTGCCGGACCGGCTCATCCCGCCGACCGCCGTCGCCGAGAATCCCGGGGTCGGGAATCCCGGGGTCGAGGTGCAGATGTTGACGGCCGACCTCGCCGCCCTGCACGCGCGCATCGGCGAGAACGCCTCGCGCCCTGTCCGACTCGAGAACGCGCCGGACGCCGGATGGCTGGGCGCGTACGCCACCGGGCGTGCGTCTCGGCAGCCCGATGCGGCCGCCGATGTCGTGACCACCGGGGACGGCCCGCTGACCTTCGCGACCATCGGCGATACGGCAGCGATCGGGCGGGGCTCGGTGACCGAGGCACCGGACGGGCGCCGATGGCTGGGATTGACCGCACTGTGGACCGAGCCGAGCCGGCGAGGAGGCGGACTGGCCTCCGATGTGGTTGCGGCACTGACGGCCTGGGGGGTGAACCGCGGCGCCGAGGCGGTCTACCTGCAGGTCGAGTCCGACAACCGGTCGGCCGGGTCCTGGTACCGCCGCCTCGGATTCGGATTGCACCACACCTATCGGTATGTCACGCCGGACCTGCCGGTCGCGCCGGGGGGCGGCCGATGAGAATCGCCACCTGGAACGTGAACTCGATCCGCGCCCGGTCGGAGTCCGTCGTCGCCTGGGCGGAGGGCGCCGACGTGGATGTACTGGCCTTGCAGGAGACCAAGTGCCACGACGACGCGTTCCCGCTGATGAGTTTCCTCGCCGCCGGGTACGACGTCGCGCATGTCGGACAGGGCGCCTACAACGGCGTCGCGATCGCCTCGCGGGTCGGGCTCGACGAGGTCGAGATCGCCTTCGACGGCGTGCCGACCCATCCGGTCGACGGCCAGCCGATCCGGGAGGCTCGCTCGATCTCCGCGCGCTGCAACGGCGTTCGCGTCTGGAGCCTGTACGTGCCCAACGGCCGGACCCCCGATGACCCGCACTACAGCTACAAGCTCGCGTGGCTCGACGCGCTGCGCAACCACATCACCCTGCGGCTGGCGCACGACCCGGCCGCCGAACTGATGCTCGCGGGCGACTGGAACGTCGCGCAGACCGACGACGACGTATGGGATCGCGAGTACTTCGACGGTCGCACACACGTCACCCCGCCCGAACGGGCAGCCGTACAAGGATTTCTGGACGCCGGCCTCGTCGACTCGGCCCTCCCGTACGCGCCCGGGTTCACCTTCTGGGACTACACCCAGCTGCGCTTCCCCCGCAACGAGGGCATGCGCATCGACTACGCGTTCTGCTCACCCGCCCTCGACACCCGCATCATGGGCGCCCACATCGGGCGCGACGCGCGAAAGGCGAAGGGCGCCAGCGATCACGCCCCGGTGGTCTTCGAGGTCGCGGAGTGAAACTCAGCCCATCCCGAGGTGCGAGCTCCCGCTGCCCCCTGAGGTGCGAGCCTCCCCACGCTCCCTGAGGTGCGAGGAGCGATAGCGACGAGCCACGAAGGGCGCAGCGAGATGCGTTGCGAGCCCCTTCGTGGCTCGCTTCGCTCGCACCTCAGGGAGCAATGGGACTCGCTTCGCTCGCACCTCAGGGAGCATGAGATGGTCGACTCAGGCGAACGACTTCCCGACGATCCAGTACGCCTGGGACTTCACCGACTTCTTGGGAAGCCCGAAGTCGGCCTTGAACGATCCAGCGACTGCGCGCGTGCTCACCGAATCGAGGGCCACCCAACCGAAATGGTCCGTGGCGTCGAAGGCGGCGGACCGAACCGCGTCGACGAGAGCGCTACCGTCCGCCCCGCGCGCGATCCAGTGGACCGTGTCGTGATCGCGGAGTCGCAGCGGCAACGACTTGTCGCTCTCGTGCTGGTACTCGAACCAGATGGTCGCTCCCGCACCGGAGTTCCCGAGCGTGTCCAGCAAGGAGTTGATCGCGGGAAGCGAAGCGGTGTCGCCGGCGATGAGCCAGCCCACCGGGGCGGGCTCGGGGATCGCGAACTTCGAGCCCATCAGGGTGGCACCGATGGTGTCCCCCGCCTGCGCGTCCCGGGCCCACCGCGCCGCGGTGCCGTCGTGGATGGCGAACTCGATGTCGAAGGTGTCCGTCGACGGGTCGGGATCGACCAGCGTGTATCCGCGCTGATGCATCTTGCCGCCATCGGCGAACCACAGTCGAACCCACATGGTGGGGTGGACCGTGGAGCCGGCGAGGAGCCCGCCGCCATCGAAACGCAGCCGCAGATAGTGGTCGGTCACCGACTCCTTCGCGGTGACGGTGAAGGTGAAGTCGTCGCCACCCAGGATCTTCATGACCGCGCCTTGCCAGCCACGCCCCTTGGTCGATACCTCGCTCATACCTGAACCTCTCTACAGCGCCTCCCCGGCCCGGTGACGGGCCGGAGAGACACTGTCATTCTCGTGGCCGCCGGGATGACACGACGCCCCACGGAAAATCGGATCTACTCGAAGGTGCCGTTCTCGACCATCTGACGGGTCTCGAGCCGGCGGATCTTTCCGGATGTGGTGCGGGGCACCGAATCCGGCGCGACGAAGATCACCTCGGCGGGCATGATCCCGCACGCCGATGCGACTTCGGAGTTGACCTCGGCGCGCGCGGTGTCCGGATCGGAACCCTTGTACTCGGCGAGGATCACGAGGCCCGGACGGGACGATCCCTCACCTCGGGCCATCGCCACGACGCCACCACGACGCACCCCGGCCACCTCGGCGGCTGCGCGTTCGATCTCGATCGGGAACAGGTTGCGGCCGGCGACGATGATGACCTCCTTGGCCCGTCCACAGATCACCAGCCGGTCGTCGACCAGGTAACCGAGGTCGCCGGTCGAGAACCATTCACCCGCACCGAGATCCGCGTCACCGAGGTAGCCGCGCATCATCGACGCACCGCGGATCTCCACGTGCCCGACGTTGCGCCCGTCGATCACCGGGACGTCGACATTCGGCTCGACGATGCGAACCTGCATGCCGCCCAGTGGTTTACCGAGGATCGCGTACCGGCGGCGAATGGGCTCGCCACCGCCGGGCGGGGTCACGGTGACCTCGTCGTAGTGCACGCCCTCGCCGACCGCGGGCATCGTCACCGCGCACGCGGATTCAGCCATTCCGTAGGCGGGTGCGGCGGCGGACCGATCGAAGCCGAACGGCGCGGTCGCCTCGAGGAACTTGTCGAACGCGTCGGCGTCGATCGGCTCTCCGCCACTGATCGCGACGCGCAGATTCGACAGGTCGATGTCGCGCAGCAGCTTGCCGTAGCGCCCGAGGATGTCGTAGGCGAAGTTCGGCGCAGCGGTGACGGTCGTCTTGGTCTCGGTGAGCCACTGCATCCACTTGAAGGGCGCCGCGGCGAAGGCGGTGTTGGGCACGATGTAGGCCGGGATGCCGGTGGTCATTCCGGCGAGCAGGAACATCAGACCCATGTCGTGATAGAGCGGCAACCAACTGAATCCGGTGTCGCGGGTGCGGTGGAGGCCGAGCCGGCTGACCAGTTCGATGGCGTTCGAGTAGACGGCCGACGCCGTGAGGGCGACGGTCTTCGGGTCGCCGGTCGAACCGGCGGTTCCCTGGAGGACGGCGATGGTGTTGCCGTTGACATTGCGCGCGACGAAATCGGTGGTGTCTGCGCCCAGGCCGTATTCGGCCACGCGGGCGATGTGCAGCCGTCCCTCGACCTTGGTCAGCAGGTCGAGCTGGGTGCCGCTGCCGAGGACGGTGCCGACGCCGATCGACACGTACCGCTGGTAGGTGTTCTGCGCCCACCGCTCCTCGTCCGCCCCCCGGATCGGACCCGGCAGGATGGTGACCGGAACGCCGGCGAGCCACGCGCCCTGGATGGCGGCGATCAGATCCACCGTGGGGTCCCCGATCAGGCCGAGGGCCTGCGGCTCGTGCAGTTCGCTGTCGGCGAGCAGTTGGACGGCGATCTGCTCGGCGCGGGCGTGGACCTCACGCCATGGTGCCGTCACCCACTCGCCGGTATCGGAGTCCAGGACGGAGAGGCTCGTGTCTCCCGCCAGCATCGCCTCACGAACGGTGGCCGCCAACGCATTGGTCGAGCCCGATTCCTCCAGGATCACGCTGTTCTGCGACATTCTCGTTTCCCGTTCTCGCCAGCATGTGGCGTCGGTCGTGTCAAAGTCTTCGGTCGTGTCGACGACCGAGGGGTCGTCCCGCGTGTCGTCTCGACCGCCGGTCCGGCGAACATGAACGTTCGCGTCATTTGGGTAGGGTAGCCTAATCTTTCTAGGACACAAGACCCAGATCCTGTCGGTGGCGCAGCGTGATTCACATCATCCGATGGGACGTTCGGAGCGAACTTAGGCTAACCTAATTCGCGTCGGCCCGTGGGGCTCTCTCGCCGGCATGCCCAGGGATTGGGCAGAGCGGTTAGTTAGTATAACCTACCCTAAATGCGGGTTCCCCAGCCTGAGTAACCATGTCACCGAACTGCGAGAGGCACGCCGGCTGATGGCCACGAATTCCCAGACCACGGACCTTGCCACCATGGCCGACATCGTCGCCGAGGTGGCCGGGGCCCTCGGCCTGACGCCCGAGTCGCTCGACCCGGAGCAGGATCTCATCGCCCAGGGACTCGATTCCCTGCGGATGATGCGACTCGCCGGCACCTGGCGCAAACGCGGCATCGACATCGACTTCGCCCGCCTCGCCGCACAACCGACCATCACCGCCTGGGCACCACTCCTTCTCGCTGCCACCGGTGACGCCGAAGTGGACACGACCACACCGGACATCCGCGCCGAGGTGGGCACCGCGCTGGGCGTCTCTCCCGAGTCGCTCGACCCAGACCAGGACCTCATCGCCCAGGGACTCGATTCCCTGCGGATGATGCGACTCGCCGGCACCTGGCGCAAACGCGGCATCGACATCGACTTCGCCCGCCTCGCCGCACAACCGACCATCACCGCCTGGGCAGCACTGCTGGGCGGCGCATCGGCACCGATCGCCGACGACGACTCCTCGTCACCGGTGTCCGAAGCGACCACCGGACCGTTCCCCCTCGCCCCGATGCAGCACGCCTACTGGATCGGGCGATCGGACAGTCACGCCTTCGGCAACGTCGCGGCACACCTCTACATCGAGTTCGACGGTTCCGACGTCGATCCCGAACGCTTCGCCGCGGCCATGTCCGCGCTGATGGAGCGCCACCCGATGCTGCGCGTCCGCGTGCTCCCCGACGGCACCCAGGAGATCGGCCCGGCGCACCCGGAAGCCATTGCCGTGCATGATCTCCGGTCCTATTCGGCAGAGATGGTCGAGCAGATCCTGGCCGCGAAGCGCGCCGACGGCACACACCGCACGCTGCCGGTCGACGAAGGAGCGGTCATCCGCGCCGAACTGAGTCTGCTGCCGGCGAACTCGGCCCGTGTCCACCTCGACGTCGACATGATCGCCGCGGACGCGATGAGCTACCGGGTACTCGTCGACGACTTCGCTCGCCTGTATCGCGGTGAGACCCTGCCCGAGCTCGGCGTGACCTTCGCGACGATCACCGCGGATCGCACGTCCCGCGAGATCCTCGACGACGACGTGACCTGGTGGCGCGAACGCATTCCCACGCTCCCCGGACCGCCCGAGCTTCCGCTCGACGAGCGCGCGGCGCGCGGTGAGGTCGAGCCGCACAGTGTCCGCCTGCACCATTCGGTGTCCGCCTCGGACTGGAAACGGCTCGAGGAGCACGCACACCGACGCGGGGTCACCCCGGCGGCGGCGGTCGCCGCGGTGTTCGCCGAGGCAGTCGGAACACATTCGGCCACACCGCGTTTTCTGATCACCGTGCCGCTGTTCGACCGACCCCAGGCGCACCCGGACGTCGAGCGCGTGGTGGGCGACTTCACCTCGTCGATCCTCGTGGGTGTCGACCTGAGCGCGCCGGCCACACTCGCCGAGCGAGCACGGTCGATGCGGTCGTCGATGCACGAGGCCGCCGCGCACGGTTCGATGAGCGGCCTGGACGTGCTGCGCGAACTGAGCCGCCACCGTGGCGAGCCCGTCGTCTCGCCGATCGTGTTCACCAGCGCACTGGGACTGGGAGACCTCTTCTCCCAGCAGGCGACCGACGTGCTGGGAGATCCGTCCTGGATCGTGTCGCAGGGGCCGCAGGTCCTTCTCGACGCCCAGGTGACCGAGGTGGCCGGTGGCCTCCTCCTCAACTGGGACGTCCGCGCCTCTGATCTCCGACTCTCCACTGCGCGTTCGATGTTCGACCACTACGTCCGGCTTCTCGGACTCCTCGTCGACGGCGAATGGGATGCGCCCGCACCGTCGCCGATCAGCGCGGAGGTTCGCGCACAGCGACTCTCGGTGGAAAGCCCACTGCCGGTCACCGACACCTTCGACGGGACCCTGCACGGAACCTTCTTCGCCCGGGCCGCCGAGCACGACGACGCGCCGGCCGTCGTGTCCGATGCACGTACCTGGACCCACGCCGAGTTGGCCGAGGAAGCCCGGCGCGTCGCCGGAGCGCTTGTCGCGGCCGGTGTCGCGTCCGGCGACACGGTGGTCGTCCATCTGCCCAAGGGCGGCGACCAGGTGGTCGCGGCGCTGGGAGTCCTCGCCGCCGGCGCCGCCTACGTCCCGATCGCCCCCACACAGCCCCGGGCACGCCGCGAACGCATCCTCGACGTCGCCACTCCCGCCGCTGTTCTCACCACCGATCCCGCGGCCTGGGAAACCACCGCCGGCACCGTGCTCACGCTCGACGACGCCCGGCTCGCCGAGCCGACCGAGCCGATCGCGGTGACCACCGACGACCTCGCCTACGTACTGTTCACCTCCGGCTCGACCGGCCTGCCCAAGGGCGTGCAGGTTCCGCATCGCGCCGCGGTGGCGACCATCACCGACCTCGTCGACCGGTACGCGATCGGGGCAGGCGACCGCAGCCTGCAGGTGTCGTCGCTGGAATTCGATCTCTCCGTCTTCGACATCTTCGGACTGCTGGCCGTGGGCGGCGCCGTCGTCGTGCCGGGCGACGACGAGCAGACCAAGGTCGACGACTGGGTGCGACTGCTCGGCGAACAGTCGGTCAGTGTGCTCAACTGCGTGCCGTCGATCCTCGGCATGCTCCTCGACCTCGCGCCCCTGCCCTCGTCGCTGCGGATGATCATCATGGGCGGCGACAAGGTCGATGTGTCACTGCTCGACCGTGTCGCGGCGCAATTGCCGGATTGTCGCGTCGCCGGTCTCGGCGGGACCACCGAGACGGCCATCCACTCCACCATCTGCGAAGCCGATGCCGTCCCGGCCGGAATGGCGTTCGTACCGTACGGAATACCGTTGCGCGGCGTCCGCTGCCGAGTCGTCGACGATGCCGGTCGCGACCGTCCCGACCTCGTACCGGGCGAACTGTGGATCGGCGGGGCCGGGGTGGCCAACGGGTACCGGGGCGATCCGGATCGCACCGCCGACCGCTTCGTCGAGTACGAGGGTCAACGCTGGTACCGCACCGGTGATCTCGCGCGCTACCTACCCGGCGGCTTCCTGGACTTCCTCGGTCGCGCCGACCACATGGTCAAAATCCGCGGATATCGCGTCGAACTCGGTGAGGTCGAGGCCGGTCTCCTGGGCCTGAACGGGGTGGGCTCGGCGGTCGCGTGGTCCGACGGCCGGGACCTACGCGCGGCGGTCGTGCTCACCGCCGGGGCGACCGACGACGACGCCGGCCTGCGCGCCCGGTTGGCCGAAACCCTGCCGCCACACATGGTCCCACGTTCCGTCGCGGTCCTGGACCGGTTCCCGCTGACGCCGAACGGCAAACACGACCGCAAAGCCATCGCCGCCGGCACCGACACCGACGACGACCCGCTCGAGGCCGTCACACCTCGCGGCCCGGTGGAAGAAGCCCTCGCGGTGATCTTCGGCGAGGTCCTGCCCGCCCCGCCGGCGAGCGTCACCGAGGACTTCATCTCTCTCGGCGGGGATTCCGTCCAGGCCACCCGGGTGGTCGCGCTGGTGCGCCAGTGGCTCGACGCACCCGGCCTCTCGGTCGCGGACATCTTCACCCAGCGGACCATCGCGGGTCTCGCCGGGCGGCTCACCGAGCTCGGCGGGGAACGCGCATCCTTCGTGGCGCAGACCTTCCTCGACGTCATACACCTCACCGACGAACAGGTGGAGGCCGAGATCGCGCGCAGCTGACCGCATCCGGCACCTCCTCCGGCCACAACGGCAGACCACCACCCAGAGCAAAGGCATCATGACCATTTCCTCCGCACCGACCTACGACCTGAACTCGGTCGACCTCGACGACGTGTCGCACGCCGCGACCGTGCACGAATGGCTGACCCATCCCAAGGCCAAGTACTGGGACATGCTCGACAGCTCGGTCACCGACGTGGAGAAGATGATTCGCGATTCGGCCGAGGCGACGGCCGGCACCCCGTACGGGATGCGCCTGGGCTACCACGACGGGCGTCCGCAGTTCCTGTTCGAGCTCTACGACCCGGCCGCCAGTGAACTCGCCGACCCGGCCAGCGGTTACGTGCCCGCCGACGGCGACATCGGCATGCATCTCCTGGTCGCGCACGCCGAACAGGCACTGCCCGGTTTCACCGGCGCGGTGATGCTGCACATCATGCGTACCGCGATCCTGGAGGTGGGCGCAGCGCGCGTCGTCGTCGAGCCCGATGTCCGCAACAAAGCCGTGCACCGTCTCAACGCGAGTGTCGGCTTCCGCGTCGACGGCGACTATCCCGTCGGGAACAAGACCGCTCACCTGAGCTACTGCACCCGCGCCGATTTCCTCGCGGTGACCGACAACGGCAAGTCCGTCGGACCGGTCGAGGTCACGGATCTGGGGGCGTAGATCGTTGACTCTCCAGGACATCGGAACCATTCAGGAATTCGCGACGCGCACGGCCGGGGGGTCGGGTGCGCGAAGCCATCGCCAGACGTATCACACCAGGATCGCGACGAAGATCCTCGCCGAGTTCTCGCACGAGCGGGCCCTCGACCCGGTCGCGAGCGGCGACGGTTACGTCGTCTCCTCCGCCGACGGTCTCACCGACTACCACTTCCGCGCCGACCGGCTCGCCCTGGACAGCTGGGCGATCGACGAGTCGTCGTTGCGTCGTGTGCGGACTGGCGACGAACTCCCGATCGACGCGGTCGCGATGATCGTCGACCTCGCCCCGTTCCTGGGGATCGGGCCCCAGGCCCTGCCGGAATACCTCGAGGAGTTCATCAACACCCTGGCGATCAGCGCGGACCGTCCGGACGAACGTCGCATTCCGGCAACCGATCTCGCGCACGCCGACTTCCAGACCATCGAGGCGACGATGACCGAGGGCCATCCGTGCATCGTGGCCAACGCGGGCCGACTGGGCTTCAGTTCCGAGGACATCGAGCGTTACGCCCCCGAGGTCGGCAACCATTTCCGGCTCGTCTGGCTGGCTGCTCGTCGCGAGGATTGCGATGTCGCCACCGTGAGCGACATCGACTACGACACACTGCTCGTCGACGAACTCGGTGCCGAGACTGTGGCGGGGTTCGACTCGGCGCTGCGCGAAGCCGGTTGTGACCCCGCTGATTATCGCTATCTGCCGGTGCACCCCTGGCAGTGGGTCGAGAAGGTACGGAAGCTGTATTCCGCCGACATCGCGGGCCGTCGCATCGTCGAGGTCGGCACGAGTCCCGACCTCTACCAGGCCCAGCAGTCGATCCGCACGGTGTTCAACTCGACCACGCCGACCCGCAATTACGTGAAGGTCGCGCTGTCGATCGTGAACATGGGCTTCACGCGCGGGATGTCCGCCGACTACATGCGTACGACACCGCTGATCAACAACTGGGTCCGCGGACTCGTGGCCGACGACCAGTACCTCGCGGCGATCGGGTTCGAGATGATCTTCGAGGTCGCGGCGATCGGTTACCGCAGCCCGACTTTCACGCCGATCACCCAGCCGGGATCGGAGTACCGCAAGATCCTGTCGGCGCTGTGGCGACAGAGCCCGGTGCCGCTGACGGCCGCCGACGAGCAGTTGTCGACCATGGCCGCGCTGCTCCACGTCGATCACCTGGGTGAATCACTCGTCGGCGCGTTCATCGAGCGATCGGGTGTCCCGGCGACGGAGTGGATCCGCCGCTACCTGCGGACCTATCTCCATCCCATCGCCTATCTGCTCTACCGATATGAGCTGAAGTTCTCCCCGCACGGCGAGAACCTCATCCTGGTACTCGCCGACGGCATCCCGGTGCGCGCCATCCTCAAGGACATCGGCGAGGAGGTGTCGGTGTTCGGGGAGGCCCAGGGCCTCCCCGAGAGCTGCGCACGGGTCCGGACGACCGAGCCGGACGAGATCCGCAACCTGGGCGTGCTGTCGGATGTCTTCGACGACTTCCTGCGCCCCCTCGCCGCGGTCCTGCACACACACGGCATCGTCGGCGACGGCGAGTTCTGGTCGCTGGTCGGTGAGAGCCTGCACGAGTTCGTGGCCGCCCATCCCGAACTCGAGGACCGGTTCACCCGCTGGGATCTGTTCGCGCCGGAGTTCGGCGCGGTGCACATGAACGGCCTGCAGCTGCGCAACAACAAACGCATGGTCGACATCGAGGACTCCTACGCATCACTGATCGATGCCGGTCACCGGCTCGCCAATCCGATTGCGTCGCAGAGGGGCCGGTGATGGACATGACCGCCACCCACAGTGGCGCGGGACCGGACGTGGAGATCCTGCGCGACGGCCACGGCATCCCGCACGTCCGCGGGGCCGACCCGGCGGCCGTCCTGTACGGACAGGGTCGGGCATGCGGTGAGGACCGGCGCTGGCAGATCGAGTTCATGCGGTTGCGCGCCGAAGGACGCACCGCCGAGGTCTTCGGGGCCTCGTGCGTGGAGTGGGACACCTTCGCCCGCCGGGCACAGCTCGATGCCGCGGCCAGACGGATCTTCGACGCATCCTCCGCCCGGACCCGAGATCTCGTCGCCGCCTATGCGGCCGGGGTGAACAGCACCCTCGACGACCCCGACACCTCCGCTGCGGCACCGGAACTCGAGGCGCTCGCGCATCGTCCGCAACCGTGGCGCCCGTGGACACCGATCTCGGTGTTCATCATGCACCACGTGCTGTTCGGACGGTTCACGACGAAACTGTTCCGGCTGCACGCCTGCCGCACGCTCGGTCTGGACGCGTTGCGATTCTGGGACTTCGAGACACGAGAGACCGACCCCACGATGCCCGCGATGCCCGACGAGGCGTTCCTCGAGGAGATCCTGGCGATCACCCGGCCGGTGTCCCCCGAACAGCCCTCCCCCGCAGTCGACCTCGGTGATCCGATGTCGGGCAGCAACGCATGGGGCGTCTCCGCGGAGCGGAGCTCGACCGGCGCGCCGATCGTCGCCGGTGACCCCCATCGCTTCCTCGAGCTGCCGGGCATCTATCAGCAGTTCCATCTCGCCTCCACCGGACCCCTCGACGCATTCGACATGGCCGGGTTCGCCTTCGCGGGCGTACCCGGGGTCCCCCACTTCTGCCAGGGCGACGACATCGCCTGGGGCATCACCAACGCCATGGGCGACTATCAGGATCTCTTCCTCGAGCGGTTGACGCGCGACGAGACGGGCACACTGCTGGTCGAGGTGCCGGGTGGTGGCCGGGTGCCGGCCCGGGTCAGCACCGAGACCATCCTGGTCCGGGGTGCCGAACCCGTGGCGGCACAGGTCATCACCACCCCGAACGGTGCTGTCGTGTTCGGCGGCCCCGAGGACTCGTTCGCGATGAGCATCCGGTCACCTCTGCTCTCGGAAGACGTCTCCTTCGACGCGCCGCTGGATCTGCTGTTCGCGAGCACGGTCGCCGACGTCGAGGCCGCGCTCGTCAACTGGGTCGAGCCGGTCAACCGCGCGGTGATCGCCCACGCCGACGGCACCGTCGCCACCCATGTGGCCGGCCGAGTACCGGTCCGTGCGCCCGAGAACTACTGGTTGCCGGTGCCCGGCTGGGACGAGCGCTACCAGTGGCGCGGATACGAACGCGGCTCACTCGGCGATCCGGACTTCGACGCGACCCCCCGCTCCCTGAGGAGCCCGGAGCTTGCGGAGGGCGTCACGAAGGGTCGCGGCATCACCGTCACCGCCAACCAGCGGATGTCGGACGTGCCTGCGCTGCAACCGCTCACGAGCGAGTGCGTCGAACCGTTCCGCGCCGACCGTATCGCCGCGCGGCTCGACGATCTCGATTCGGTGAGTCCGGCCGACTGTGCCGACATCCACTCCGACGTGCGCCTCGAGCAGGCGACCGTCGTCCAGGAGTTGCTGTCCCGCGTACGCGCCGACGACGCCGCGGCCGAGGATGTCCGGCAGCGGCTGGTGGCGTGGGACCGTTCGATGGCCGCCGACAGCACCGATGCGTATCTGTACGCCGAGTTCCGTACCCAACTCGTCCTGGGGGTGGCGAACACCGACATCCTCGCCCCGCTCCGCGGGCCGCACGGATTCCCGGCGGTGTTCCAGCCCTGGTTCGTGCCCGAACCCCGGCTGGCCACCGCACTGACGTCCGTGGTCGCCAACACAGCGGGGATCGGCATCGACATCGAGGCCGTCGCGGTGGCGGCACTCGACGCCGTGGTGGCCCGCGTCGCCGGCTTCGGTTCGACACCCACCTGGGGCAGCGTCCACCGCCTCGCCCCCATCCACGGGTTCGACCTGGTCGGCGCATCGCCGCAGCACCCGGACCTGTTCGCCACGCTGCGTCCGACACCGCTGCCCCTGGCCGGCGACGCCGAGAGCGTCTTCGCCAACGCCGCGGCGGTCGGCACACACCTGTGCATCACCGGTGCCGCGGCACGCTATGTGTGGGATCTCGCCGATCGCAGCGCAAGTCGCTGGATCGTCCCGCTGGGCGTGAGCGGCGATCCCCGATCCGAACACTTCCAGGACCAGGCTGCCCAGTGGGCGACGGGCGAGCTGGTCGAGGTCGTCCGCGACTGGGACACCCTGCACGCCATGGCCGCGGCTGCGTCGACGCCGACCGCCGCCACATCGACCGAGAGGGAACCATGCCCGCGTTGACCGAAGCGCGCCTCACGCTCCTGCGTCGTCGGCTCGCGCAGGCCGGTGACATTCGGCCCGCTCACTCCGCTCCCGGCGCCGGTGACACTCGGCCCGCTCGCTCCGCTCCCGGCGCCGGCACACCCGAGGCGACTGTGCCGTTCGGCGAGTTCGGCATCGCCGAACGCCGGATGTGGCGGATCTATGAACTGGACCCGGAATCGTTGTCGCACAACATCGGACTCGTGCTGGAGTTCGGCGGACGCCGGACGCTCGGTTCGGTCGTCGCCGCCGCCGAGCTGCTCGTCGACCGGTTCCGGGTGTTGCGCTCGGTGGTCGAGGTCGACGATGCGGGCACGCCGAGCCGCCGCGAGGTGTCGCGCGCGGGCTCGTGGGACGCCTCGCGATCGGTGTGGACCTGGGGACCGACTAACACGGCTGCGAGCGACGTCGGTGACGATGTCGACGCCACAGCCACCGCGCTCACCCGGACACCGTTCGATCTCCACTCGGAAGTCCCACTGCGCATGCGTGTCTCGGGTTCGGACGGGAACGTCACGATGATCCTGGTGGTCCACCACCTCGCGGTCGACGACACGTCATGGCCCCTGCTCCTGGGCACCCTGGTGTCGGGTTCGTGGCCGGGAGACGTCACCGCGGACGCGCGACCGGAGACGCCCGACCCCGCGGCGGCCGCGGAAGCGGCGAACAGCGCGGTGCGGCATGCGATCGCGTCCTGGGCTGCCGACGATGTCCGCTACCCGCTCACCGGCGAGCTGCCCACGGAGAGCGCCGCCGACAGCTGGCTGTCACCGATGGACGACCGCGACGGGATCAAGGCCGCCGCCCCGGTGGCGGCCGACTCGCTGTCCGCCTTCGGGCGGGTGGCCCAGACCGTCGGGGCAACGCCCAACGCACTTCTGATCGGGGTCTGCTCGCTGGCGTCGTACGCACTGACCGGCGCCGCCGACCATGTCCTGGTGGTGCCGGCGGACAACCGTCGGCGCGCGCAGGCACCGCAGGACGTCGGCTACTGCGGCAACATCATCCCGATGCGGTTCCGCGTCGACCCCGACGCCACCGTCGAACAGGCCCTCCGCGACGCGGGTTCGGTCATCTACCGGTCGATGGAACACTCCGGCACCGACTTCGGGCCGGTCCTCACCGCGTTGCGACAGCTGGGTGGACGGTTCCCCGTCATCGAGATCATGGCGTCGGTCCGGCCCGCGCCGCTGCGCGGTATCCCGCAACCCGCCGACGCCCCGGTCACCTGCCGGTCGGTCTTCAACGGGATCGCGAACTACCCGCTCTCGATCGCCTTCGAGGCCGACGACGTCAGCACCCACGTCGAGGTCGATCACCAACCGGGAATCGTCCCCGACGAGATGGCCGACCGAGCCACCGCCGTGCTCACCACGCTCGTCGACCTGATCCCGACGTCGTTGCACCACTCCGTCTCCGCGCTCCTCGAAATCCTCGCCGAGCGCGTTCCGCAGAAGGGCATCGCCGGATGACCGGCCTGCCGCCGCGCCATCGCGCGCCAGAGTCAACAAGGGGGAACTCAGTGTCCGAAGACCACCAGTCCGTCTGGGGTGCCTCGCGATTCGCCCGTCCCGGCCACGGTTGGGCCGACGTCGGCCGAGGCCTGGCCGAGGTCGCCGCCGCGGTCAGCGACGATCACCACGGCGCCCCGCTGCCGAGCGGCGACCCCGTGGCTGTACTCGGCGGCGTGACGGCACTGCTCGGTCCGCACGGGATTCCCGAGACCGGCATCGGCGAATCCGAGGCACTGACCCGGCTCGCTCGCCTGGTGGCCGAGTTCGGTCTCGACCTCACCCACCCCATGGCCGCGGCACATCTGCAGCCCGCTCCGCTGTCGGTGGCGGTTGCCGCGGACGCCCTCGCATCGGCGACCAATGCCTCACTCGACACCTACGATTCGGGTCCGGCCACGCTCGCGCTCGAGACCTGGACCGTGCAGTCACTGGCCCGCATGGCCGGCTTCGGCGAGCATGCCGGCGGTGTCTTCAGTCCCGGCGGATCGATCTCGAACCTGCTGGCGCTCATGATCGCCCGCGATCACACCGCCGCGCGTCACGGAGTGGACGTGCGTCATGACGGCGTCGGCGCACTGCATCGCCCCGTCGTCTTCTGTTCGCGGGTCGCCCATTTCTCGGTCCATCGTGCCTGCGCGGCGCTGGGTCTGGGCGAGTCCGCGGTCATCCCGGTCGACGTCGATTCACACCACCGGATGATCCCGGAGGCCCTCGAGGCAGCGATCTGGGACTCCGGCACCGCCACCCCACTGGCGATCGTCGCCACCGCGGGCACCACCGACTTCGGCACCGTCGACCCGCTCGGGGAGATCGCCGACATCGCCGAGCGTCATGAGATCTGGATGCACGTCGATGCCGCATACGGTTTCGGTTCGCTGTTCTCCGACCGCCTCGCCGGGTTGCTCACCGGCGTCGAACGCGCCGACTCGGTGACCCTGGACCTGCACAAGGTCGGCTGGCAGCCCGCCGCTGCGAGCCTCATGCTCCTGTCCGACGCCGATCGCTTCGTGTCCCTGAATCGCTCGGTGGCGTACCTCAATCCCGACGACGACGTGGAGGCCGGGTACAGCGGCCTCCTCGGTCAGACCCTCCAGACGACCCGGCGTCCGGACGTCCTCAAGGTCGCGACCACCCTGCTCGCCTACGGACGCAGCACCCTCGGGGAGATGCTCGACAAGTGCAACGACCTCGCGCTGTACGCCGAACAGCGTGTCGCCACCGAACTGCAGCTCGAGCTCATCGCGCCGGTCACGCTGACGACCGTCGTGTTCCGCTACCGGTGCACCGATCTCGACGTGGTCAACGGTGAACTGCGGCGCCGCCTCATCGCCGACGGCAAGGCCCTCATCGGCCGTACCCAGGTCCGGATCCCGGGCGAGGACGAGCCACAGACCTGCCTGAAGTTGACCCTCCTCAACCCGGAGACCTCGGCGAGCGACATCGACGAGCTGTTCGACGAACTCCTCCGCGTCGCCCTCGAGGTGGAGTCCGAAGGCACCGCCGCACCCGGCGCGGGAACATACAGTGAAGAAATGGTGAGAGTCTCCGAATGAACTCTGTTGAGAACGTAGACGTATTGGCGATCGGTTGCGGCCCGTTCAATCTGGGCCTCGCCGCGCTCGCCTCGACGCTCGACGACGTGAACCTCCTCGTCGTCGACTCACGCGACGAGTTCCGGTGGCACCCGGGCCTGATGTTCGACGATGCCACCCTGCAGGTGAGCTTCCTGTCCGATCTGGTGACGCTCGTCGATCCGACCCACCCGCTGTCGTTCCTGAACTACATGGCCGACATCGATCGCATGTACCGATTCCTGGTGCGCGAGGACTTCTTTCCGACGCGCATCGAGTACGAGGCCTACCTTCTCTGGTGCGTGTCCCGGCTCGACTCACTCCGGTGGAGCACCACCGTCGACGAGGTGACATGGGACACCGAGGCCGATGCCTTCCGGGTGACCATGCACACTCCGACGAGCTCCTCGACGGTGATCGCGCGTCACGTGGTGGTCGGGATCGGCACCGAACCCTTCATCCCGCAGGCACTCTCGTCGGAGTCGCCGGCCGTGGTCCACAGTTCCGACTACCTGTTCAACCAGGAGAAGGCGCTGGCCGCCGACACCGTCACGGTCGTCGGATCCGGCCAATCGGGTGCCGAGATCGTCATCGATCTGCTCGAGGCCAACCTGCGCGGCGGCCCCGCCGTGCGATGGTGGACGCGCACACCATGGTTCGCACCCCTGGACTTCACGAAGCTGTCGCTGGAGATGACCACGCCGGCCTACATGGACTACTTCCACAGTCTTCCCGAGGCCGCACGTGACCGGGTCCGCCCGCAGCACTGGCAGTTCCACAAGGGAATCTCCACCGACTCGCTCGAGCGGCTCCACGACCTGCTGTACCGGCGTCAGTTGCAGGACAAGCTCAACCCGGTGCAGCTGCGGATCTCGGTCGAGGTCGACGGCGTCGACACCCTCGCCGACGGCAAGCTCCGGGTGCGCGGCCGCCACCTCGACACCGGTTCCGAACTGGCCCACACCACCGACATGGTCATCGCCAGCACCGGATACCAGGCGCGCAAGGCGGACTTCCTCGCTCCGATCGAGTCTGCGCTGCATCGCGATTCCCGTGGACGGCTCGTCATCGGCGCCAACCATGAGATCGAGACCGACGACGCCCTGACCAACCGGATCTTCGTCGCCAACGCCGAGGAGCACGCGCACGGCGTCTCGGCCCCGAACCTCGACATCGGCGCCGTCCGCAACGCGCGCATCCTCAACACGGTTCTGGGCCGAGAGGCCTACCGGTTGCCCAAGCACACCGCGTTCACCAGCTTCGGCGCCGCGGACGACGACGACATCGTCGCTCCCTAGTCGACCCTGCCCACGGCCCGATCCGCCTCGCGGGTCGGGCCGTGGTCGTTCATGGGGTTGCGAAGTGGCTTCGACACGGCTCCTCGCTGCGCTCGTCGCCTGCTCAACCAGCAGGGGGGCACCCTCTGCTCCCTGAGTCGCTTGAAGCGCGAGCGACCGATTCCCCTCTGCTCCCTGAGGTGCGAGGAGCGTTAGCGACGAACCTCGAAGGGTCGGGCCGTTGTCGTTGGCGGGGTTGCGAAGTGGCTTCGACACGGCTCCTCGCTGCGCTCGTCGCCTGCTCAACCAGCAGGGGGGCACCCTCTGCTCCCTGAGGTGCGAGGAGCGCAAGCCGCCGAGCACCCCTCTGCTCCCTGAGTCGCTTGAAGCGCGAGCGACCGATTCCCCTCTGCTCCCTGAGGTGCGAGGAGCGCAAGCGACGAGCCTCGAAGGGTCGGGCCGTTGTCGTTGGTGGGGTTGCGAAGTGGCTTCGACACGGCTCCTCGCTGCGCTCGTCGCCTGCTCAACCAGCAGGGGGCACCCTCTGCTCCCTGAGGTGCGAGGAGCGCAAGCGACGAGCCTCGAAGGGTCGGGTGCTCCAGAAACGAACTCGCCCTCCGCTTTCCGCGGAGGGCGAGTTCGTCAGACGGAGATCAGTTGGACGCCGCGGCGAAGGACGGCTTGAGCAGATCGAGGACGTAGGGGATCGAGTTCGGCGTCGGCGCGTTGAGGCCGGTGATCTGCGACTGGGTCATGAACGTGACGGCGTTGTCCTTGACCGCCTTCAGGTTCTTGTACCCGGGAAGCGACCGCAGGGTCTCCGCCTGCTCGGGGGTGGCGGTGGCCACGACGAGCACGTCGGCGTCGAGCATCGGGATGTTCTCGGTGCTCAGACCGAACCGCGGCTGCCCGGTCCGCTGGTACTCGGCGACCAGCTTGGGGGCCATCTTCATGCCGAGCTCGGTGAACAGCTTTGCGGCACCGTCGTTCTCGTCACCGAGAACCGACAGCTGATCGGGGCCGTACATGAAGGCGAACGCGTAGGTCTTGCCCTTCAGACCCGGGTACTCCTCGGACACCGCCGCGATCTTGCCGTTGGTGTCGTCGATGATCGACTTCGCCTTCTCCGGGTCGTGCAGCACCGTGCCCATCACGGTGACCATGTCCTGCCAGGGGTCGATCTCCTGGTCGCTGATGGCGTTCACCGTCGGCGCCAGCTTCGAGATCTGTTCGAACTCCGGGCTGTCCGAGGCGAAGCCCGGTGCGAAGATCAGATCGGGGTTCAGTGTGGCGATGGTCGTCGCGTCGTCACCCTTGGTGGGGTCGACGAACGTGGCATCGGCAAGCTTCTGGCCGTACCAGGGCTGCATCTCGCCGGTCGCCGACTTCGAGTAGTCGTAGTAACCGACCGGCGTCTCACCGAACGACAACACGACGTCGGTCCACTGGTCACCCAGTGTGACGATCCGCTCCGGGGTGTCCGGGATGGTGACCTGCCTGCCGTCCGGGAGATTGAGTTGGACGGAGCCGCCTGCGGATTCGTCATCCGAGCTCGAGCAACCGGCCAGCAGGCCCGCGAACAGGAGTGCGCTCGCGACGAGAGCGCCCAGGCGATGTCGTGAAGTCACGTGAAGATCCCCCAATGGAGTGTCGATGTCGTCCGGCGGACCGGACAGAGTGTGTGCCCGGCTGTCAGAGCGAGCAGGGCAGCAGGACGAATCCCGCGATGGTGCAGACGCTTCGGTTGGACAGCTTCCACTTGTTGCCGCTCCACACGAACGTCATCGACCGGTTCTGGCTTCCGCGGCCGACCACGCTGATCTGCAGCGGCGCGGTCAGCGTGTTGCCACTGACCTGGACCGGCCCGACCATCTGGTAGCTCAGCCCGACGTTGCCGTAGGTCGTGATCGCACGGGCGACGAGGTCGATCTGGCGGAGCGCACGCTCACCGCCTTCGAGTTCGGCGGCCCGGGCGGCGCGGCTGCCGTTGGAGTTCATGACGATCCGGACCTTGGTGTTGAGCTGTCCCGGGGTCAGCGCAGTGGGCCCGGCGGCCACGGTCTGCTGCGGTGCGGCCGTGGTGCCCGGTGCCGGCGCCGGTGCCGGGGCCTGACCAGCTCCCTCACCGGGAGGGCCGACCGGTCCGCCGATCGCGCCGCCGCCTTCGGGCACGTTCTCCGTCGGGGCCGCTGCGGGCGCTCCGGCGGCCGGCGCCCCGGCGGGTGCGGGCTGGCCCGGGACCGCGCCCGGCTGCTGGCCGGCGATGCCCTGCTGGGGCAGCGCCGTCTGCGCGGCACCGAGGTTGACGACGGTCGGCTGGGCGGCGGTGGCGGAGTCGTTACGCTCGCTCACCACGATGCCCACCACGCCGATCGTCACGACGATCGCGGAGATGATGGCGGCGACGCCTGCCGACGCCAGCACGGTCGGGATGCTGACCCCGCCCGACCGACGCGACGAACCCGCATCCGGTTCGCGGTAATCGACCCCGGATTGGTAGTCGACCGCCGACGGGTCCTGGTAGTTGACGTCGTTGCTCATGTTGATCTTTCTCCGTGTATGTCTTCGCCCCCGCCGAGCCGACGGCCACCTGTATCTTGCAGCCCTCGGACATCGGATGACAAGGCAAGCCTAAGCTTGCACCCCCGTCAGGTCGACGGGAGGGCCTCCCGCAGTACTTCACCGAGCGTCGCCACGAAGCGGTCGGCGTAACCGGGCAGTGCCTGCGCATCGGTGACGACGCCGAACGTCGTGGTGTGTCCGAGGATCAACGTCGTCACCGACAGCGAGTAGCCCGCGAGCGGCGACAGCGGCGTCAGGGTGACGATCGACTGCCCCAGCACCGACCGCACCCGGGAGAAGCCGGGGTTGATGCCGATGTGGATGTCGGGGTGCATGTGGGACATCGACGCGTTCACGATCGCGCGCTGCAGACCCCACAGCGGTGCGCGCGGCAGATCGTCGGCCGCGGCCAGGTACAGCTCCGGCTTCCGTCTCGCGATCGTCTCGAGTTCGCTTCGCGCGCGGTCGATCTGGCGTGTGAGATCGGGCTCGTTGCCGAGCAGGTTGAGGAGCGCCACGGACACCGCGTTACCGGTGTGGCGGAATCCGTCGTCGAGGGTCACGGGCAGGGTCACGCGGACGACGTCGGCCTGTGGACTCGTCGGCGGGTTGAGGCTGATCGCCCGTCCGATGGCGGCGAGCAGGAACTCGTGGACCGTCGCATCGTTGCGTTTGGCCGCCTTGCGCAGGTCTCGGGTCGAGGCATCGACGAGTGCGTACTCCCGCTCGCCCGACTTGGTGAGCGCCGGCCAGGCCCGCTTCTTGCCACCGCCGGCCGCGTGCTGATCGCCGTAGGCGGCCTTCGCCTCGGCGAGTTCCTCGGGATCGATGCCGCTGATCCGGAATCGAGGGCTGGTCGCGAACCGCTCGAACTCGGCCAGGTCCTCGGGTTCGCCGTCGGCGAGGAGTGCGGCGAACGCCGCGCCCGCGATGCCGTCGGAAACGCTGTGGTGCACCCGCAGCAGGACCCACTGCCCGACGCCCTCGGCGCCGGCCGACGGGGTGAACAGCGTGATGTCCCAGAACGGGCGCGGGCGAGGCAGCGGCGACTCGAGGAGCTTCGCCACCCGACGTTGCAGGTGCGCGCGGTCGGTGAACCCCAGTTCGGTCACGTGCTCGCCGGCGTCCCAGCTGTCGTCGGCGAGCACCACCTCGGGCTTGCGCCAGCGCCCGTTACGGATTCCCAGCCGAAAGATCTCGAACAGCCCGGATCGTTCGCGGACCCGCTCCCGCACCGCATCGAGGCCGAGCACGTCGCCGCCGCCCTCGAGCTGCAGGATCATCGACCAGTGCATCGGCGCACCGGCCTTGTCCATGTGCAGGTAGGTGTGGTCGGGAGGCGCGAGTTCGGTGACGCGTGCGTCGACCGGGGCCTGGCCGGCTGGGCTGTTCATGTGAGGACCGCCTGGGTGGGAGTGGATGTTCGGATGCTTCTCAGGACGCGGACGAGCCCGGCCGGTGTAGCTCCGAATCGATGAACATGGCCTGGTAACGCTCGGTGTCGGGCTTCATCGCTGCCGCGACGAGTTCCCACAGCACCTCATCGGTGCCGCCCCCGACGCGGGCCAGCTTCATGTCCCGCCACCACCGGCCGATCGGGGTCTCGGTCTCGAGGTAACCGATCCCGCCGAAGATGTGCAGGCACTCCGACGCGACCTCCTCACCGAGATTGGCGGCCGTCGCCTTCAGCGCCGCGGCGGTGCGCAGGTTGATCTTGCCCTCGGCGGCGACGCCGGCGAGTGCGTACCGCAGAACGTCGACCCTGGCCTGCAGGTCCGCCACGCGCAGGCGCAGCGCCTGGTGGTCGTAGAGCTTCTTGCCGAACTGGGTGCGCTCCATCATCCGGGCGAGCGTCACCCCGATCATGACCTCGCAGGCGGCGGCGATCTGGGCGGCCACCGAGTACCGCTCGTGCGCCAGCCCCCAGCTGATGATGGCCAGGCCGGTCCCCGGCCGCGCGATCAGCGCCTCTTCCGGGATCCAGGCATCGATCGTGACCGGGGCGGTGTCGAGCGGCCCGGCGCCCAGCTTCTGGTACGGCTCACCCACCGTGACCGACTCGATCGGCACCGCGGCGAGGGCCACGTTGCCGCCCAGATCAGGACCGTCGTCGACGCCACGGCAGACCACGAGCACGTGATCCGCGATCGGCGAGAGCGACACGAACTTCTTGTGTCCGACGACGCGGAAGCCGTCGTTCTCCGGGAAGATCCGGGTCTCGGAGTTCTGCAGATCCGAGCCGCCCTGCTCTTCGGAGGCCCCGATGCAGAGCACGGTCTCGGCGGTCAGCGCACGCTGGGCGAGGTCCTTGAGGTAGTCGTTGCGGCCGAAGCGGCGGAGGATGGCGATCGCCGAGTCGTGCAGGCTCACCCCCACCCCGATCGCCGCGGAGCCGAGCGCGCCGAGGTGGGCGCCGAGCGCGAAATGATCGTGGAGGTCGGTGAACTTGCGGTCCTCCCACTTACGGACGAAGACACCTTCGGAGCCGAGGTGCTCGAGAAGGGGCCGCGGGAACCGGTGATCCTGTTCGGCCTGCGCCGTCCACGACGTCACCCGCTCGTCGAACGCGGCGTCGAGCAATTCGGCGTACGTCTGCACCGGTGTGTCCACACTCATGTCGACTCTCCGTCTCAGGCCGGGGTGCCGGCCTTCGACCGGATGAGGTCTTCGAGGTCACCGACGGTCTTGGACTCGAAGAGCTCCCGCTCGGACAGCTGCACGCCGAGCCGCTCCTCGATCGCCACCACACCGATGGCGAACGCCACCGAATCCAGTCCCAGGTCGTCGATCAGCTTCGCGTCGCGGCTGACGTCTCCCAGCGAGAGGTCGAGGTCTTCTTCGAGGATGCCGCGCAGGGCTTCGGTGATGTGGTCGGACATGTGGTGACTCCTGAGATGGGGTGTTCGGTCGAAAGTATCGGGTGATCAGCGCGGGACCACGTACGGGGCGACGCTGCCGAGTTTTTCGCAGGTCTCGGTGAACTCGCGCTCCGGCGTGGACTGCGCGACGATCCCGGCGCCGGCACGCAGCCACGCGCCGTCTCCGGAGGAGAAGATGGTGCGCAGCGCAAGGGTGGCCTCGAGTTCGCCCGTCGATGCCGCGGTGAGGATGGCGCCGGAGTACAGGCCACGACGCCGCGGCTCGAGGCGATCGATCGCCTCCACCGCCGGGGTCTTGGGGATCCCCGACGCGGTGATCGACGGGAAGACGACTTCGAGTGCACGCCAGGGTGATTCGTGAGCAGCGAGGGTGCCGCGGACGGTCGAGGCCAGGTGCTGGACGCTGCCTCGTTCGCGGACCTCCATGAACTCGCTCACCGCGGTGGTGTCGTCCGCTGCGATGGACGAGATCTCGTCGAAGCACGCCCGCACCGACATGGCGTGCTCGGCGATCTCCTTCGCATCGGAGAGGAGGTCGGCGCGCGCCGCCGCGTCCTGATCCGCCGAGATGCCGAAAGCCCTTGTCCCGGCAAGCGGTTCGGTGACCACCGTCCGGTCGTCATGCACCGCGACGACGAGCTCGGGGCTGAATCCGGCGGCCTGGAGGTCGCCGAGCGAGAGCAGATAGCTGCGGGCGGGATTGTTGTCGGCCCGGCCGCGCGCGTAGGTTGCGGGGATGTCCACGTCGAACGGGATGTCGACGGCGCGGGAGAGGATCACCTTCTGATACCGGCCGGCTTCGATCTCGGCGACCGCAGTCGCCACCCGCCCCCGGTAGTCGTCGGGGTCCGCCTGGACATCCACCGGTCGCGACTCTGCCGAAACAGTTGCCTGCGAGGCGATCTCGAGAAGACGACGGGCGCGATCGGCGTCGACGGCGCCGGTGTCGACGCCCTCGGCATCGACGGTCACCTCGAACTCGGGGACGATGAGGTGCGCCAGGACGGTGTCCTCCGGGACGCGGTCGAGGATGCCGTGATAGGGCGCGCAGAAGTCGAAGCCGACCCAGCCGTAGACGCGCCAGTCCGGGATCGACAACGAAGCGGTCGCGGCAGCGAGCGCGTCGGCGGGGTCGCCGCGCCACGGCGTCGTCGTCCGGTCACCCTGATCGTCGACGATGACCTCGCTCCGCGTCACGACCACACGAGCACGCACCCCGGCCGCGAAGGTCCATCGCCGGTCGCGCTCGTAGACGACATGATCGCCGAACTCGCCGGAACCCGCCCAGGCGGCCGTGATCCGCGCAGCATCGGACTCACCCAGCGGCGAGGCGGGCGCGAGCAGGTCGACGAACTGCGCGGCGTGCGATTCGGTTGTCAGCGACATGTCCTTCGTTCCTCCGGTCGTGATGCACTCGAGCACCGATGATCATAGGGAAGCTTAGGGCAGCCTAATCAAACAACCCCCCACGGTCGAGAGCGGGCCCACCGTCCCGCATCGACCGGTAAGGTTACCCTATCCTGGCTGTGTTTGAATGAACTCATGCCGACGCACCTCGACCACGTGACCGATCTGCTCGACGGTTTCTCACCCCACACCGATGCACAGGCCCAGCGATACCGGGACGCGGGTGTGTTCCTCGGCCGCCCGCTGTTCGCGGCCCTCGACGTCGCGGCCGAGCGCTCCCCCGATGCGCCCGCGGTGACCGACGCATCCACCGACGGTCCGCGAACGCTCACCTACGCCGAGTTCCGCGCCGCCACCCTGCGCCGGGCCGCCGGTTTCGTCGACGCCGGTCTGCGGCCCGCCCAACGGGTCGTCCTGCAGCTCAACAACTCCCTCGACTTCGCCGTGACCCTGTTCGGCCTCCTTCGCGCGGGTGTCGTGCCGGTGATGACACTGCCGGCGCACCGGATCACCGAGATCGCCCATCTCGCGACCGGCTCGGGCGCGGTCGCCTACATCGGCGAGGACGGCCGCCGGGGGTTCGACTTCCGCGACCTCGCGGCCGAACTGCAGTCGCGGGTGCCCGACATCGCGCAGGTCTTCATCTCCGGCGATCCCGGCCGGTTCGCGGCGCTGCCCGACGCCGACCCCGCCGCGACCGCGCTCCCCGACGGCCCCGACCCCGGTCTGCCTGCGCTGTTCCTGGTCTCGGGGGGAACCACCGGCCTGCCGAAACTGATCGCCCGCACGCACGACGACTACGACCTCAACGCGCGGCTGTCGGCGGGCATCGCCGGCCTCACCGCCGACGACACCTACCTCGTCGCGCTGCCCGCAGCACACAACTTCCCGTTGAGCTGCCCGGGCATCCTCGGCGTGGTCGGCGTCGGCGGGCAGATCGTCTTCGCCGACAACCCCAGCCCGGACAACACCTTCGACCTGATCGAGCGACACCGCATCACGGTGACCTCGCTCGTCCCCGCCCTCGCGCAACTCTGGTGCGCGGCGACCGAGTGGGAACCCGCCGACATCAGCTCGCTGCGCCTGCTGCAGGTCGGCGGCGCCAAGTTGGCCCAGCCCGACGCCGTCGCCCTCGACGCCGCACTCGGCCCCGTCGCGCAGCAGGTGTTCGGGATGGCCGAGGGTCTGATCTGCTACACCCGTCTCGATGAACCGCGCGAGCTTGTTCACCAGGTGCAGGGTTCGCCGATGTCGGAGCTCGACGAGGTGCGCGTGGTCGACGAGGACGGCGACGACGTCCCCGATGGCACGGAAGGTGAACTCCTGGTGCGTGGGCCGTACACGATCCGCGGTTACTACCGGGCCGCAGCCCACAACGAGAAGTCCTTCACGCCGGACGGTTTCTATCGCTCCGGCGACAAGGTGACGAGGCTGCCGTCGGGCCAACTCGCGGTGACCGGCCGCATCAAGGACACCATCGTCCGAGCCGGCGAGAACGTCGCTGCCGACGACGTCGAGGAGAACCTCCTCGCCCACGACTCGGTCCGACAGGTGGCGGTGGTCGGCCTACCCGACGACGCACTCGGGGAGAAGATCTGCGCCGCCGTGGTGCTCTCGCACGAGCACCCCCCGGCCCAGCCGCTGGAGCTCGCGACCATCCGCACGTTCCTCGCCGAGCGCGGACTCGCCTCGTTCAAACTGCCCGACGCGGTGCGGATCGTGACCACCCTCCCGGTGACCGCGGTCGGCAAGATCGACAAGAAGGTGCTGCGCGAGACCCTGCTCGCCGACTGAGCCGGCGCACCCCTCACACCGGAGCGAGGGTGACGATCCCGGGATGGCTGTCGAGGTAGCGCTTGGTGAACGTGCACACCGGACGCAGCCGGGCGCCCTGTTCGCGGGTGTAGTGCACGACGGTGCGGGTGAGCCGGGTGGCGAGACCGTGTCCGCTGTACTCGTCGTAGAGCACGGTGTGCAGCACGGTGATGGTCGTCTGACCGTCGGCCGTCTCGGTCGTGTAGCCGAGAACGCCGACCAGATCGCCGGCCACCCAGAGTTCGAATCGGTCGCGGTCGGGGTTGTGTACCACCTGCGAGATCTGTTGCAGAATCGACTTCGCCGACTGTGGTGGTCGCTGACGATGCTTGCGGAGCACCCGACCCTCCTCACCTCGTGATCACGGACATCGGACCACCGGCGCGCGCCGCCCTGACTCGACATGACACCCGCCTGTGATCCGGGTCACACGGTACCTTACGGAACCGTAACTGCCGACCCCATGGCTCGGTTGTCGCATATCGATACGGTTCGCCGCACCCTGCCCGCCCGTCCCGTCGGGCGATGTAGGGTTGCGGACGCACGACAACTACACACCGCGGGGGCTCTCACGATGACCGAGGGCTGAGATGGCGACGGGCGGTCGCCGACCGCTCGAACCTGTCCGGGTAATGCCGGCGTAGGGAGATGAGCCATGGGTACATCTGTATCCGCCGCACACAACAGCAGCGCGCCCGCCGATTCCGGGTTCCTGACCCTCGGTCCCATCGAGGGCAGCGTCAAACACCACCTCTCGGTCGACGATCTGCGCGTGCCGCAGCGCCGCATCCACCTCACCAATGGTGAGCATCTCGACGTCTACGACACCTCGGGGCCGTACACCGACGACGCGGCACACATCGATGTCGAGAAGGGCCTCGCACCCATTCGCGACAGCTGGCAGAGGCCCGACCCGATCGACGGCGCGAGCACCCAGCTCGCCTGGGCGCGAGCCGGGATCGTCACCGCCGAGATGCGGTTCATCGCCGCCCGGGAGGGTGTCGACGTCGAACTGGTCCGCTCCGAGGTCGCGATCGGGCGCGCGGTGATCCCGGCGAACCACCGCCACCCCGAGTCCGAGCCGATGATCATCGGAAAGCGCTTCGCGGTGAAAGTCAATGCGAACATCGGTAATTCGGCGGTCCGGAGCTCCATCTCCGACGAGGTCGAGAAGATGGTGTGGGCCACCAGATGGGGCGCCGACACCATCATGGATCTGTCGACCGGCGCAGACATCCACACCACGCGGGAATGGATCATGCGCAACTCGCCGGTCCCGGTCGGCACCGTTCCCATCTACCAGGCACTCGAGAAGGTCAACGGCGACCCCGCCTCACTGACGTGGGAGCTGTACCGCGACACCGTCATCGAGCAGGCCGAACAAGGCGTCGACTACATGACCGTCCACGCCGGCGTCCTGCTGCGGTACGTGCCGCTGACCGCGAAGCGCGTCACCGGCATCGTCTCGCGCGGCGGTTCCATCATGGCCGCGTGGTGTCTCGCACATCACCGGGAGTCGTTCCTGTACACGCATTTCGACGAGCTGTGCGAGATCTTCCGGCGCTACGACATCACATTCTCCCTCGGCGACGGTCTGCGCCCGGGGTCGATCGCCGACGCCGACGACGAGGCACAGTTCGCCGAGCTCCGCACCCTCGGCGAACTGACCACGATCGCCAAATCGCATGGCGTGCAGGTCATGATCGAGGGACCGGGGCACGTCCCCATGCACAAGATCGCGGAGAACGTGCGCTTGGAAGAGGAGCTGTGCGAGGAGGCACCGTTCTACACCCTCGGCCCCCTCGCCACCGACATCGCACCCGCGTACGACCACATCACCTCGGCCATCGGGGCAGCGATGATCGCCCAGGCCGGCACCGCGATGCTCTGCTACGTGACTCCGAAGGAGCACCTGGGACTTCCGGACCGCGACGATGTCAAGGTCGGCGTGATCACCTACAAGATCGCCGCGCACTCCGCCGACCTCGCCAAGGGCCATCCGCGAGCCCAGGAACGCGACGACGCACTCAGCAAGGCGCGCTTCGAGTTCCGATGGACCGACCAGTTCAACCTCGCGCTCGATCCGGACACCGCTCGCGCGTACCACGACGAGACACTGCCCGCCGAGCCTGCCAAGACCGCCCACTTCTGTTCGATGTGTGGGCCCAAGTTCTGCTCGATGCGGATCTCGGCAGATGTCCGCGCCTATGCCGAGGAACACGGTCTCGTCACCGCCGAGGACATCGACCGCACGATCGCGGAGGGCATGGCCGCGAAGTCGGCGGAGTTCACCGAGGCCGGGAACCGCGTGTACCTGCCGCTCGAGACGGTTGGTGGCGAGTGATGCGCACAGTCAACGCGAAACAACGCACAGTCGACGGAGATCGACGCACGGTCGACAAGGAAGGCTTCGTGGAACTCCCTGTTGCGCAGCCCGGTTCTGCTCCCGTTCGGGTCCTGACCATCGCCGGATCGGATTCGGGTGGTGGTGCGGGAATCCAGGCCGACATGCGCACCTTCGCCCTGCTCGGGGTGCACGGGTGTGTCGCGGTGACTGCGGTGACCGTCCAGAACTCGCTGGGTGTCCGCGGTTTCGAAGAGATCTCACCGCAGACCGTGGCGGCGCAGATCGACTCCGTCGCCGGTGACATCGGTGTCGCCGCGGCGAAGACCGGCATGCTCGCGTCGGCACCGATCATCGAGGCCATCGTCGAGCAGTGCGGCGCGAGCGGCATCGGCCGCGATGCATCCGTCCCGCTGGTGGTCGACCCGGTGTGCGCATCGATGCACGGAAACCAGCTGCTCGCCGACTCCGCGCTCGACACGTTGCGTCACAAGCTGTTCCCCCTCGCCACGGTCGTGACACCCAATCTGGACGAGGTCCGCTTGATCACCGGCATCGAGGTCACCGACGCCGATTCGCAGCGCGATGCCGCCAGAGCACTGCTCGATCTCGGGCCGCGGTGGGCCCTGGTCAAGGGCGGGCACCTGCGGACGTCGGATCGGTCCCCGGACCTGCTCTACGACGGTGACCAGTTCATCGAACTCAGTCATGAGCGGATCGACACCCCGCATGATCACGGCGCGGGCGACACCCTCGCCGCGGCGATCGCGAGCGCCCTCGCACACGGCTACCCGGTCCCCGAGGCGGTCGGTTTCGGAAAGGGTTGGGTCACGCGCTGCCTGGCCGCCGCCTATCCGCTGGGTGCCGGCCACGGCCCGGTCAATCCGTTGTGGCGACTGAGCGCGGGGCCCGCGGACTAGCCGACCGTCCGGTCGCTCCCCGTCATTTCTCCCAGCCGATGTCCTCGATCGGGCCGATGTAGAACTGACCCGCCCCGTAGTTCGCCAGCCCTTCCTTCACCGCCACCATGGCGGGACCGTTGAACAGTGGCAGGTTCGAGAACTGCTGGAACGCCTCGTGTTCGACCCGGTTCCCGGCGGCTATCTGTGCTGTCGGGTCACCGATCTGCGACATGGCCTCGATCTGCGCATCCAGCTCGGGTGTCCCCGCGCCCGCGGGGTTGAATTGCGAGTCGCTGCACCAGACCTGACAGAAGTAGGCCATCCCGAACGGATCGCTCGAGGAGAAGCCCATCATGAACAGGTCGAACTCCTTGTTCACCACGACCTTCGAGAAGTCCGCTGACGGTCGTTGGGTCACGACGAGGTCGATGCCGACCTTGCCCAGGATCGCCTGCAGGGCGCGTGACAGGTTGGCGCTGGTGGTGTCGTCGCCGACATTCGGCAGGGTCAGTGACAGCCGCGTCCCGTCCCTGGTCCGGATGCCGTCGTCTCCGATGCGCCACCCCGCCTGGTCGAGCAGACCCGAGGCGCGATCCGGGTCGTAGGAGACCACACCGGCCAGGTTGTCCCGATAGCCGGGTTGGAACGGATACAGCGACAGCGATCCGGGAAGTTCCTCGGTGTAGTTGAGACCGGTGAATCGGATGCGCGCCAGTGTTTCTCGGTCGATCGCCGTCATCACCGCCTCGCGCACGGCCCGATCGGCGAGGATCGGGGCGTCCAGGTTGAGCGCGAGCAGGGCCTGCTGAGGCGAGGCGGCCGTCCGGATGTCGATCCCGTTCATGGTCAGCACGCGGGCACGGGCATCCTTCGCCGCCACTCCGGCGACGTCGATCTCACCGTTCTGGAAGGCGTTGAGTGCAGCCTGCGACTCGAGCTGCCGGAACACCCGCCGGTCGAGTTTGCCCGGCTTGCCCCACCATTTCGGATTGCGCTCGAACACAACCGTTCCCGCGTTCGGATCGTAGGACGCGATCGTGTACGGCCCGGCTCCCCATTCGGGGTGCGGGTTCGTGACGTATCCCTTGTTGTAGGTGTCCGGGGAAGTCGCCTTCGGATGAAGCACCAGATTGAACAGACCGTCCGGCCACGCACACACGCCGTCGAACCGCACGATCGCCTGCCGGTCGTCGATCCCCCGGGTGACCGAGCCGATCTGGCTGTACCCGTCGGTCGAACTCACGATGTATCGGTCGTCGATTCCCCTACTGGTCCGCCAGGTCTCGACGAAGGCCCGATAGTCGATGGGCGTCCCGTCGTTGAAGAACGCCCGCGGATTGATGGTGTAGGTGACCACGGTGTCGCCGTCGACGGTCTCGGCGCGGACATCGGTGAGGTAGTCGGGGTTGGGCGAATACTCGCCGTCCGGTGAGAAGTAGGCCAGATTCGGGTTGTACCACCGCCACAGCGCCAGAGTGTAGGCCGAAGCGTCGGCGTGGAAGGTGTTCCACTGCGCGGACACCTCGGTGATGGCGGTCGTGAGACTGCCCCCGTCGCGGAGGTTCTCGCGCGGCTGCGGATTCAGCGACGCGCCCTCGGTGGTCACCGCTGACGTGTCGAGCGCGGCACCGCATCCCGCGACGGACCCGACCGCGATCACCACCACCGACACTAGGATCCAGAACCGTCTCACGTCGATCCCCCCGGGCCGGGGTCGAGCTCCACGAAGTGGCAGGCCGCTCGGTGATCGGTGTGCGGATCCTGCACGGTCGTCCGCAATCGGGGGGTGACCGAGCGGCAGAGTTCGCGTCGCGCGTCGTCGAGGTCCCGGTGCAACGGGCAGCGGGCGGCGAAGCTGCACCCGACGATGTCCTCGGTGGGACTGGGTTGTTCGCCCCTCAGCACGATCGGCCGACGCTCGCGTTCGATTCGCGGGTCGGGGATCGGGACCGCAGACAGCAGGGCCCGTGTGTAGGGGTGCAACGGCCGGGTGAAGACGCGTTCGGTCGGCCCCGCTTCGACGATCGCCCCGAGATACATCACCGCGATCCGGTCCGCCAGCTGGCGCACCACCGACAGGTCGTGCGCGACGACGAGGTAGGCGACGTCACCGTCGGACTGCAACCGCCGGATGAGGTTGACGATGTCGGCCTGCACGGAGACGTCCAGCGCGGACAGCGGTTCGTCGAGGATGATCAGTTCCGGATCGGTGGCCAGGGCCCGGGCGATGGCCAGTCGCTGTTTCTGCCCGCCCGAGAACGCGGCCGGGAACCGGTCGGCGTGGACGGGGTCGAGGCCCACCCGAAGCATGAGATCGGTGACGGCGCGCTCGGTCTCGGCCTTCGGGTGGCCGAGCGCACGGAGTGGTTCGGCGACGATGTCGAAGGCGGTGAAGCGTGGGTCGAGAGCGTCCGAGGGGTCCTGGAAGACGATCGACACCTTCTGGCGCAGCGCTCGTGCGGCACGCGAGCGGACCGACGCCGGGTCGACGCCGCCGATGCGGATCACGCCGGCCGGCTGGGCGAAGTTCATGATCTCGAGCAGGGTCGTGGACTTCCCGCTTCCCGATTCGCCGACGATCGCCATCGACTCACCGCGTCGTACATCGAAGGAGATGTCGTCGACCGCGCGGACCGAACCGACGGGGCGCCGAAGCAGGCCGCTGGTGAGCGGAAAGACCTTGACCATCCGTTCGACCTCGAGAACTGTTGCTGACGAACGATCTTCGTCGCCTCGAGGGGACGGCGCACCGAACCCCGGCGTGTCGAACACCGGTCCGTCGAACACCGGGGTTCCGCCGAGCCGCCCGTCCGCTCCGATCTCGTCGGCACGGATGCAGGCGGCGCTGTGCCCGGGAGCCGTGTCGTCCTCGACACCGTCGCCGTCCCCCACGAGTGGTCGCAGTTCCGGTTCGGCGCGCAGACAGTCGTCGACCGCGAGTGGACATCTCGGTGCGAACGGGCAGGCGTCGTCGAGGTCGATGAGAGCCGGTGGCGCACCCGGGATCGGGGTGAGCGTGTCGGTTCGGCGGTCGACCCGCGGAACCGCGCCCAGCAGACCGATCGTGTACGGCATCCGCGGACGGACGAATATCGGTTCGACATCGGCGGTTTCGACCGCCCGACCGGCGTACATCACCACGACGTCGTCGGCGGTGCCGGCGACCACCCCCAGATCGTGGGTGATCAGCAGCATGGCGGCACCGGTCTCCCGCTGCGCGGTGCGCAGGACCTCGAGGATCTGCGCCTGGATCGTGACGTCGAGTGCGGTGGTCGGTTCGTCGGCGATGATCACGGCGGGATCGTTGGCGATGGCCATCGCGATCATCACCCGTTGCCTCATCCCGCCGGACAATTCGTGCGGAAAGGACCGGGCACGCCGCGCCGGATCCGGGATGCCCACGAGATCGAGTAACTCGACCGCTCGTGCCCACGCCTGCTTGCCGGAGAGCTGCCGGTGAGCGCGCAGGGCCTCGGAGATCTGGGCGCCGACGGTGAACACTGGCGTGAGCGATGACAGCGGGTCCTGGAACACCATGGCGATCTCCGAACCCCGGATCGCCGAGAAATCCCGATCCGGCAGGCCCACCAGTTCCCGGCCGCGCAGGGTCACCGAACCCGAGACCCGCGCGGCATCGGGCAGTAATCCGAGAACGGCCAACGCCGACACCGACTTTCCCGAACCCGATTCGCCCACGAGCGCCGTCGTCCGACCGGATCGGAGCTCGAGGTCGAGGCCGCGGACCGCGTTCAATGCGCCGGCCTCGGTGTCGAAGTCCACCCGCAGATCGCGGACCTCGATGACCGCCGGCTGCACGGCGGAGCCGACCGCGCCGATCATCGCCCGGCCTCATCGGTGGGACGGTGTCGACGGGTCGACGCCCGGGAGGTCGGGTCGAAGGCATCGCGCAACCCGTCGGCGATCAGCGCCATCGACACGGTCAGCAATGACAACACCCCTGCCGGAAACCAGAACAGCCACGGGGAGGCGGCCAGTGTTCCCGCCCCGGCCTGCAGCAACGACCCCAGGGTCACGTCGGGGATCTCGACGCCGAAACCGAGGAAGGACAGACCGGTCTCGGCCAAGACGGTGGCCACCACGCCGAGCGCGAAGTTGACGACGAGGAGCGAGGCGATGTTGGGCAGAATGTGTCGTCGGATGATCGTCACCGGCGACACCCCGAGATAGTGTGCGGCGGTGACGTAGTCGCGTTCGCGCACGGTCGTGGCGAGCGAATGGATGACCCGGGCCGGCATCATCCATCCGAACGCGATGAGCACGACGATCAACCAGCGCCAGTCGCCCCCGGTGCTGTTCGAGACCAGCGCGAGGATCAGGAACGTCGGCACGACGAGCAGCAGGTAGACCGCACCCAGGACGATCCGCTGCACCCATCCGCCGAAATACGCGGCCGACCCGCCCAGCACAGCTGCGATCGCGGTGGTCCCGATCGCCACCGACAGCGCGATCGTCAGCGACCGCCGGAGCCCGTGGACCACCTGGGCGTACAGGTCGTTGCCCGCGTCGTTCGTGCCGAACCAGTGCGCGCCTTCGGATCCCGAGAAGGTCGGCGGGAACCCGATCGCGAGGAAGTCGGTGTCGGTGTAGGAGTAAGCCGTGAGCAACCCGCCGAACAGTGCGAACAGCACCAACAACCCGAAGATGAACAGCCCGAGCATCGCGGAGCGGTTTCGCCGGTAGCGCGTCGCGATGATCTTCGTCCGCCCCGCCCGGCGCCGCGCCACCGGCACCGACGTGGCGTCGGATTCGGCCAGCAGACCCCCGGCCTCGCCCATGATCGGCACGGTGGCGTCCTGGTGTCCCGAACTCCGACCGCGCGGTTCAGGAGGCAGCATCGTCATGTCAGTTCACCCGCACCCTCGGATCCAGATAGACGACTGCCAGGTCCGCCAGAATGGCGCCGACGGCCGTCGCGAGGGCACCGAAGGCGGCCACCGCCACGACGCCGTGGACGTCGTTGGTGTTGATCGATGTCACGAAGTAGCGTCCCATGCCCTCCCACCCGAAGATGGTCTCGGTGAGTACGGCGCCGGTGAACACCGCCGGGATGGCGAAGGCGACACCCACCGCGACGGGGATGATGGCCGTGCGCAGGGCATGCCGACGGACCGCGACGCCGCGGGTGAGCCCCTTGGCACGTGCGGTCCGGACGTAATCGGCGTTCACGGTGTCGAGCACCAGGGATCGCTGCAGCAGGTGCAGGCCGGCGTACTGCACGATCACGAGCGTGATGGTCGGCAAGATGAGGTGCTGGAGGCGGTCGAAGAGCACCGGGAAGAAGCCGTCGATGTCGATGCTCGACGCGCCCGAGACGTAGACGACCGTGTGTCCGACACCCTGATTGAGTGAGATCGCGGCCAGCACGATCCCGAGGCCCACCACGGGGACCGGCAGGTTGATGGCCGCGATCGAGATGAACTGCCACACCCGGTCGGACACCTTGTACTGCCGGAGGGCGGTGTACACGCCCAGGGCGATTCCTGCGATCGTCGAGAGCACGGTGGCCGCTGCGAGGAGTTGCACGGACGAGACCAGCCGGAAACCGATCTCGGAGTTGACGCTCTCACCGACGGGGGTGGAGCCCCAGTTCCAGTGGAGCAGAATCCCGGACAGCCAGTTCCACCATCTCTCCACGAGAGGTGTCTTGTCGTTCAGGTTGTAGGTCTCGAGCGAGGCGTCGACCACGCTCTCCGGCAACGGCGGTCGCCGGAGAGCGTAGTTCGACCGCGGATCGAGAAACCACGTCGCGAGAAAGTAGGTCAGATTGGTCGCGACGAACACCAGTGCGGCCCACGTGACGATGCGCCTGCACAGGTATCCGATCACTCCCGCCCCCGGCGGTCAGGCAGCGCCGCTGAGAGCCTTGTTCTTCAGGTGTTCGTACTCCTGAGGCGTGATGGCTCCCGAATCGAGGAGCGACTTGGCCTCGGTGATCTGCTGGGTCGGCGAGGTACCGGCGACGGACTTGATGTACTCGTCGGAGGCCTGCTTCGCCTGGCTGTAGGCCTCACGCTGACGCTCGGCCATCCCCTTGCCCTTGGCCAGCAGGTACACGATGGCGGTGAGGTATGGGAAGACGATCAGGAAGATCACCCACGCCGCCTTCTGCCAGCCCGAGGCGGCCTTGTCCCGGAACAGGTCGCTGATGATGTGCCACAGGACGATCAGATAGGCGACGAACGCGAAGATGACGATCGTGTACCAGATGAAGTCCCAGAATGAATCCCACATCGGAGTGTCTCCCTTGTCTAGAAGAATCGGCGTGTTCTCGCCGAGCACATGAACCGATATGAGCATTGCACAGCACCGGGCCGGACACCTTGACGAACTGGAAAGATGTCCGTGAAATCGTGTGGGAGGACAGTGCGGGCGCGACTCCTCCGACCACGCGCCCGTTCGATCATCAACCCGCGAAGGGCGACATGAACTCTCACACTGCGGTCTCCGGCGTCGAACTCGGGCTCGACACGTTCGGGGACATCACCGCCGACGCCGACGGCACCCGGCGTTCCGGCGCCCAGACGCTCCGCGATCTGCTCGAGCAGGCCGTACTCGCCGACGAGGTGGGCGTCGACTTCCTCGGTGTCGGTGAGCATCACCGGGACGACTACGCGGTGTCGGCACCCGAGGTCGTGCTCGGCGCGATCGCGGCGCGCACCACCCGGATGCGCTTGGGTTCGGCGGTGACCGTGCTCAGCTCCGATGATCCGATCCGCGTCTTCCAGCGATTCGCGACGGTCGACGCCCTGTCGTCGGGACGAGCGGAGGTGATTCTCGGTCGCGGATCGTTCACCGAGTCGTTCCCGCTGTTCGGATTCGACCTCTCCGACTACGAGGAGTTGTTCAGCGACAAACTCGCCCTGTTCGCCGAACTGCGCACCGGCCGACCCGTGTCGTGGTCGGGTTCGACGCGCGGACCGCTGCAGGCGCAGGCGGTCTACCCCGAACTCGAGAACCCACCCCTGCCGACCTGGATCGCCGTCGGCGGCAGCCCCGAATCGGTGGTGCGCGCCGCGTCGTACGGGCTGCCCCTCATGCTCGCGATCATCGGCGGCGACCCGCTTCGGTTCCAGCCGTACGTCGACCTCTACCACCGCGCCCTGCGCGAGATGGACAAGTCCCCGTTGCCCGTCGGCGTGCATTCGCCGGGCCATGTCGCCGAGACCGACGCCCAGGCACGCGACGAGTTGTGGCCGCATTACCGCGAATACGTCGGTCGCATCGGCCGCGAGCGCGGGTGGCCGCCGCCCACGCACATCGAGTTCGAACGCTCGACCGGACCGGGGGGCTCGCTCTACGTCGGGTCACCCGAGACGGTCGCGCGCAAGATCGCATCCACCGTCCGCGCACTGGGTGTGAGCCGCTTCGATCTGAAGTACTCGCACGGGACACTCGGCCATGCCGAACTGATGCGGAGCATCGAGTTGTACGGGACGCAGGTCATCCCGCGCGTGCGGGAACTGCTCAGCGCCGAGTCAGGGTGAGCTGAAAATCCCCGGCCGGGTCGGTCCAGGTCGCCTCGACGGTCAGGCCGGACGCCTCGAGTTCGCTCTGCAGCGCACCGGGTTCGAACTTGGTGCTGATCTCGGTGTGGATCTCCGTCCCCGCGGGCACCCGCCATGACCGGCCGAGCGCTCCGAAGTAGGCATCGACGTCACGTCGGGCGCGCAACCACATCTCGATGCGGTGCTCGTCGGGATTCCAGCGCGCGATGTGCTCGAAGTCGTCGACGTAGAGCCCGCGCGCATCGAGCCCGGTGCGCAGCACCTCGATCATGTTGCGGTTGAAATCCGCTGTGACACCCGCCCGGTCGTCGTACGCGGCCACCAGACGCCCGGTGTCCTTGATGAGGTCGGTGCCGAGCAGGAAGTAGTCACCGGGCGCGAGTGACGCCGCGAGCCGTCGGTAGAACCCGGCGCGGTCGTCGGGTACGAAGTTCCCGATGGTGCCCCCGAGGAACACCGCGAGCCGAGGCCCATCCGCCGCGGGCAGCTCGAGATCCGGTTCGGTGAAATCGGCGACGACCGGCACGACGTCGATCCCGGGATAGTCGGCCGAGAGCACTTCCGCAGTGGTGGTGAGCATCTCGGTGCTCACATCGACCGGAACGTAGGTCAGGCGCCGATCGGTGCCCATCGCGGCGTCGAACGCGTCGAGCAACAGGCGCGTCTTCGTCGACGTGCCCGATCCGAGTTCGACGATGACCGCCGCCCCGGTCGTCGCCGCGATCTCCGCGGATCGTGCACGGAGGATGGCGGTCTCGCGGCGCGTCGGGTAGTACTCGTCCAGCCGCGTGATCTCGTCGAACAGCTTGCTGCCCCGCTCGTCGTAGAGCCACTTGGTCGGCAGGGTCGGCGGGTTCTGCCACAGGCCCGACAATGCGTCGGCGGCAAGACCGCTGGTGGTGGTCCCGGAATCGACGCTCGCGTCGCTGTCGAGGGTCATCGGGCGAGTCGCAGCCCCGAGAAGACCCAGCGCGACTGTGCCGGGAAGAAGTTCCGGTAGGTGATCCGCTCGTGGCCGACCGGGGTCACCGCACCGGCACCGCGCAGCACGTGCTGATCGGACATGAACTTGCCGTTGTACTCCCCCACCGCTCCGTTGGCCGGCACGAAACCCGGGTACGGGAGGTAGGCGCTCGCGGTCCACTCCCAGACGTCGCCGACCATTGCAGCACCCGCGCGACCGGGGTGACACCGCTGCGGATCGAGGAGAATTCCGCGTTCGTCGCCCAGCGACGCCGCGGCGATCTCCCACTCGAACTCGGTGGGCAATCGTGCGCCCGCCCATCGCGCGTACGCGTCGGCCTCGTAGAACGAGACATGCAGCACGGGCTCGTCGAGGACGATCGGGCGTCGTCCGGACAGCGTGTAGGTGGTCCACTCCGCGTCCCGGCCGGTGGACCCGGCCCCGGCCTCGTTCCGCCAGTAACCCGGGGCGTCCCAGCCGGTCTCGCGGATCCTCGCCCAGCCGTCGGACAACCAGAACTCGGCACGGCGGTAGCCGTCGTCGGCCATGAACTCCAGCCAGTCCGCATTCGTCACGGCGCGGTCGGCGATCTCGAAGTCCTCCAGGTAGACGCGGTGCCGGGGCCCCTCGTTGTCATAGGAGAACCCGTTGCCCAGAGCACCGACCTCCTGGACGCCGCCGTCGAATCGCCGCCAGCCCAGCGGTTTCGACGTGCCCGGTTCGTCCGGTTCGCGATCGATGTACACCGGGGCGAACACGTTCGTGGAGAACAGATGCTTGATGTCCATGAGCAGAAGCTCCTGGTGCTGCTGCTCGTGATTGCACCCCAGCTCGACGAGCTCGAGGGTCGCGTCGTCCAGAGTCCCGCTCTCGAGCCGATCGACCATGGCAGCGTCGACGTGTTCGCGGTAGCGGGTCACGTCGCGCACTCCGGGCCTGGTGACCAGGCCTCGATCGGGGCGCGGATGTCGTTCTCCGACAGCCTCGTAGTAGCTGTTGAACAGGTAACGGAAGGACTCGTCGTAGACCCGGTATCCGGGATCCTGCCGGAGGATGAACTCCTCGAAGAACCAGGTCACATGTGCCCGATGCCATTTCGCGGGACTGGCCTCGGTCATCGACTGCGGCGTTTGATCCTCGGGTGACAGCCTCGATGCCAACGTGTCGGTCAGCGCACGGACATCGACGAACCGCTGGGCGGCGTCGGTGCGCGAGTTCTGGGTCGGCGACGCCGCGCCGTTCACGGGTACGTCATGCGAGGACTCGGGACGGATCGACGGTTCGGTGATGCTCACTGGAATCCTCCGTGGCAAGAAGGGAGTCGCCGGCGACGTCTTCGCCGATCTCCGCATCCATCGTCACGACGGTTTCCGATCCTGTCAACGAACGCGGCCAAACGCCCCGGTCGCCGCGGTTCGTCAACCAAGGGTTGACGGGGATCGGTCGTCAACCTATGGTTGACGCATGCCTGATACACCTGTCACCATCCGTCTCGACGACCTCATCACCGCGATCCGAAAAGTCCACGACGACCCGCTGGATCAGCTGTCGGACGCCGTCCTCGCCGCCCAGCATCTCGGCGACGTGGCCGACAGCCTGATCGGCCATTTCGTCGACCAGGCACGACGCTCCGGCGCGTCCTGGACATCGATCGGCGCCAGCATGGGGGTGAGCAAACAGGCCGCCCAGAAGCGGTTCGTCGACCGGGTGTCGACGGCGAGCAGCGACGAGGCCCCCGCCGACGACAACCCGTTCTCGCGCTTCACCCCACGCGCGGCGAACGTTCTCATGGCTGCCAACGCAAGCGCGGCCGCCGACCGGGCCGAACACGTGACCCCCGCCCATATCGCGCGGTCCCTCACCGCCGAGCCGACGTCTCTCGTCTTCGTGGTGTTGTCCGAGTTCGGTGTCGACGCAGCCGCGTGGACGACCGCGATCACACCGCTGGTGCCGAGTCCGCGGGACATCCCCGACGCGGAGGCCACCAGCGTGGTGCCCTATGACGAGGCGGCCAAGGCGGTACTCGAGTCGACCGTGGGCGTCGCGGTCGAGCTGGGCCACAACTACATCGGCACCGAACACCTGCTTCTCGGCATGTTCGCCGATGACGGCCTGGCCGGCGCGCTCGGCGGACTGGGGCTGACCCCCGAAGCAATTCGGGGGAAGATCGTCGAGGCGCTCGCGCAGGTCATGGAGCAGACGCCGCCGTCCGATTAGCGCACGGTTCAGGTCCGAGGGAACGACTGCGCCGCAACGCTTTCCTCCAATCGCTTCGGGGTCCGACGGGTGGTGGAGTTCTCGGCGAGACCAAGCGAGCGTCCGGCATTAGCATGCGTTCATGGGTCACGTCATCGTCCACGCATCCGCGGTACCTGCCGGCCACGGCCCGCATCCGGCAGCCAGCCCGTTCGACCGGCGCATCAGCGAGGCCCTCGACGTCACGGCTTTCGAGGTCTACCAGGTGGAGCTCCCACCGGGCGCCGAAACGGTCGACCACGATCACATCGACGATCGCAACGATGACGTCTACGCCGTCATCGCGGGCAGCGGCTGGGTCGTCGTCGACGACGAACCGACGCCGATCGCGCCAGGCCAGTTCATCTCCGTCGATCTGCAGACCCGCCGTCGCCTACGCGCCGGACCCGACGGGCTGACCGTCATCGCCGTCTGCGCCGAACAGCGCTGAGGAGAAGGGTTGTGGACGCCCCTACTCCGGGCTGTCCGAGATGTAGTGCACGGCAGCCTCTTCCGCGGAGGCCCCGGCTCCGTCGATCCCGGCGTCCTCGGCGACCGCCTCGGCCTCGGTGTCGATGCCGGAGCCCGCATCCGGGGCGATCAGCCGACCCGCTCGGGTATCCCCGACCTCGTCGTCTTCTTCGAAGTCTTCGTCGCGGTCGGAATCATGTGCGCGCCAATCGGTCCGAGAACGTTCCTCGGCGGTGATCTCATCCAGCGGGTCCACCGCCCCGACGTCGGGCTCCTCCTCGGCGAGCCTCTCGTCGAGCGTCTCTCCCTCGGCCTGCTCGCGGGAGGTCAGCCCGTGCACCGCACCCTTGGGCTCGTAGTCGGGCGGTGAGTACCCCTCGTCGAGGACGTCGTCGACCCCGCGGTCGTCGAGGGTGTCCTCGGGCTGGAGCTGATCGTCCTCGTCGAGGCTGTACTCGCCGTCCGAGCCCTCGGGGGTACTACCGATGTCGTCCTTCATCCTTGCCACGATGCCAGCCCGTCGGTTGCTCCGCCAGGCGCGCAGGTGCGTGGGTCCTTTGAGTGCTGCGACCGCCGCCCGGTTCGGCGAAACGAGCCATGGTGGATCGCGCTATCGGCGACAATCACAAAGGTGATCGAGGAAATGCAGGCCGAGGCCCAGGCGCTGCTCTCGGCCGGTGAATACGACCACGCGCTGGCCGAGTTCTCCGTGCTCCGCGAGATCAGGTCGCGCCGTGAGGGACCCTATTCGGTGATGTACCTGTCCAATCTGCACGACTGCGTCCGGTGCATGTCTCACCTCATGCTGTGGTCCGACGCCAGTCATCTGTGTCGTGAGTTGCACGGCAAGTACGTGCGCACGCACGGCCGGGCCGAGGCCGACACGGTGGATGTCGCGAAGCACTGGGCCTGGGCGCTCGTGCACCTCCACGAGTACCCACCGGCCGTCCGCTTGTATCTGCTCACCGCCGACGCGCTGTGGGAATCCGATCCGGGCCAGGCGCAACGCCTCCTCGGCGCGGCGGTCATCCACCGGCACGACACCGATCCCCTCGCCCTGCTCTCGCCCGGACTCATCGACGGCGTCGGCCTCCGTCACGCGGAGGAGGAACGCGAGACGATCGCACGACTCGTGGCCGCCCTCGCCGACACCGGCGCGGTGTCCACGAGCACGGCCACCATCGACGGCCTGGCTTTCGCCTGAGTCTCAGACGACGTCTCGGCGTCGTCGCCGCATGATGTAGCTGTCGGCGCCCATCCGGCCCGCCGACGTGTACCCGACCGCCAGCAGGCCCGCGATCAGCGCCAGCGGCCACTCGTAACCGCCGTCCATGTTCCAGAACCCGGCGTCCCAGTGCACGAAGACGATCGCACCGATCATGTCCGCGATCAGCAGGGTCGCGACGATCGGCAGCAGCAGTCCGAGGATCAGCAGGATGCCGCCGATCAGCTCGACCCAGGTGGCGTAATAGGCCGCCAGCTCCGGGTAGGGCACGTCCATCCCGCCGGGCCCGAAGGCCACCTTGGTGGCATCCATACCCTGCGTGAACAGCTTCTGCCAACCGTGGGCGATGAAGATGATGCCGAGTATCAGGCGCGCGAGAAACTGCGCCACACTACCGAATCCGCTCATTCCGCACTCCTCGAATCGATCGGGCGGGCCGGTTGCGCCGCCGCCAGGTACTCTCTCAGTGTCCGGGACAGCATCGCCCCGTCGCGGGTGAACTGCAGAATCGAGACATCACCACCCAACCGCAACCGCTTCGTGACCGGTCGCAGCGCGTCGCCGACGCGACTCGTCGAAGCGCGTGACCGCACGTCAGCCCGCCGGGCAGAACGGAGTAGGAGTCGAGAGTGCCGGGAAAGTTTGGGCTGGGTTCACGGGGCAATTCCGGGCAACCAGTGTTGGGAGCACCCGCCGACGTCCTCGATCCCTACCTGCCCGACAACGGCAATCTGGGGTATCGGATCTCCCGATACGACCTGGAGCTCGAATACAAGGTCGCCAGCAACCGGCTCGAGGGCACCGCGATCCTGACCGCGACGTCGTACGCCGAGCTCAAACGCTTCACCCTCGACCTGGCGAGTTCGCTCTCGGTGCACCGGGTGTCGGTGAACGACAAGCGCGCCCGCTACTCGCACCGGAACCACAAGCTGACCATCACGCCGGACACTCCGCTCCCCCCGGGTGGAGCCATGACCGTCACGGTCCGGTACCACGGCAGCCCCCACCCGATCCGCGGCCCGTGGGGCGAGGTCGGCTGGGAGGAACTGACCGACGGTGCGCTCTGCGCGAACCAACCCAACGGGGCGGCATCGTGGTTCCCGTGCGATGACCACCCGAGCGCCAAGGCGCCGTACCGGATCTCGATCACCACCGACAGTCCCTACCACGCGCTGGCGAACGGCGTGCTGGAGTCCAAACGTGTCCGCGCCGCGCACACCACCTGGGTGTACGAGCAGGTGGAACCGATGCCCACCTACCTGGCGTCGATCCAGATCGGCCAGTACAAACAGATCTCGTTGACGTCCAAGCCGATTCCGGTCTCGGGTCTTGTTCCCGCGCGCCTCGAGGAGAACTTCGGCATCGACTTCGGCAAGCAGACCGAGATGGTCTCGGCGTTCATCGAGATGTTCGGGCCCTATCCCTTCCCGCTGTACACCGTCGTCGTGACCGATGACGAGCTCGAGATCCCCATCGAGGCACAGAGTTTCTCCACCTTCGGCGCGAACCACTGTGACGGCAGCCGGCATGCCGAGCGGTTGATCGCCCACGAACTCGCACATCAGTGGTTCGGCAACTCGGTGACCGCGGCCCGGTGGCGCGACATCTGGCTCCACGAGGGTTTCGCCTGTTACGCCGAATGGCTGTGGAGTCAGCACTCGGGTGGCCGGAGCGCCGACGAGTGGGCGCGTCACTACTACGCGAAACTCGAATCGTCCCCGGTCCGTGTGCCACTCGCCGATCCCGGCCCTCGCAAGATGTTCGACGACTGGATCTACAAGCGCGGCGCACTCACCCTGCACGCACTGCGGCTGACCCTCGGCGACGGAGACTTCTTCGCACTCTTGCAGCGATGGACCGACAAGCACCGCTACGGCTCGGTGACCACCGAGGACTTCATGGCGCTCGCCGCGACCCAGTCGTCGACGCCACTCAAGCAACTCTGGGACGACTGGCTGTTCACGCCCGAACTGCCGCCGTTCCCTGGTCCCTCCTGACCGTTCGATGACGCCCGATCCGACGACGCCGGGTCCCGACCCGAGTGCGGCGGTCCCGTCCGGTGACATGTCCGCCCGTTCGCTGGGTCGGGTCACGATCGCGACGGTTGTCGCGGCCGCGTCGGGATATGCCGTCATGCTCTTGGCGGCCCGCCATCTCGGCGCCGTCGGTTATGGCGTGTTCGCCGTGTTCTGGGCCGCGTATGGGCTGGTGACCGGCGCGCAGAACGGACAGCTGCAGGAGACCACCCGAACGGTGCGAACCGCGGCGTCGGAGGGCCTCGCCCGGTCGCGGCCGCTGCTGGTGAACACGGGCATCGGTGTGGGCCTCGCCGTTCTCGTCCTGGTGTCGTCACCGCTGTGGAGCGGCCGGGTGTTCACCGCGGACCGCGGACTGTCGGTGCTGCTGCTCGCCGTGGGCGTGGCGAGCTTCGCGGTCTACGCCCACCTGTGTGGCGCATTGTCGGGACGACTGAACTGGTCGTCGTTCGCGATGTTGTTGTCGATCGACGCGCTGATCCGGCTCGCCGGTGCCGGGATCGTGGTGGCAGCCGGCTGGGGCACCACCGCGTTCCTCGTCGTCACCGTCATCGGTTCCGTGTCGTGGTGCGTGGTCCTGACGGTCTCGGCGACAGCCCGCCGCGCGATCGGCGTTGCCGGCGACATCCCGCCTCGGAGCCTGACGGTCAACACCCTGACCGCGATGGCCGCCGCAGCGGCGAGTGCCGTCCTCGTCATGGGGTTCCCGGTCCTCATCAACCTCACCACCGACCTGCGCGGCGGGTCCGACGCCGACGACACCCGGACGATCGGCGCACTGATCCTCGCCGTCACCCTGACGCGCGCGCCGCTGCTGGTGCCGCTCAACAGCTTTCAGGGTGTTCTGATCTCGCGATTCGTCGATGGCCGGGACCGTCGGCTCGCCTCGCTCGGTGTCCCACTCGGGATCGTCGCCGCGGTCGGCGGGGTGGGGGTCCTCGCCGCGTGGCTGCTCGATCCGTGGTTGCTGAGGTCGGTGTTCGGGGCTGATTTCGATCTCGACGGGCTGGTCGTGGCCGCCCTGACACTCGGCGCGACCTGCCTGGCGCTGCTGACGGTGACCGGCGCCGCCGCGATCGCCGCGGGCGCCCACCGCTGGTATGCGGCCGGTTGGTGGGTGGCGACCCTCGTGGCGGTTGCGATGCTCCTGCTGCCGTTCGACGTCGCGGCCCGGACCTGCGTCGCCCTCGTCGTCGGTCCGCTGATCGGGCTCGGTGTGCATCTCGTCGGGGTCCTGCGGGCCTGACCCTTCGTGACGCTCGCAAGCTCGCTCCTCAGGGAGCAGGGGGTCTGTCGTCGAGGAGCGGCGCGCTCCTAGCTCGCGGACGAACCCCGCAATCGGCCGATGCCCGCCCCGACGCGAGCGGAGAGGTGGTTCAGCCTCGACGTCGCGTGCCATCTCGCGGCGCGCGCCGCCTTCGGCCAGCCGCGCGCCTCGCAACGCTGCGCTTCGTCGGCGAAGAATCGGTTCTCCTCGGCGAACCGCCGACCGTCGACGGCCTGCACGGAACTCACCGAGGCGCGGTGCCTGCGGTAGGAGAAGACGACCTCCGGGTCGTAGACCAGTGATCCGTCGGCGCTCGCGAGGTCGACGAGAAGAGCGAGATCGAGGACGATCTCGAGTCCGGGCCGGAATCCGACCTCGCGCACGGCGGCGGTCCGCCACAACAGGGACGGGAAATAGGTCCAGTTGCCGTGGTACAGCGAGGTGGCCAGCCGTTCCCCGGACAGCACGGTCGCCCGCGGCGGCGCGAGAACCGACTTGATCCGGTCGCCGAGCGGCGTGACCGGTTGCCCGTTCTCGTCGATGACGTCGACGCCGGGCGCGATGACCGCGGCATCGGGGTGGTGGCGGGCCAACGTACGGACGGTGGCGAGGTAGGCACGGTGCATCACGTCGTCGCACCCCATGACCACGAACCAGTCGGCGGTGACCAGCTCGACGCAGCGCCGGAAGTTCCCGTTCACACCGAGGTTGGTCTCGTTGCGGAGGTACTGGACCCGGGCGTCACCGAGCGACTCCAGCCAGTGCCGCGGCGTCGGATCCGGGTAGCAGTCGTCGACGACGACGAGCCGGAGGTCCGGGTCGTCTTGGTCGAGCACACTGGTGACGGCTTGCCGGAACTGGGCGACGTCGCCGTAGAACGGCATCATCACGTCGATCGTCACCGGACAAGACTAACCAGGCCCGATCACCTCGCGACCCCCGAGGCGTGCCGGGCGGCAGGCACCGCGCGGAAGCGGGTTAGGGTTGTTGACCATGGCCGACCCCAGTACCAACGCCGACGTGTGGCTGGTGGTACCCGTTTTCAACGAGGGCCAGGTGATTCGCGAGGTGGCGGCCAAGGCCCGCGAGACGTTCCCCAACATCGTCTGCGTCGACGACGGCAGTTCGGACAACTCGGCCGAGGAGATCCGGGCCGCAGGCGTGCATCTGGTGCGCCACCCCGTGAACCTCGGTCAGGGCGCCGCCATCCAGACCGGCGTCGAATATGCGCGTCGCCGGCCGGGGGCCCGGTTCTTCGTGACGTTCGATGCCGACGGCCAGCATCAGGTCGACGACGTCTCGGCGATGATCGAGCGGTTGCGACGCGAGCCGGTCGACATCATCGTCGGAACCCGCTTCGCCGACGGCCGAAGCGAGTCGGTTCCGTTGCTGCGCCGAATGGCGTTGCGCACCATCGTGTTCCTGAGCCCGCGCACCCGTCGCCTCGGATTGTCCGACGCGCACAACGGGCTTCGCGCTTTCAACAAGACCGTGGCCGATGAGCTCGATCTCCTCATGAGCGGGATGAGCCACGCGTCGGAGTTCATCGCGCTGATCGATCACCACCGGTGGCGGGTGGCCGAACAACCGGTGACGATCCTCTACACCGACTATTCGCGCGCGAAGGGTCAGTCGCTGATCAACGGGGTCAACATCGTCGCCGACGGACTCTTTCACACCCGGATGAGGAAGTGAGGCCTCGATGATCTGGTTCCAGATTCTCGCGATCCTCGGTCTGGTCGCGCTCGTCGGTTTCTTCGTGGTGAACCGCGGAACGGCTCGCGCATCAGCGGGTGTCAAGCTGCTGTTCGTCGCGTTCATCGGATTCGGCCTCTACGCGATGTTGCGTCAGGACGATGTCACCTGGGTCGCCAACAAGATCGGCATCCAGCGCGGCCTCGACCTGGTGCTGTTCCTGTTGGTCATCGCGTTCGCGTTCACCACGGTGTCGACGTATCTGCGGTTCCGCGATCTCGAGGTCAAATACGCGCGACTGGCCCGCGCCATCGCGCTGCAGGACGCCGAGCGGGAGCACCGGGGCGGACCAGGCGACTAGCGTCCGACCGTCACCTCCTGAGCCGTTGCATCCGCCGACACGGGTTGTTCGTTGTCATCATCGACGGCAGAACGCCTTACGGTCGTGGCCACCTGAAACATGCCGGCGACGATGGAGGCGTACAGAACGAGCTCGCCGAAGTTGCCGAGCCAGAGAACCGACATACCGGCCGCCGCGGTGACCAGCATCGTGACCGACCCGATGAGCAGCCAGCACGATCGGGCCTGACGCCAGGCGGACACACCGATCGCGATGAGCAGCAGCACGGTGCCCAACGCCGGGATCGGCGGGCCGGCAGCCGCCGCGTTGGCGTACCGCAGCGCGTCACCGTCAGTCTCCGGCGTCAGATCCAGCGCCACGAACAGTTCGACGATCCCGACGACCACGAGCGCGGCGACCAGGAGGGCCCCGACAACGACGACCGAGCGGCGCCACCGAACTCCCAGACGCCAGACCAGGATCGCCGCGGCCACCACGATCAGCGGGGTCATCAGACCGTGAATCCAGAAGCGCGGCAGGTTGATCGCGTGGAGCACGTCGCCGAATCCGACCATGCGTCCGACCGCGACCGCGACATTGTCGAACGTCAGCGCAACCCCGAGGAGGACCACGAGCCAGGTCACCGCCCCGCACGATCTCCTCAGGTGGAGCGCACACGCGGTCAACGCGATCATCCCCAGCCCTATCGCGGCCATGATCGCCGAATTTCCCAACAGTTCCGAGAGCATCCGCTCGCCACCTCCCAACACTCAGCCTACTGAACGATTCGGAGACCCGAGGCCGGCGGACGGGTCGCCCGAGGAGCTTCGCATTCACCCTTGCGTCTACGTATACATCTACTTATAGTTGGCGCATGCCCAACAAGACCATCTACGTCTCCGACGAGGACATCAAGGTCCTCGAACGCGCTCAACAGGTGTCGGGGGGCAACCTCTCCGGCGCGGTCGTCGAAGCGTTGCGCGCCTACGTCCGAGCGGCCGATTACCGCGACGCGGGCTACGAGGAGGTGGTTCTGCGGGACGGACCCGACGGCGTCCGACGCAAGCGATTCTTCGGTCGACTCTTGGCCGAGGAGACCGAGTACGACGAGGCCACCGGCAACGCGACGAAATTGAGCTCCTACGAGGGCCGCACGGGCAAGATCGTCCTCGCGGTCCACCACGTCGACTGGATGAACTACGGGGTGACACATCGGCAGAAGACCGGCAACTGGCTGAAGGATCTGACCGGCCTGCCCAGCGTCCGCAGCCTGTTCACCGCCGACCTCCCCGACTGGGGCGACTACCGCGTCGACATCGTCGACACCGCCGAGCAACTCAAACCTCTTGTCCCCGAGCGGTTCTACGCGCGCACCGCAGCCGCCCTCCGACCCGAGGTCGAAGACCTGGACGTGTGACAGTCGAAGACCTGGACGTGTGACAGTCGAAGACCCTTCGTGACGCTTCGCTCCTCAGGGAGCAGGGGTAATCCCACCCGACCGACCCGCTAGCACAACCGAGCACTTCCGACGACGTCCATCAGGGACGGTCGTCTACCCATCTATGCATATATGCGCATGTGTTTATTCATCGTTCCATCCACCGTAGGGAGCACGATCATGACAACGACCGCCATCCGCGCCACCGGACTCACGAAGTCTTTCGGCGATCACACCGTCCTGGACGGGATCGACCTCGAGGTACCCGCAGGCAGCGTCTTTGCGCTGCTCGGTCCCAACGGATCGGGCAAAACGACCACGGTCAAGATCCTGTCCACGCTGTCGCACCCGGACGACGGGGAGGTGGAGATTGCCGGCCTCGATCCGCGCACCGACCGCACGGAGATCTGCGCACAGATCGGTCTGACCGGTCAGTTCGCCGCGGTCGACACACTGCTGACCGGACGAGAGAACCTCACCATGGTTGCCCGGTTGCGGCACCTGTCGAGGACGGCGGCCCGTGAACGGGTCGACCGACTGCTCGCCGACTTCGACCTCACCGAGGCCGCCGACCGTCGGGTCGCCGAGTACTCCGGCGGCATGACCAGGCGCCTCGACCTGGCCATGACGCTGGTGGGCGAACCAGCGATCATCTTTCTCGACGAGCCGACGACCGGACTCGACCCACGGTCTCGTCGCACGGTGTGGGACACCGTCCGCGGCCTTGTCGCCGGCGGCACGACCATCTTCCTCACCACGCAGTACCTGGAGGAGGCCGACCATCTCGCCGACCGCATTGCCGTGCTCGACCGGGGCCGGATCGTGGCCGAGGGCACGGCCGCCGAACTGAAACGACTCGTCCCCGGCGGGTACATCCGGATCGACTTCACCGACGCCGACGACCTCGAACGGGCGCGGGTCCGCTTCCCATCGGCGGTGGACACCCCGGGCGAGAACACCCTCGCCGTGCCGGGGGGTGCCGACATCGGCGCGGTCCGGGACGTCCTGTCCACCCTCGACGAAGCGAACATCGACGCCTCCGGGATCTCGGTGCACACACCGGATCTCGACGACGTCTTCCTCACCATCACCGGCCGCGCCGCCGCCACCAACTAAGGAGAAGCCATGACCACCACGCTCGACCACACCCTGTCGGACTCCGCTGTGATGGTGCGACGCAATCTGATCCGATTGCGGCGTTATCCCACCATGATGTTCTCGACGATCGCCATGCCGGTGGTGATCCTGCTGATGATGACCTACTTCTTCGGCGGTGCCATCGAGAGCGCACTGTCCGCGGACGGCCCGATCGACGGAAAGTACATCAACTATCTGCTGCCCGGCCTGCTCCTCTTCGTGCCGTCGTTCCTGACGGTGGCGGTGGCTGTCTCGGTCAACCAGGACGTCACCGAGGGCATCATCAACCGGTTGCGATCGCTGGCCACTCCGCCGACGGCGATCCTGGCAGGACACTTCGTCGGCGCCCTGATCCAGGGTGTCGTCGCGGTCTGCTTCCTGTTGGCGGTGGCCTTCGCACTCGGATTCCGCGCCGACGCAAGCCTTCTCGACTGGTTCGCGGCCGGCGGTCTACTCCTGCTGCTGACCGCGGGCCTGGTGTGGATCGCGGTTGCCATGGGCGTCGTCGCGCCGAACCCCGAGAGTGCCAGCAACATGCCCTTGCCGTTGCTGTTCCTGCCCTACCTGGGCAGTGGGCTGGTCCCGACCGACAGCATGCCGAACGGCGTCCGCCAGTTCGCCGAGTACCAGCCGTTCAGTCCGATCGCCGACACGCTTCGCGGACTCCTCATGGGTCTCGACATCAGCGATCGCTGGCCGTGGGCGCTGGGCTGGTGTGTGGTGTTCCTGGTCGTCGGTTACTTCTGGGCGGTCACCGCCTTCCGGCGGTCGACCAACGGCTGACTTCCGCCCGCCCCGGCACGTGTACGGCCACGCCGTACACGTTTCGGCGTTCGGACGCCTCAGCTACGTCGGGCCCGCAGGAACTCGGCCACCTCGTCGTAAACCGGGAGCAGGCCCGACTCACGTGCCTCGGAAAGCCCCGGCGCAGCGGTGTCCTTCGGGGAGAGTTCGAATTCCAGGGGTGAACCGTCGCGTGCCCGCGTCGGCCAGTCGATGGCGAGCTCGGGATCGAGCGGATTGATGCCGTGTTCACCGGTCGGGTTGTAACCGGTGGAGCAGAGGTAGGTCACGGTCGAGTTGTCGGCGAGGGCACAGAACGCGTGTCCGAGTCCCTCTGCGAGGTAGACCGCCCGGCGGTCGACATCGTCGAGCAGGACGGTGTCGTACGCACCGAAAGTGGTTGAGCCGACCCTGATGTCGACGATGACATCGAGGATCGCACCGCTGGGGCAGGTGACGTACTTGGCCTGTCCCGGCGGGACGTCGGCGAAGTGGACACCGCGGAGGACGCCGGCGGCCGACACCGAGAGGTTCACCTGCGCGAGGTCGAAGCGGTGCCCGATGGCCTCGGCCAGCACATCGGCCTTGAACGCCTCCGCGAACAACCCCCGGGCGTCGCCGTGCTGGACCGGCGTGAACTCCCAGGCACCCTCGATGGCGAGTGGGCGGACCTTCATGAGAAGCCTTTCGCGTCAGAAACCCTTGCCACGCTGAAGGAGCTCCAGCAGGTAGTCACCGTAACCCGACTTGCGCAATGTGTCGGCCCGAGCCCGCAGCTCATCGTCGTCCAGATAACCCTGGCGCCAGGCGATCTCTTCCGGGACAGCGATTTTCAGGCCTTGCCGTTGTTCGACGGTGCGCACGAAGTTGCCGGCGTCGAGCAGGCTGTCGAACGTTCCGGTGTCGAGCCAGGCCGTCCCGCGGGGCAGCACGGTGACCGACAGTTTGCCGCGGTCGAGGTAGTGCGCGTTGACGTCGGTGATCTCGTATTCGCCGCGGGCGCTGGGCTTCAGGTCACGGGCGATGTCGACGACGTCGTTGTCGTAGAAGTACAGACCGGGCACCGCGAAGTTCGACTTCGGGTCGGCGGGCTTTTCTTCCAGCGAGATGGCGGTGCCGTCGGCGTCGAAGTCGACGACGCCGTAGGCCTCCGGGTTGGCCACCCAGTAGGCGAAGACCGCACCGCCGTCGACGTTCTCGAAACCCTGCAGCCGGCTGCCGAGACCGGGGCCGTAGAAGATGTTGTCGCCGAGCACGAGTGCGACCGACTCGGACCCGATGTGCTCGGCGCCGAGGACGAAGGCCTGGGCGAGGCCGTCGGGCGAGTGCTGGGTCTTGTAGGTCAGGTTGATGCCGAACTGGTCCCCGTTGCCGAGCAGGTTCTCGAAGGCCGGGGCGTCGTGCGGGGTGGTGATGATCAGGATGTCGCGGATGCCGGCCAGCATGAGCGTCGAGAGCGGGAAGTAGATCATCGGTTTGTCGTAGACCGGGACGAGCTGTTTGCTCACCCCCTGCGTGATGGGGTGAAGCCGGGTGCCCGTACCGCCGGCCAGGATGATCCCTTTCATGGCGATCAGGGTAATGCCCGACACCCTTCGCGACGCCAGGTGCGTCGTGCCACCATGCGTTCACCCGGGACGCCCGCACCGGCTGCTCGGTAGAGTGACGGCGTCCACCGACCTCGACGAAAGGCGTCGCACGTGCGTGTTCTCGTGACCGGGGGTGCCGGGTTCATCGGCGCCAACTTCGTGCTGCGCACGCTGGCCACCCGCCCCGACACCTCGATCCGGGTACTGGACAAACTCACCTACGCCGCCAACCCCGACACCCTCGCCCCGGTCGCCGACCGCGTCGAACTCGTCGAGGGCGACATCACCGACGCCGCCCTCGTCGACCGCCTGGTCGCCGAGGCCGACCTCGTCGTGCACTTCGCCGCCGAATCCCACAACGACAACTCCCTGGCCGACCCGTCGGCCTTCGTCACCACCAACCTCGTGGGCACCTACACCCTGCTCGAAGCCGTCCGCACCCACCAGGTGCGCTACCACCACATCAGCACCGACGAGGTCTACGGCGACCTCGACCTCGACGACCCCGCCCGCTTCACCGAGACCACCGCCTACAACCCGTCGAGCCCCTACTCCTCGACCAAGGCCGGCAGCGACCTCCTCGTCCGCGCCTGGGTCCGCTCCTTCGGCGTCGCCGCGACCATCTCCAACTGCTCCAACAACTACGGCCCCTACCAGCACATCGAGAAGTTCATCCCCCGCCAGATCACCAACGTGCTCTCCGGTGTGCGCCCCAAGCTCTACGGCGACGGCCGCAACATCCGTGACTGGATCCATGTCGACGACCACAACGACGCCGTCTGGACCATCATCGACCGCGGTCGGATCGGTGAGACCTACCTCATCGGCGCCGACGGCGAAGTCGACAACCGCACCGTCGTGGAGACCATCCTCGAACTCCTCGACCAGCCCACCGACGCCTTCGACTTCGTCACCGACCGCCCCGGCCACGACCGCCGCTACGCCATCGACTCCACCCGCCTGCGCACCGAACTCGGCTGGACCCCCTCCTACCTCGACTTCCGCGCCGGCCTGGCCGCCACCATCGACTGGTACCGCGACCACGCCGCCTGGTGGCAACCCACCAAAGAATCAGTCGAACAGAAATACGCCGCCACCGAACGCGTCACCGGCTGACACGACACGCGTGGCCCATTCCCAGGGTCGCCGCATACGGTGGTGGTCATGCGCGTACTCGTGAGCGGCGGCGCGGGCTACATCGGCTCGCACACCGTCGTCCAATTGGTCTCCGCCGGACACGACGTGGTCATCGTCGACGATTTCAGCAATGCCAAACCGACTGTCGTCGGTCGGCTCGAGGCGCTGACCGAGCGTTCCATCCCGGTGCACGCCTTCGACCTCGCCGACGTCGACAAGACCGAACACTTCTTCGCCCACGAGGACATCGACGCGGTCATCCACTTCGCGGGGTACAAGGCGGTCGGCGAGTCGGTGGCCAAACCGCTCGACTACTACCAGAACAACCTCGGCACCACCTTCGCGCTGCTCCGCGCGATGGAGCGCCACGACGTGCACACGCTGGTGTTCTCGTCCTCGGCGACGGTCTACGGTGCCGAGCCCGAACTGCCGATGACCGAGGATCTGCCCACGTCGGCGACCAACCCGTACGGCTGGACCAAGGTGATGATCGAGCAGATCCTGCGCGACGTCGCCGCGAGTTCGGATCTGTGGCGTATCGCGGCGCTGCGCTACTTCAACCCCGTGGGCGCTCACCCGAGCGGGACGATCGGCGAGGACCCGTCGGGCATCCCCAACAACCTCATGCCGTTCGTCGCGCAGGTCGCGGTCGGCCGGCGCGAGAAGTTGTCGGTGTTCGGCGACGACTACGACACCCCGGACGGAACCGGTGTCCGCGACTACATCCACGTCGACGACCTGGCCGCGGGTCACGTCGCCGCGCTCGACCGGATCAGCACCGGAGGGGCCGGCATGTCGACGTGGAATCTCGGTACGGGCCAGGGCGTCTCGGTCCTCGAGGTCGTGCACGCGTTCGAGCGGGCCAGCGGCCGACCCATCCCCTACGAGGTCGCTCCCCGTCGTGCCGGTGACATCGCCGCGTCCTACGCCGACCCGACTCGGGCGAACGCCGACCTGGGCTGGCACGCCGACAAGACCATCGACGACATGTGCGCGGACACCTGGCGGTGGCAGTCGGGCAATCCGAAGGGGTACCCGGACGCCTGAGGCGGTCCCCGGCCCCCGCTCACGCGGGCGTGTGCGGGTCGTCGGGGTCGACGATCTCGTCTGTCGCCCAGCCGATGTAGCGCCGGGCGGAGGTTTCGACGACGCCGCGGGCGTCGTGGTCGATCACGACGCCGAACGCGTCATAGAGCCGGTCGAACCGGAGTTCACCGATACGGTCGGCGATCTGGCGGACGAGCCGCGGCGACAGCGGAATCATGTTCGGGTAGCTGCGCATGAAGGTGACCATGCCCGGTTGCATCACACCCTTGACGGTGTCGCCGGTCAGGATCGCGCCCCGCCCGTTCGCGGCGTCGGGTAGATGGAGGACCGCGCTCCCGGGAAAGTGCCCACCGCACCGGACGAGTCGCACCCCGCCGGGAAGATCAGCCGTGTCGGTCCAGAATTCGATCACCGGGTCCGGGCGGGTCACCCAGCGTCGGTCGAAGTCGTTGTAGTACACGGGGACACGACCGAATCGATGACTGAGCGACACACTCGCGCCGACGAGGTGCGGGTGGCTGGCGGCGACGGCGGCGAGCCCGCCGTGCCGTTCGAGCCACTCGACCAGCGCGGGCCCGATGAACCCCGGTGGCTCCCACAGGATGTTCCCGTCGGACGTGGCGATCACGAAGCCGCGCTGCCCGATCCCGACCGACGGACGCACCGTCAGCGCGGTCAGGCCGGATTCCACCTCGTCGGTGGTCAGTGCGTTGTCGGCGGTCTCGTCCAACGGCATGAAACCCGGTCCGCTCTCCGGGAGCCACTGCCGGTCGTCGTCGCAGATCGGGCACATCGCGGGCGGGTTCTCGCCCGGCGGGAACTCGTTGGCGCAGAAGACACACATCCAGGGCCGCATGTGTCGACGCTAGACCCCATCACCCGCGCGGTGTCGGGGATCGGCGCCGCGGCCGGGGCAGGGCGATCAGGGTGCGGGCGGCGGATAGACCAGGTCGTTGACGCGGTAGATCACGGCGTCGCCGCGGCGGAACACCTCGGTCAGTCCGGGCGCACCGTTCTGCCGTAGCGACAGGAACGGGTCCCCCTGGTGACCCCGCGAGGGATCGGGCATGCCGCGCTGGAACTCCCAGTAGCTCGGCGGCGAGTCGATGACGTAGTGCACGTTCATGTCTCGCACGATCTGGTCGATCGCCGGGTCGGCGCCGATCTTCGACACACCCCAGAACACGTCACGCTGCCGCTCCGAGAACTCGTTCGCTCGATAGAACGGGAACATGGGTGTGACCCCGGTGACCGGGTAGAGCCAGCCGGTCCCCTGGTCGAGGTTGTTCAGGACGAGCACGTCCTGGGCATCGGGTTGCGACGCCAGCCATGCGTAGGCGGCGAGGTCGTCGGGGCCTACGTACTTGCCGCCCCGCTCCTTCGACGCGATCTGCGCATTCGGCGGATAGCGGACGACGGCGGCGCCGGCGATCAGCGCCAGCAGCACCACATACGTCGCGGCCACCACCCAGCCCGCCTTCCCCGACGTCGTCTCGCCCGGTGCCCGGCCCTCGGCCTGATCAGTTACCGCGCGGCGTCGGACGAGGCCGGCCAGGCCCAGCGCGAGAGCGCCGATCGCCATGCCGGCGGCCGCCGCCGAGATGATCGCGACGACGAACGTGAGGCGATGCGGCGAGTTGTAGAAGTACCCGCCGATCACCCCGAGGGGCGCCGACAGCGGGCCGAGAGACACCATGGCGTTGGCGGTGACCAGCGCGAACACGAACCACGCGGCGAGCCCGGCCCAGCACCGCGACCAGGCCAGCGCGATCAGGCCCAGCAGGGTGACGGCGATCAGCGGCCACACCGGGAAGTGATCGAGTTCGAGCGGGATCGTCCCGTTGAACGCGCCTTTGACAAGTCCGTCGAGGACGCCGATCGTGTCCTCGCGGAAGTCGAAGAACGGGAGCTCGTTGGTGTCGGCGACCCGGATGGTGCCCAGCACCACCGGCGCGATGAGGACCAGTGTCAGCACGGCCGTCACCGCCAGGGCCGCGAGGTCACGCAGGCGCCCGGCAACCGGCCGCCACAGACCCTCGCACAGCCACCAGAGGCCGACGATCACACCGACGACGATGAGACCGGACGGGTGCGTGGCGGTCACACCGGCAACGGCAAGCGCGGCGGGCAACACACGGGAGCGGTCCGAGACGACGCTCATCACGAGCACGGCGGCCACCGGCGCCAGGCTGACGCCCACCGCATTGGGCACGGAGGTCAGCTGGATCTCGACGTACGGCAGCGACGGGAACAGCGCGCTCAGCGCTCCCGCCGTGCCGGCGATGAAGGCGGCCGAGTCGACGTCGTAGCGGTGCCGCGCGAACCAGTAGGCCAGCGACGCGACACCGAGCGGCACGGTGACCGCAAGCACCGCAGGCGAATACGTGTTGTAGAGCTCCACCGGGTCGGCGCCGGTCAGCGGAAACAGCAGCGCGCCCAGCGCATGCCAGGTGTTCGGGTAGTAGTTGAAGCCCCGGGTGTCGTAGTTCATCAGCTCGCCCATACGCATGGCCGAGCCGATGCCCGTCTCGTGGATCCAGCGCAGAGAACTGGCGTGCCACAACGAGTCCCACACCTGCGAGATGTTGCCGAGACCCGCGAACGCGGTGTTCACGATCGGCCGGATACAGGTGACGGCGATGACGATGCCCCCGAGTGCGAGGCCCGCGGCGACCCGCAGCACCGCCGTGCGGCCCACCCGGGGTTCACCGGTGTCCTCGGATGGCGGCGCCAGCCGTCTGCCCCGGCGCGTGAGCAGCAGCGCCGAATAGATCCAGGCGCCGGCGACCGCGAAGACCAGGCCGACGAGCGCCGACACCCCGTTCCACTCGAAGCCGACGATCGAGTACAGCACCGTCAGGATCGAGACGAGAGCGAAGGTGATGGGCGGGCCGGCGGCCAGCGCGACCGGCCACGGGAGGTTCATCCGCCGGCCGACGAGCGCGCCCGGCACGATCAGCACGAGCGCCGACACCACGACGACCCATGCCCCAAGCATCATCGCCCGCGCCTTTCCACACTCACCCGCTGCACTCCCCGTCGCACCGTCGACCACACCGCCTGCGGTGGCCGACCAAACTCCCAGCAGGGTACCGGGTGGTTGTGCCGAGGTGCCGGGTCACCGCGCCCGGGCGGCTCCAAGGTCTGCGGTCGCGAGCGGGGCATGGGGGTCGACCGCGGCGTCCGGCCCGTGGCGTCGATGCCCGACGAGTGTCACCGCCAGACACACGACGGCCGCGGCGGCCCCGAACCCGAACATCATCGGATACGAGATCCCCACCCACGTCTCCGAGATCCACGCCAGCACCGCAGGCACGGCGAAGCCCAGGTAGGTCACGCCGTAATAGACCGCCGTGAGTCCGGCGAGGTCGTCGGGGCCGGCGATGCGCTGCACCTCCAGGAGACCGGCGATCATCGCCATGCCGTAGCCACAGCCGAGCACCGTCGACGCCAGGAGCGCGACCCAGACGGTCAGCACGTGGGCGGCCACCGCCGCCAGGAGCATTCCGGCCACGAGCACCACCAGGGCGACGACGACTCCGCGGATACTCCCCGGCCGGTCGATCCGCCGCCCCAGCGACTGGATGCCGAAACCGGCGGTCAGACCGACCACGCAGCACAGGCCGGCGAACGCGATCGGCGCTCCCGCGGTGCGCGCGGACATGAGGGCGGGGACGATCGCATAGCCCGACGCCGCGGCACCGAACACCCAGGGTGCGAGCGGCATCACGACGAACAGGAAACGACGATGACCTGCGGACGGGATGCGCAGGTCGTCGCGCAGACGCCCCGGAGAAGCCTGCCGGGCACGCGTTTCCGGCACCAGCACGATCAGGTTCGCCGCCACGACCGCGACGCCGATGTTGATCAGATAGGGCAGGACGTGCGGCCAGGGTCCCCATTGCGCGAGCACACCGGCCACTCCCGCCCCGACGCCGAAACCGGCGGTGAGGCTCATCGCCGCGCGACCGGCACCGGCCCCGGTCCGCGCGCCGTCGCGGTCGGAGAGCTCCTTGATCCAGCTCCCGCCGACAGCCATCGACAGACCCAGCGCGATCCCGCTGCACACGCGCCCTGCGGTGAGCAGCGCCACCGACTCCGATCCTGCGGCCAGCAGACCCGAACCGACGGCCGCGAACAGCGGGGCGGGCAGCATGAGTGGTCGTCGACCCAGCCGGTCCGACAGCGGACCACCGATCAGCAGAGCGGGCACGATGCCCAGCACGTAGGCGAACAGCAGCGCGTCGACGACCACCGGTGACAGATCGGTGATCTGGCGGTACATCACCAGCAGCGGCGTGAACTCGTTGCCGCCCCACGCGGTGGCGAACACGGCGAGCGCGACGGCGGGCCATCCGAAGCGCGCGCGGCCGGCGCTCACGCCCGTGCCCCGGGGAGGTCGTGTCCGGGTAGATCGTGGACCGCGACGAGGTGGCCGGCGAGAAGCTCGTCGAAGCGGTCGGCATCGGCGGACTCGACGGCGTCGAGGAGCGCGAGGTGGTCGTCGAGGATTCGGGCGGCGACGGCGGCGTCCCGGTGGACCGAGGCCGTCGTCATCCGACGATGGCGCTCCCCCAACGTCGTGTAGAAGTCGGAGAGCAACGGATTGTCGCCGGCTGCGGCGATCAGCTGATGGAACTCGGCGTCGATCCGCGCGAACTCCCGGATGTCAGCGGCGTCTGCTCTGCGATGCGCGGTCAGGTTGTCGCGCAGACTCCGCACGAGTGCGGCGGTCGCGGCCGGGCGCGCGACCACCGACCGGACCGCGTGCCGTTCGAGGAGGAGCCGAGCGTCGACGACGTCCCGGATCTCGCGCTCGCCGATCGGCACCACGAGCGCCCCGCGCTTGGGGTAGAGACGCATCCAGCCCTCTGTCTCCAGACGCAGGAATGCCTCGCGCACCGGAGTGCGGCTCACAGAGCACCTCGCAGCGATCTCGCCCTCGCTGATCAGCTCACCGCCGGCGATCTCGTTTGTGAGTATTTGCTCTTTGACCTCGGCGTATACCCGCTCAGCAGCGGATTCGGTGGTCGCATGCAACATAGACACAAGTTGTACCTTACCAATGACCATTGTGTGGTCTACCTGGCCCGACCCACCTATCGGCACAATCCCAGACGGTGAGACACTTAATCCGGCCGTAACGAGCGTCACCCCGCTCACACGAGCCCGACCCGCGTCCGCTGAGTCCACCCGCTCGCGTCGATGCGGATCACTTCTAGCTCGCGGGCAGCGTGGCCGGCGAGACGATGCAACCCGCATATTTCGCGGCATTCCAGGAGGACCCGTGACGAGCACGGAGGACACACGTATGGGTGAGACCCCCTACACCGAACCCACGATCGCCGATCACCCCATCACCGATGAGGAGATCTTCTTGGCGCACGTCGGCGGCAAGCTCTCGGTGGAGTTGCGCGCACCCATCGACACGCAGCGCGACCTGTCGATCGCCTACACCCCGGGCGTGGCCCAGGTGTCGCGCGCGATCGACACCGACGCCACCCTGGTGAACAAGTACACGTGGACCGACCGGCTGGTGGCCGTCGTCAGCGACGGATCGGCAGTTCTGGGACTCGGCGACATCGGACCGCGCGCTTCGCTGCCGGTCATGGAGGGCAAGTCCGCACTCTTCCGTAGCTTCGCCGGACTCAACTCGATCCCGATCGTCCTCGACACCCAGGACCCCGACGAGATCGTCGAGACCCTCATCCGGCTGCGTCCGAGCTTCGGCGCCGTGAACCTCGAGGACATCTCCGCGCCCCGATGCTTCGAGATCGAACGTCGAGTCATCGAAGCCCTCGACTGCCCGGTCATGCACGACGACCAGCACGGCACCGCGATCGTCGTCCTCGCCGCCCTCAAGGGTGCGACGACGCACCTCGGCCGCGACCTCGCCGGCCTGAAGGTCGTGATCTCGGGCGCCGGCGCCGCGGGCGTCGCCTGCGCGAACATCCTGCTGGCAGTGGGCATCTCCGACGTCGTGGTGCTGGACTCCAAGGGCATCGTGTCCCAGGGACGGGACGGACTGAACGAGTCGAAGAGCGAACTGGCCTCCCGCACCAACCCGCGCGGACTGACCGGCGGCGCGGTCGAGGCACTCGCCGGAGCCGATGTCTTCATCGGTGTGTCGGCGGGTCTCATCCCCGAAGAGCTCATCGCGTCGATGAACGACGATTCGATCGTCTTCGCGCTGTCGAACCCCGACCCGGAGATCCATCCGGAGGCCGCGGCCAAGTACGCCGCGATCGTCGCGACCGGCCGCAGCGACTTCCCGAACCAGATCAACAACGTGCTCGCGTTCCCCGGCGTCTTCAAGGGTGCCCTCGACGCGGGCGCACGCCGCATCAGCGAGGGTATGAAGATCGCTGCGGCAGAGGCGATCTTCTCGGTCGTCGCCGACGACCTGCGCGCCGATCGCATCGTGCCCAGCCCGCTCGACGACCGGGTCGCCCCGGCCGTCGCGGCTGCTGTCGCCGAGGTCGCCCGCGCGGAGGGGCACTGCTCGTAGTACAGGCCTCACCCACCCGATAACCGCCCTCCAGGGGCGACCCGATGACATATTGTCGTCGGTCGCCCGGTGAAGGGCGGTTTCCAGGGGCGCTTTTCGGTGCGGGCCGGCTACCAGCCCATCAGCGCGGCCGACTCCTCGGCGATGGCCGGGCCCAGTGTCATCCCGCGGCCACCCGGACCGGTGACCGCCCACACCCCGTCACCGAGCGATTCCCGACACACGATGCGATCGCGTTCGGTGCACTGGCTGTAGACCCCTGCCCAGCGTCGTTGAATTCGAGGTAGGGGCCGGCCGAGCAGGCCTTCGGTCACCTCGACGAGGTGCGCGTAGGGGTCCTCGTCGACGTCGAAGGTGAACGGTTCGACGTACTCGTGGGTGTCGCCGATCGTCAGTCCACCGTGCAGGCGCTGGACGCAGAGCAACTGGATGCCGTTCGCCGCAGCCGTCGGTCGTTGCGGTTCGGTGCGGCGCAACTCCTCGAGCGCGGGCCCGGCGAAACCCGGGTAGTACCGGAGGCTGTCGCCGTCGGCGATCGACGTCGTGAGGCTTTGACCGAGTGGGGCCGTCTGCATCATCTGCAATCTGACCCGGCGAACCGGCAGCTCACCGAAGACCTCGTGGAGCAGCCCGCGATGAGTTGCGCCGGGACACAACACGACACAGTCGCCTGCGTGAACGGCCCCGGTGTCATCACGAACCGAGGTGCCGGTGATCGCGCGCGCCTCGACGCCCGGCACGAAGGTGTATCGACCCGATCGCTCCAAGCGGAACCGCAAGGCGGGCATCGCCTGTCGGGACTCCACAGCGGCGTCGGATGCACAGTGCAGTCCGGCGAGGTAGTTCCCCCGCAGCGCCGGGTTCTTCTCGGCGACCTCGAACCGACGTAGCAGGGTGAATCCGCGGCGCTGCACGTCGTCGCGGGCGACGACCTCCTCGGCAACGGCGACCTCGGCCTCGGTACGCAGCAATGTGATCGAGCCGTTCGCACGGAAACCGACTTCCGGAACCTGCGTGCCGATCTGCTCCCACAGCACGCGGGACCGCAGTGCGATCTCCAACTCGGGCGCCGACCGCCCGGAGACCCACACCAGCCCGAAGTTGCGGACCGTCGCGCCCCGCGCGTCCAGCTCACGGTCGAGGTGAACCACCTCGTGTCCGCGTTCGACGGCCATCCAGGCGTGTGCGGTTCCGATGATCCCGGCACCGACGATGATCACGCGCATGTGTTGTGTTCTCCTCTTCTACAAGTGTTTCTGCAGCGTTATGGCGCGACGGCGACGCGCAGTGCGGAACCCGGCGCCGGTTGCAGCGCGAGCTCGATCTGTTCGAGCGGGACCGGCGGGGTCACCAAGTCCGGCCACGGATACCGGTCGACGGTTTGCGCCAGGAAGTCGACCGCCTCGTGTAGATGACGCGGTTCGTAGTTGTGGACGCCGGTGATCGTCCACCAGCGTCTCACCACCTGCTCCGGGTCGACGTTCAGGACAGGCCCCGGGGTTACCGAGCCGGCCAGCACGAGGGTTCCGGCGATCTCCAGCCGCGACAGCGCCTGCCGCAGAAAGTTCGACGACCCGGTGAAATCCAGTATCACGTCGACGTTCTCGCCGTCATCGGGACGCGCGCCGAAACGGACCGCCTGAGTGACGCGCGCGCTGTCGCGGTCGGCGACCACGACTTCGGCGCCACGGTCGGCGCAGACCGCGGCCGCTGTTGTCCCGAGCATCCCGGCTCCCCCGACGAGCACTCGGCGCCCGGACAGGTCACCGGCACGTTCGACAACGGCCATCACGGTGGCCGTCGCACACGCAGCAGGCGCGGCCACCGCATCACCCAGGACGTCGGAAACAGCGACAACGTTTGTGCCCCTCGGCAGTACGATGTGGCACGCATAGCCGCCGGACAGCGGCCAGTCGCTGTCGAACGATTCGTGCCCGACCTTGCGGACGCGACGACACTTGGCGGTGACGCCACGTCGGCACCGGTCGCAGTCGCCGCACGACACCGTGACCGACCAGACGACACGTTCGCCCACCTGTTTCGACGCGCCGTCGCCGACGCCGACGACATCTCCCACCGCCTCGTGCCCGAGAATCGACGGACACGGGGACTCCCGGCGTCCACTGACCGTGTGCAGGTCGCTGCCGCACACCGTCGCCAGCCGAACCCGGACCAGGAGCTCCCCGGGACCGAGTGCGGGTAACGGTGTTTCGACGATGTCGATCTGCTCGCCCCGCCAGACGGCGGCGCGGGTCAGACCAGTCGCGAGCGTATCCAACCGGACAACCTTTCGATGGCGAAGACGATGACGAAGATGACGAGCACGATGGCCCCGGCGACTTCGAAGTCCAGCGTGCGGATCGATTCGAAGAGCAGGAAGCCGATCCCGCCGGCCCCCACGATTCCGAGGACCGTGGACGTGCGGATGTTCACATCCAGCAGATACAGGCCCGAACCGACGATCGACGGCATGGCCTGTGGGATCACCGCGGCGAACAGCGTCTTCCACCAACCACAGCCGACCGACCGCGCGGCCTCGACGGGGCCCGGATCGATCTCCTCTACGGAATCGGCGACCAGCTTGGCCAGGAAGCCGATGGAACCGATTGCCAGCGCGCAGGTTCCGGCGACCGGACCAACGCCCAAAGCCGCGACGAAGACCACTGCCAGGATGAGCTCCGGCACCGCGCGCACGACGAGGATCCACGCCCGTGCCGCCCAGTACACGCTCGCGTGCGGGGTGACGTTGCGCGCAGCGAGGATTCCCACCGGAATCGACAGCACCGCGCCGATCGCCGTCGACACGACGCCGATCGCGACCGTCTGGAACGCTGCGTCGAAGATGTCGGCTCCGAGCGAGGTGAAATCGGGCGGGATCATTCGTCCGAACACCTCGACGGCAGGCGGTATCCAGGCGACCAGAGCCCAGGGCGTGATCTCCAAGACGACCATCGCGGCGACGGTCGCCGCGACCACGAGCAGACCGAAACCCGTTCGGACGGCCCGTTCGAGACCCGGCCGCATCGGCGACGGCGTCAGCAGAACGCGTCGTATCCCGATGGCCAGCAACTCCATCGCCGCGATGATCACCAGGATGACCAGGACGATCCCCAACGCGCGAGGGTAGATCAGGCCGCGCAGGGCGTCTTGGAGCGCGAACCCGATTCCGCCCGCACCGACGAAGCCGAGGACGACCGACATCCGCAGGTTGATGTCGATGCGATACACGAAGGCACCGATCCATGCCGGAACACACTGCGGGACCACGGCATTGACCATCTCGCGCACGTAGCCGACGCCGGTGCTGCGCACCGCTTCACGCGGCCCCTCGTCGACCTGCTCGATCGCGTCGGCGAACAGCTTGCCCAGCATGCCGATCGAATGCAGCGCCAGGGCCAGGATTCCTGGCAGTACCCCGATACCCAGGGCGCGGACGAACAGGACCGCGAACAGCAGGTCGGGCATGGCACGACAGAAGGTGATGATGCCGCGCGCAACCGCCTGGACCGCGGGGTGGGGGCTCGTGTTGCGAGCCGCCAGGAACGCCAGCGGCACCGAAGCGATCGCGGCGAGGACGGTTCCCAGCACGGCCATCAGCAGTGTCTCGAGCGCCAACACGCTGATCCGTCCGGGATCCCCGAGTCGTGGTGGCAACATTCGTTCGATGAGGGCGACGATGTCCTCGAGGCCGTAGATCAGCGTCCCGGGCGCGAAGTCGATCCACCAGGCGCAGATCAGCGTGGCGACGAGACCGCCGACCGCGATCCCGGGCAGGATCGCGCGGTCCCAGCCGGGTCGTCTGCCGGCGGGTGAGACCGCCCGTGGACGGTCCAGGAGCGGCGTGTTCACCGGCGTCGCACCGCATTCGACAAAGACGCCGCTACCGGGTCGACCCGCTGATAGACGTCCATCACCTCATCGCGGTCGAGTCCGACCGTGGAGCGGTCGAGGACCTTCTGCCCGCCCCGCAACCCGACGATGCGGTGCGCCCAGCCGAGCGCCAGATCCACCTGGTGCAGGGTGCAGAGGATGGTCAGCTTCTCCTCGACGCACACCTGGAACAGCAGATCCATGACGACGCCCGCATTCTCGGGGTCGAGGGAGGCCACGGGTTCGTCGGCGAGGAGCAGCACCGGTTTCTGCATCAGCGTGCGCGCGATGGCCACGCGCTGCTGCTGTCCGCCGGAAAGGGTGTCGGCGCGACGATCCGCGAGGTCGGCCAGGCCCACGCGATCGAGATGCTCCAGCGCTTCCTGCCGCATGCGCTTCGGGTAGGTCAGCGCTCCGTACCGAGGACACCGTAACCGTCCGAGCCCGCCCAGCAGCACGTTCTCCAGGCAACTGATCCGGCCGACGAGGTTGAAATGCTGGAAGACGAAACCGACTTCACGTCGCAGTGCCCGCATCTCGGCGCGCCCGGCGAGATCCACCCGGTGCCCCACGACGTCGACGACCCCGCTGCTCGCCGGATGCAAGCCGTTCAGGCAGCGGAGGAATGTGGACTTGCCGGAGCCGGACAGGCCCAAGAGCACGACGAGTTCGCTGCGGCGGACATCGAGCGACACGTCGTCGACCGCGAGCGTGGTGCCGAATCTCTTGGTGAGTCCGTCGACGTGGACGACGAGATCGTCGCCGGCGACGGGTGGCTGCGCAGTCATGTCAGCTCGCACACTTCTCGGACTTGGTGACCTCGCAGACATGCCGGACACCGGCGTAATCGTCGTCGGAGGCGGGCACGACGCCCCAGGCGCGCTCGTCGGTGAGCAGGCACTCATCGCCTGAGCAGAAACCCGCCGCTTCCATCGACTCCGCGTTGACCTTCTCGGTGAAGACCTTGGTGAGAGTGTCGATCGCCTCGGGCCCGAGCGAGTCGTTCGCCGCGAAGACCGATCCCGCGATCATCTCCGACTTCCAGACCGTCTTCAGCTGCCCCGGCTTGAGATCGCCCTTCTCGATGAGGGTCTTGTCGACCATCGAGTCGAAGGCGAAGCCGGCTTCGCAGTCACCGGACGCGACCGAGAGCGCCGACGCGTCGTGGCCCCCTGCGTAGATCGGCGTGACGCCCGCGGCGAGGTCGGTCTCGGTGCCGGACTTGATGACCCCGGCTTCGATGAGCCCGGCACTCGGGTACAGGAAGCCCGAGGTGGAGCCGGGGTCGACGAAACACACCGTCTTACCGGCGAAGTCCTTGATTCCGTTTACCGAGGCGTTGTCCGCCTTCGCGATTCCGTAGGACTGGTAGCCCGGTTCGGCGCCCTTCTCCGACACCACCGCACCGAGCGGGGTGATCTTGGCGCCGTTGAGACCGGCAACCACGTACGCGAACGGGCCGAAGAAGGCGAGGTCGACGTTGTCGGCGATCATGCCCTCGACGACGCCCGCGTAATCGGAGGCCTGGACGAACTCGACCTTCGAGCCGGTTTCCTGCTCGATGACCTTGATGACCGGCTCGTAACTGGCCTTGAGATCTGAGGAGTTCTCCGCGGGGATCGCGGCCAGGGTGAGGGTGTCGGGAAAGCCGTTGGCGTTGAGGGCCTCTGAGTCACCGCCGGAGCAGCCGGCGAGGGCGAGAGCGGTGGTGGCGAAAGCGGCGGTCAGGGCGAGTGAAGTCTTACGGATCTGCATCGGGGTGGCCTTTCGGGGCGTGTCGGGGGGTCGGGTGAGAAGCGGATCAGGAAGCGGTGATGAGTGCCGGCAGATCGGCGACGGACGCCAGGACGCGGTCTGCGCCCGCGGCGAGCAGGGTCTGCTCGTCGTGCGCGCCGGTGAGCACGCCGACCGACAGACCCGCGCGGGCCCGCCGAGCGGTCTCGATGTCGCTGGAGGTGTCACCGACCACCACGACGTTGGCCATGTCGTCGACCTGGGCGGTGAGAGCGGCCGCGAGGACCAGGTCCGGGTAGGGGCGGCCGCGCAGTCCTGCGGTGGGGGCGAGAACCTGGTCGACGACATCCGTCCATCCCAGCGAGTCCAGAATCCGCTGCTGAGTGGCCGGACTGAAGCCGGTGGTGAATGCCGTGGCGATTCCGCGTGATCGCAGCTGAGCAAAGGTCTCCGCCGCTCCTGGGATCGCGTCGACGCCGTCGTCGATGAGCTGCCCGTATTCTTCCTCGAACGCCTCGTTGGCTCGACGGGCCGCGTCGTCGGAGCCGAGCAGGGCGCGGAAGACCGCGATCTTGGACTGCCCCATCGTGTCCAGGACGTAGGTGCGGGCACGATCGCGCTCCCCACCCTGTACGGGGATACCGACCGCGGTGGCAGCCGCCTCGAAGGCCCGGGTGACGAGCCCGTCGTCGACGATGGTGGTGCCGGCCATGTCGAAGACGACGAGTTGGACCGGCGAAACGCTGAGGGTGGAGGTGGTGTCGGTACCTTCGGGTGCGGGGTTGGTGGCGTCATCGGTTGTGCGCATGGGCCTACTGTCTCGTTTGGTATAGACCAATTTGGGTGCCTTGGCCGAACACGAGGTGAACATCGGGTTGCCGTTTGGTCTAGACCAATCTTTGCTATGTTGGACACATGACCCTGTCGGAACAGCCCCGCGTCCTCAAGCACCAGGTCGTCAGGTCGCAGCTGGAGGAGCTCCTGGAGAACCTCGTCGAAGGAGACCCGTTCCCGGCGGAACGCGACCTCGCCGAGAGCTTTTCGGTCTCACGCGAGACGGTCCGGCAGGCGCTGCGAGAGTTGTTGCTGGACGGCAGGATCGAGCGTCGAGGCCGGATGACAGTGGTCGCCGGGCCCAAGATCCGGCAGCCGCTGTCAATCGGCTCGTACACCGAGGCGGCCCGCGAACGGGGCATGGAGACCAGCCGCATCCTGGTGGGTTGGACTCGACTGACTGCCGACGCCGTGCTCGCGGATCGGCTGGCCATCGCCATCGGCGATCCGGTCATCCAGCTCGAGCGCGTGTTCACCACCGACAAGGTGCGCGTGGCGCTGGAACGTACGCGTCTTCCGGCCTACCGGTACCCCGATCTCGAAACCGGCTTCGAGGTGACCTCGTCGCTGTATGCCGAATTTCGCGGGCGCGGCGTGCGTTTCGGACGCACCGAGGACACGATCGAGACGACGCTGCCCGACGCCCGTGAGGCCGCGCTGCTCAACGTCGACGCACGGACGCCGATGTTCTTGCTGAACCGGTTGTCCTACGACAAGGACGACGTCCCGATCGAATACCGGCGTTCGCTGTACCGAGGCGACCGGATGGCGTTTACGCAGACGATGTACGCGGACTGATCAGTAGTTCTGATCCTGCCAGGTGCACAGACACACCTCGTTGCCTTCCGCGTCGGCAAGCACCCAGAAGGCCGGGGCGTACTCGTCGGTGAGCAGTTGTCCGCCGGCGGTGATCGCTGCTTGCAGACGCTCGTGGAGTTCGTCGGTCGGAATCCACAGGTCGACGTGCATGCGGTTGCGTTGCGGGCGCGGCTCGTCCATCTGCTGGAACCAGACGATGGGCAGTCGGCCTGCCGGGTCGACGAGGTCTACGGGTTCGCGCTCGGTGGCGTCGCCGTAGCCCAGCACTGCTTTCCAGAACGGCCGGATGGCCGGGATGTCAAGGGCGTCGATGGCCAGGTTGAACTGCGTGACGGGTGCGGACGCAGGTTCGAGGCCGAGGTCGGCGGCGATGCCGGTGATCCGGTTCGCCAGTGCGACATCGGCTTCGGTGAGCTGATGCGCACTGTGCGTGGTGAGCACGAGATGCACTGTCCCGTAACGCAGATCGATGTCGGGGTGGTGGTTCGCTTCCTCGGCGGCGTCGATGATCTTCGCGACGAACTCACCGCCGCGCACCATCGAGCCGGTGTTGTAGGCGGCGGCCAGCCTGTCGGCGATGACGCGCCAGGGATCGGCCACCATCTCGGCAGCCTGCGCGGTGGTGAGCGGTGAGCGGGTTGAGCCGGTCATACCGCCCCATGCTGCCCGCTTCATCGGTTTTACGAAAGGGTGGGCGCGGTTCAGCTTCGATTGGTGGTCGCCGCGGCGAGTGTTGCGATCGCTTGGTGCGTCGCCGGGAGGCACCCGCGACGCGCATCGTGATCGAGGGCGGTACCCGCGCCGATGACGGGGTCGTAGTCGAGGCCGATCACGCCGCCGACTGCCCCGGACACCACATTGACCAGCATGTCGGCGAGTCCGTCGTCGTGGGTGGTCGGCATTTGCGAGGAGATGACGACGATCGTCTTCTCGAGTACGCCTGCCCGGTCCCATTCGGCGAAGACGACGCGGGCGCGGTTGAGCAGGTCGGGTCGCGCGGCAATGACGAGTACCGGAGTGAGGTTCGGTAGGTCGTCTTCGGCGAGCTCGGGCAGCAGCGTGAGCGGGTGCGCGCCGGCGTCGACGACGGGAACCGCGCCCTGCCGCCACGTTTCGACGACGGCGTCGGTGGCCGTCGCATCATCGGGCGGGAGCCAGAGGCCGGTCCCCGACGCCGTGCGGAGCAGTTCCTGATTCCCCGAACCACGCAATCGCAGCTCGATGTCGCAATCGTTGCCCGACGCGTCCACCCACCATGAGAGCAACCCGAGCGTCGACGACGCCCGATGCTCGGCAAGCAGCGCCGAAACAACCGACGTCCCAACGCCACCGGCTGTCCCGCACACGACGACGGCCCGCTCGGCCCAGGCCTGCGGGTCGCCGTCGCGTGGGATGGTTGGTGCGGTCATCTGGGGTCAGGGAACGAGCATGTGGAATCCGACGAGTCCACCGGTCGGTGTCCGAACTGGGTTGTCGATGGCGTAGGTCGTGATTCCGACCGTCGCCGGCCCCGACCCGGTCGGGACATCCCATACCTTCTTTGATCCGGGGCGGGTGCCGAACGTCGCCGGCACCCACTTGTGCAGCGCGTAACCCCGGATGCTGGTATACGTCGTTTGAAATAGCACGCGGCAGTTCGGGTTCCGCTTCCAGCTCGCACCTTCTCCAACAAAACCAGCGGACCGTGCAGTGACCCGGACAACGCCACGCTTGTTCTGCGGTGTACGGATCGTCACGTTGACGGTCCCGCGGCAGTAGGAATGGTCGCCCATCGCGCGCAAGTTGTTGCCGTAGAGCGCGATGTTCGGAATCGGCGCAGCAGTCGCCTGACCTACACCAGACACCATCGCCGCCGCGAATGCGGCCAGCAAAACCACAATAGCCAGTTTCTTCACGTCCAACTCTCCGTCGCTAGGACTATTCTGCTTCTCATCGGAATTGCGCGCCTCGCAGCAAGCAGCGCCCGTCGAAGGGCATGCAACTCGCCCAGGACCTTTGGCTGTAACGCTCGATTTCAGGGAACGAGAACGTAGTAACTGACCCCTCGCGAGTAGATCTGACGGAATCCGCTATTGGGCGCATACGTCCGAGTCTCAATTGCCACTGGGCCCGAGCCCGTGTGCACGTCTTGCACCACTCTGGTTCCGGGTTTTGGTCCGAATGCGACGTTGGAGTACTTCGGCACGAGATACCCACGTGCGCTAATGAACTCGGTGCCAAGGACCATGCGGCACACTGGATTTCTTCTCCACCCAGGCCCGTCTCCAGTGAATCCATGGGAAGTTGCAGTCACGCGGACTACACCTTTCTTGCCTTTCGGAACCGAAAGCCGGACGTTGATAGCTCCCCGGCAAAATGAGTGGTTCCCGATCGTCCCAAAGTTGTCACCCAGCACCGCGAACTGAAGTGGGAGTGGTGCAGACTGTGAACTTCCAGTCCCTGCAAAGGTGGCTGCAGAAGCGATCAGCGCAGCCAAACAAACGACAATCAATCGTCTCATCGATACTCTCCTTTTATAACCACAAGACAGCGAATATTTCCGAACCGCTAGAGTCCGGGCCTATCAGCGCCCGTCGCTTCCGCAGGCCACAGCACGTCCCCGCCGGGGATCGCGTTCTTCAGACTGTCGGACTGAGAACGGGTCCAGGCACGAACCGACTTCTCAGCGTGCGGACCAAATACCGTGTACGGCGATCGAGCCTGCACACCAGACCATTTGAAAGTCGAGGCTCCGATCTTTGCGTCAACGTCGCCACGGTGGTTCACCACGTAGTCCACCGCAGGCAGTCCTGAGCGGCGTGCGTGATCTGCCGACAGATGAAACTCGAACTGGTTCGGTCCGCTGGCATCGGGAAGTGCGTGACGCGGACGCTTTTGGCGCCACGGCTCATCTGGGTTCGCTCCGGGGTCTCCCGCTCCCAGTGCGTAGGCGAGGGCTCCGCCGGCAGTCCCGCCGATAGCGAAACCAATCGCCGCGCCCGCGGCGCCCGCGCCGATCCCTCCGACTGCCGCTCCGATACCGGCACCGGTTCCAACCGCGGGAACCAAGTTAACGAATCCGAGCACTGACCCCACACCTAGTCCGATGCCTGCTCCTACTCCTGCGCCTACCCCCGCCCCCACAACCGCCGACGGAATACCAAGCGCGACAGCACCAGCGGTACCACCGGCCATCACACCGATGATCGTCGCAGCAGCACGACGAGTCGCCTCGTCCTCCGGCACACCAGCAGAGATCAGACCCTGCGCGATCTTCGCCTCACCATACGCCGACCACGCATTGATCGAGTTCACATCCCGCTTCGACATGCCCTGCGGGATGTCGGTGACAAAGTTGCCCACACGAATCTTCTCCGGCGGCGGCGCAATCGGCCGAACCGGCGGCGCAACCCGCGGAGCCACCCGATTGTTGATCAACGGCGTGTACGGCTCGTCATACGAATACGACCCAGGCGCGGTGTACGCCTGATACGGCGCCTCCACCGGCGGACCCGGGATACTGCCCGGACCCGGAACCACGACCGGCTCGACCGTCGCCTCAGCCCCGGCACCACCATCCGGAGACACATCACCAGGACTCGTGCCACCCTGACCCGGAGCCGAATCACCCGGACTCGTCCCACCCTGCTCCGGCACCGCGAACGCCGCCCCGGCGCCGGCGGTGATCGACACCGCGACCACCGCCGACGTCACCGACAGCAACGGACCACTCGGCACACGACGCTTCCGATGCCGACCCCGACCATGACTCATTACTCGACCACGATTCCCTTGACTGTCAACGCTCGCCCGGTACGTCTTATGGAACGAGAAGGAAGTGCTGATTGGGCGAGGACTGGAATACCCTCACCGGATTGTTCCGCGCAAAGGTACCTACGGCAAGCTGTACGACCCCTGACCCAGTTCGTATGTCGCGCACCACTTTCTGTCCGCGCTTCGGACCAAATTCCGCCGGGAAGAAGTTGGTTACCCCGTAACCAATTCCGCTGACATATGAGGTCCCGATCAGCAATTTGCATACCGGGTTCCTTACCCAGCTCGCCCCATTGCCAACGAATCCAGACGAGGTAAGGGTAAGGCGAACCACGCCGCGCTTGCTCGGCGACGTATCTAACCCGACTCGGAGGACGCCTCGACAGTACGAATGGTTGCCGAACACTCCCATGCTGTCGCCTGTGATTGTGAGGCGCGGCAGGGGCGACGCTTCGCTACGTCCAATTCCAATGAATAGACTCGCGGCCACCACGATCGAGGCGACCGCTACACACAGAACTCGTCTCATCTGATCATCTCTCCACTTCAACTATGAACGGCCCGCTGGCGCGCCGGCATTCTCGGTCGGCCAAAGGATCTCGCTTCCAGAGATCGCGCCCTTCAAGCTGTCCGACTGTGCGCGGGTCCAGTTACGAACTGAGCTCTCGACGTGTGGTCCGAACACAGCATACGGCGAGCGTGCCTGCGCACCAGACCATTTGAAGGTTGAGGCGCCGAGTTCCACATCGACGTCGCCGCGGCTGTTTACGACGTAATCCACAGCGGGCAGCCCCGAACGCCGGGCCTGCTCAGCAGTGAGGTGGAACTCGAACTGGTTCGAACCTGATTCGGGTAACGCGTGCCGCGGGCCTTGCTGACGCCATGGCTCATTCGGGTCGGCGCCCGGATCACCCGCGCCGAGTGCGTACGCCAGCGCCCCTCCTGCGGTGCCACCCAGCACTGCACCTACAGTCGCGCCCGCCGCACCTACGCCCGCCGCGCCAATTGCGGCTCCCGCGGCAGTCCCGATCAGGGCACCCGGCACCGTGTTGGCACCGAACGACGTTGTGTAGCCAACGATCGCGCCCGCCACCGTGCCGATCGGCGCACCGACCACCGCCCCCACAACCGCCGACGGAATACCAAGCGCGACGGCACCAGCGGTACCACCGGCCATCACACCGATGATCGTCGCAGCGGCACGACGAGTCGCCTCGTCCTCCGGCACACCAGCAGAGATCAGACCCTGCGCAATCTTGGCCTCGCCATACGCCGACCACGCATTGATCGAGTTCACATCCCGCTTCGACATGCCCTGCGGGATGTCGGTGACGAAGTTGCCCACACGAATCTTCTCCGGCGGCGGCGCAATCGGCCGAACCGGCGGCGCAACCCGCGGAGCCACCCGATTGTTGATCAACGGCGTGTACGGCTCGTCATACGAATAAGACCCCGGCGCGGTGTACGCCTGATACGGCGCCTCCACCGGCGGACCCGGAATACTGCCCGGACCCGGAACCACGATCGGCTCGACAGTCGCCTCAGCCCCGGCACCACCATCCGGGGACACATCACCAGGACTCGTGCCGCCCTGACCGGGAGCCGAATCACCCGGACTGGTCCCACCCTGCTCCGGCACCGCAAACGCCGCCCCCGCGCCCGCGGTGATCGACACCGCGACCACCGCCGACGTCACCGACAGCAATGGACCACTCGGCACACGACGCTTCCGATGCCGACCCCGACCATGATTCATTACTCGACTACCTCTCTGGTACGCCCGCGGTGGCGGGCAGAAACTCACTCAACGGATCGAATGGATTGGATGTAGGACTTGCCGCCGGTGGTCGTGGTGCGGATGACCTGCCGGTAGGTGATGGGCGCCGCGTCGGGCTGCAGTTCGGTCAGCACCACCGAGTACTCGCCGGGTCCGCGGTCGGAGACTGTCAAGCAGTGCCGGGTCCCGAGCGGTCGCTGGTTGATGTACTGCTGCATGACGTACTCAGAGGCCACCGCGCCCGGAGCTGCGACCGCGCGTGCCGCCCTCGCCGAACGCAGGACGTAATACGCGTGGTTGAACGCACGGATCGCCCCGGCGCCCGACTCCTGATTGCCGGCGTCGTCACCGTCGGACACCGTGGTTCCGGCACCCACCGGGCGCTGGGTACACGCGGGCTCCCGGACCACGGGCGATGTGGACGCTCCCAACCCGGCAGACGTGGCATCGCTGCTCGACGTCGATGCCGTCGTCGCCTCGGGTCCGTCACCGCGGGTCAGTACTACACCCAATACTGTGGCCACAATCACAAGAATCGCTGCTGCCGCACCGGCGATTCGCGGTGGCGAACCGACACGTGGGGACTTCTCGTCGCGCCCAGCCGATCCGGTCTTCCGCTTGGCTCGCACCGACTTCTCGGCCTCGGCCAGGAACACGTCGAGCTCCGAGGGGACGCGTGGCGTGATGACTTCCGGTCCGGCGACCACCGGCCTGCTCGGCGGCGCGACAACCTCCATCGGCCGCTCGAGGACGGCCACCCCGGGCGACTGCGCAGATGCGTGAGCTGGGCCGACGGAACGGTGTCGGGCCAGGTGAGCGGCCAGATCGGAGGCGGGTGTCGCATCGATGCCAGGCCACGGCGGGACGTCGGGAAACCACAGAGCAGGAGCGCGCGGCGGCACCAAAGATCCCTCCCCCCGGCCGGTGATCGTGTCGTCGTGAAGTTGCGCTCAACGACAGCACGACGCAGGGGGTCCCCCGAATACGTCGGCAGTGCCGTCGCTGACCTCGGGCCACCCTACAACAGCTCTCAGGGACCTCTCAGCTGTCATCCACAGGGGTGACACGGGCGCCTGACCACGGGTCCTGCACCGAAACGCCCCGCTCGCTAGGGTCGCGACTGTGCTTCTCACGGCCGCAGTTGCTCGCGGGGTCGCCGACGGAACAGTCGACCTCGCCTTCCGGCGATGGGGTGATCCGCGCATACATCCGGGCTCGAGCTTCATCGCGCTGACGCACGTGATCGAGGTGACGTCGATGCAGCGCGTCGACCCCGAGCGGATCACGGACGACGAAGCACGTCGCGCGGGATACGACGCTGCCGACGCCGTCCGGGCCGCCCTGTGCGTCAACGTCCAGAACCCGACGTACCGGATCGGATTGCGGTGTATCGGCGAGGACCCGCGGATCGCCCTGCGCGCCGATGACAACTTGTCCGACGACGATGTGGACGAGATCCGGACCCGCCTCGATCGCATGGACGCACGGTCCACGCGCGGACCGTGGACGCGCGAAGTGCTCGACGTCATCGCCCGCCGCCCAGGGGTGGTGTCGACCGACCTCGCGGCCGAACTCGGTCGGGAGAGAGCGGGATTGAAGCAGGACATCACCAAGCTCAAGAAGCTCGGACTGACCGACAGCCTCGTCGTCGGTTACGAATTGTCACCGCGTGGCGTCGAGTTCCGCCGTCGCGACGCCCAGTAGAGGCGAAACGCCGTGCCCCTACCGTCCGGTCGGCCACAATCCTCTGCATGGACCGCATCCGAGCCGGAGTCACGTCAGCGTTCGTCGCGGTGGTGGCCGCAGTTCTGTGCCTCGCCGCGGGCACCGCGCACGCCGCCCCGTTCCCGGTCACGACCGACGCGGCGACCGCCATCGCCTCTCGGTATCTGAGCCCGGCGTCGGAGTCGCCTCCCGGCGCCAATCGCTTCGACTGCCGTGACCGTGACGGACGCAACCCCGTCGTGCTGCTGCACGCGACGGCCATGAACCAGAGCGCCAACTGGGCGTACGTCGCGCCCACGCTGGCGAACGCGGGATATTGCGTGTTCAGCCTGACCTACGGCCAGGCCAGTTGGAGTGGCAACACCGGCGGGCTGGGGAACAAGGAGCAGTCCGCCCGCACGGTCTCGGACTTCGTCGGGCGGGTCCTCAGCGCCACGGGCACAAAGCAGATCGACTTCGTCGGTCACAGCCAGGGCGGCGCGATCGCCCAGCTTGTCACCCAGATACCCGGACGCGCGGCACAGGTGGGCACGATCGTCGGACTATCCGCGTCCAACCGCGGCTACTCGCGCGTCGGCTCCCTCACCGATCGGCTGCCGGCTCGGGCACCCGGACAGAGCTATTGGGGTCCCAGGCATCCCTCGATCGAGTACGTCAATCTCGCGACGCGATACGACGAGATCTCGACGCCGTACCCGGTCACCTTGATGCCGCCCGGGCCAAACATCACCAATACGCTGGTCCAGGATGTGTGCCCGGCGTCGAGGATCGGTCATGTCGGGATGGCCTACTCCCCGACCGTCGGGGCGCTGGTCCGCAACGCGCTCGACCCGGATCACCGGGTGCCCGTCGTCTGCGGCTCGGACTTCCCGGGCTGACCGACATTCACTTCGACGGAAGCTCCACCTGCGTCGACGACCCGGGTTTTGCTCGTTCTCCCACCCTCGCTAGACTCGTCTGCGCTGCCTCGCGTAGCACGCCGCCCTAGCTCAGTCGGTAGAGCAATTCACTCGTAATGAATAGGTCAGGGGTTCGATTCCCCTGGGCGGCTCCATCTCGTCTCGACCCGGTTGCGCCGCATGGCGCAGCCACTCCTCGCCCCCTCCGGGCAGCACAATCGCGCAGATGTCCCGATTTGCGTCATTCAGACGACACCATGCCACCCGTGCGTCGTCTACTATCTGATCGACAAAAGAGGGGGCCTCAGGGGTGGCATCACATCGGCGCGGCACGCACCGCGCCGTCGACAACGACGGCGGCGGTCCTCTTCGACGACCCCCGGGTGTCGCCGGCACCTCCCTCACTCTCGCCGCACTTTCGCTTTTCACGGTGATCCCGACGGCAGTCGCGTCGATCAACGCCACCACCCTGGTCCACGCCCTCGCCGCACCCGCCACTGTCCAGGTCGCTGCGCAGCAACTCACCACCCTGCTCGGCCCGAACCCGGCCCCGCCGTCCGTCGTCGTGAACACCACGCCGCACACGCCTGCCGTATCGCTGCCGACCGACCCCGGGGCGGCCATCGCGCGCGAACTGCCCGTCGCCGGCGCGCCTCGGATACTGGTCATCGACCACCCGCAGTCAGTCGGTCCGATCATCGCCAGCGGCCCCATGACCCGCACCGTGTTGTCGACGGAGCTCGACGACGAGACCAAAGAGCGTGCGGTGCAACAGAACTTGGCGGTGATGACCGTCATCGCCGGACTGGACGCGAACAGCCCGTTCGTCGTCTACACCGGCGACCCCCAGGCCTCCGGCGGCCCGGGCGAGACCGACGGCAACACCAGCCTGACGCCTCCACCTCCGACCGACACCGATGGACCGGTCATCGTCCTGGTGTCGGATCCGCGGGGGCCGTGGAGCATCCGGGTCTGGCTCGAGACCATCCCGCTCGTCTCCGCGCTCCTGAAGTCACTGGGTCGAGACAGCGGTACCCCGCGAACCGACTCGCCTGTCGAGACGCCACGCACCGATCCCGACCCCCGCGGCGAGTCGGGCACCACGGAACCGCCCCGCGGCCGGCCCATCGAGCCGAACACCGGGACTCGCGAGACCGAGACCTCCTCTGACGGGGGTTCCGATGTCGAGTCGCCTCGGGAAGAAGTGGAACCACGGCGGGTGGATCGAGAGACGGTGCACGACACCGATGTCGACAGCAGTGCGGACACGCCGACCGAGCGCGAGGACGGTGGCGCCGACCCCGATCCCGACTCGCAGTCGGGTGAGCAGGTCGACGACAGCCGGCCCGGTGAGTCCGGCGACCCGGGGTCGGGAGATCCGGCGGGTGGCAGCGGTTCGGGATCGGACCACGACTCCGACTCGAGTGACCGTTCCGATGGCGACAATTCCGGCAGCGAGTCGGCGGATTCCACCGCCTAGTCCATCGTCGGCCTCAGAACACGCACGCGAGTGGCCCGGCCGAGTCCGCCGACAACGGCGAGGCGAGCATCACCGGCCCCTGGGCCATGAATCGCGGTGTGGCGCCGCGATGTTCGTCGGCCGCGTGCACCGTGAACGGATGGACCACGTAGACGTCACCCGGGTTGCCGGTCGCGAAGGCAATCGGGCGGTCGCGGCTCGCCGCATCGACCGACGGGCCGACGTCGAACGGACTCTGCCCGTCGTCGGTGAGGACATCGACGGCATCGCGGTGCGATCCCAGCCGAATTCGGGTCGGCGCATCGGTCGGCCCGACCTCGGACAGCAGGGTCAGGATCAACACGGTATGGGGGCGTCGGCTCACCACCCATGACCCGTCCTCGCGCGGCGTGTTGGCGTCGATGTGCCAGCCACGGTCATCGACCGTCGGCGGCACCGGAAAGCGGACCGGGATGTTGCCCAGGGCGCCCCGGGGCGTCCACCCACCGACGCCGCAGATCGCGTCGAGCGCCTCGGTCAGCTCCGCGCTGTTGGCGAGCACTCCGAATGGGCCGGCGCCCACCATGTCCGACGCCCAGCGCACCGGTTCGGTCCAGCCCGCGGAGTCGTCCTCGGACAACCCCAGTTGCGCCCACAGACCCGCCCGCGCACGGTCTGCCGCGCTCCGCAATGACGGACGCTCGATCTTGACGAAGCCGTTCTCGACGAAGGTCTCGGCGATGGACGGGTTGGGGTCGGCCATCGTCGCAGCGTCGCATCGATCACGTCCCGGCGCGAGCGGTTTTCCCATCCGGCCCGGCCGTCATGAGCGAACGCCGTCGTTGTCACACCGACGAACGATGCACAGTCGACGAGAAACGACGCACGATCAACGGGAATCGACGCACGATCAACGCAGAGCTTGGTCGATCAGGATCTCGGCGGCGGCGCGCGCGTCGTCGGCAGCCCGGACCGAGCCGGCGATCGCCGCCGTGGTCTGCGCGCCCTCGGCGAGGATCGACAGCTGCGCGCCGAGGCCGTCGGGCGCGCCCAACTCGGCGACCAGGCCGGCGACATACTGTTGGAAGTCGGCCTTCTGGGCGCGAACCGCCGCGGCGACCGAGGGCATCTCGGCCCCGAGTTCGCCGTAGGCGTTGATGAACGCGCACCCGCGGAACTCGTCGGTGCCGAACCACTCGAGCAGGAAGTCGAACACCGCCAGCAACTTCTCTCGTGGCGACGACAAACCGTCGGCACATGCGGCGATCCCGGCGTTCCACTGCCGGGTGCGGTCCTCGAGCACGGCGAGGATCAGCGCCTCCTTCGAGGGGAACATCGAATAGATCTTCTTGAGCGACACCCCCGCGGCATCGCGAACCTTGTCCATCCCGACAGCGTGGACGCCGTGCGCGTTGAACAGCTGGTCAGCGGCACGGACCACCTGCTCTCGCGGGTCCACTGTGTCGGTCACCCGGAACTCCTCTTCAGCCTGTTCCCACGCAGGGGTTGCGCGGGGAACGATCGTTCTCTAGTGTAGCAATCACCGGCGAGAACGACCGTTCTCCCGCCCGCCGCACCGATCCCGATCTCGATCGGTCGCCTCAGCAGAGAGAAGTGATCGCAAATGGGCTACATCAAAGTCGGCACCGAGAACTCGACCGACATCGAGCTGTACTACGAAGATCACGGCGCAGGCCAGGCCGTCGTGCTGATCCACGGCTACCCGCTCGACGGCAACAGCTGGGAGCTGCAGGCGCGCGAGCTCATCGACGCCGGGTACCGCGTGATCACGTACGACCGTCGCGGATTCGGCAAATCCAGCAAGGTCGGCACCGGTTACCACTACGACACCTTCGCCGCGGACCTCGACGCCGTGCTGACCACGCTCGACCTCCGCGACGTCATCCTGGTCGGATTCTCCATGGGCACCGGCGAACTCGCCCGCTACGCCAAGAACCACGGCACGGACCGCATCGCGAAGTTCGCGTTCCTGGCCTCGCTCGAGCCGTTCCTGGTCAAGACCGACGACAACCCCGAAGGCGTCGACCGTTCCGTCTTCGAGGGCATCGCCGCGGCGGCCAAGGAGAACCGCTACGCCTGGTACACCCAGTTCTACAAGGACTTCTACAACCTCGACGACAATCTCGGCACCCGCATCACGCAGGAGGTCGTCGACGCGAACTGGAACACCGCCGTCAGCAGCGCACCGGTCGCCGCCTACGCGGTCGTCCCCACCTGGATCGAAGACTTCCGCGAAGATGTTGCCGCCGTTCGCGACTCGGGCAAGCCGACGCTGATCCTGCACGGCACCGCGGACAACATCCTGCCGATCGATGCCAGCGGACGGCGTTTCCACCAGGCCGTTCCGGACGCCGAGTACGTCGAGATCCCCGACGCCCCCCATGGCCTGCTCTGGACTCACGCCGCCGAGGTGAACGAGGCGCTGCTGGGGTTCGTTCAGAAGTGAGCGCCCCGGGGTGGGTTCAGCAGCGAGCACACCCTCAGTGAGCAGGACGGCCGCCGGATGGTTTCCCATCCGGCGGCCGTTTGGCGTCTGAGCCCTACCGGGGGTCGCCCTCGACGTGGGCCGCGCCCTCGGCGGTCTCGTCGGACGCGTCCGTGTCCTTGTTGTCGGCGAGGGGGTCGTAACCCGGCACACCCTCGAGCACCGTCAGTTCCTGATCGATGGCAGCCGAGACGGCCTTGGCATCTTCCTTGATCTTGCGGATGAAGTCCGACATCGTCTGCTCCTCGCTCATCGTCCGGTCGCGGCGCGACCATGAACTCATGATAGGTCCCGGCGCTCGTCGCCTTTCGGCGATCACGAACGAGCGCGACCCGATCAGTCCCGGAACATGGCCTCATACGACGACGCCAAGGCCGGGTAGTAGGCATCCCAGTCGACCTCGGCGACACTGCGGCCCCCCTCGGCTGCGACCAGACGATCGAGGTAGTACTCCCACCCTGGACCAACGTTCTCGGCCGAGTCCGGTCTCGGTAACCCCTGCGCAAAGGTGAGAGTGGTTGTCCCATCGGCTTCAATGAGATCGAGCTCCAGCCGCCAGACATCGCCGTCACCGTCGCCGCCGGGCGACTTCGACTCGACGACGAGCCGACGCGGCGGATCGCACTCCAGGATCGAGAACCGTTCGGACTCCACGTCGTCCCCTTCGGCGGTCATCCGGAAGTCGACGACACCGTCGGCCGGATCTCCCGCCCACGTGCCGATCCACCGCTCGAGCCGGGACGGTTCGGTGATCGCCGCCCACACCGCGTCGACAGGCGCGGTGAAGGTGCGCTCCAGCACGACGTGGGGCACACCGGCCCGGATCTCTCGACGGCCCGTGGCCGTGACGTCGGCGCTCATCCTGTCTCCTCGTGTCGCTTGATCGAATCTGTAAGTGTGGGAGCGGAATCGAGCGATTCGGCATCAGCCTCGGGTTGGCCGCGTTCGCGCACGGTGCGTCGCACCTCGAGGTCGAGCGCATCGAGATGGCGATCGTCGAATCTCGGCTCGACCACCTCCGAGCCCGCAACCTCCGAGTTCGCAACCTCCGAGTCCACGGCGTCGAGCCAGGCCCGAACCGGGGCAAGCGCACCAGGTGCGAGCTCGTAGTGTCGCTCGCGCCCCTGATCGACGACCGTCGTCATGCCGGCCTCACCCAGCACCCGGAGGTGTCGCGAGATCGCGGGCCGGCTGATCGGGTGGTCGGCCGCGAGGTCGACGACACGCGCCGGGCCTCGAGCGAGCCGCTCGATGAGGGCTCGACGCACCGGATCGGCGATCGCCTCGAACTCATCCACACCACATTGGTAACATACGAGTTACCAATGTGGGAAGTGCCTACGTTCGCATCGGACGCGCGAGCGCCAGCCCGATCCGCGCGACCATGTCGTCGACGGCGAACTTCGGCTTCACGTTCATGTCGAGGGCCTCACGGCAGGCGAGTACCGCCTCGACGCACTGCAGCAGCTGCTCGGGCCTGGCGTAGCCGGCGAGCGGGTTCGCGAGGTCGTCGGCCTTGTCCGGGTGCATCGCGGTGACCTGAGCACCCACGCCGACGACGAGCGCGTCCCGGAAAAGCGCGGCGAGGTCGACGAGCGCGCGGTCGAGGACGTCGCGTCCGACCCGGGTGGCCCGCGACTTCTGCCGCTTCTCCAGTTCTTTGAGCGCGCCGGCACTGCCGCGCGGCATCCGCGCAGTGCCCTTGCCGGTACCGCCCGCACCGAGAGCGGTCTTCATCTCCTCGGTCTCGGCCACGTCGAGTTCGGCACTGATCGCCTTGGCGGCCTCGTCGGCCGACCGGACCAGCTCCTCGGCTGCGGCGTACGCGGTCGAGTCCCGGGAGGCGGCACGCGCCAGCCCGAGCGCCTTCTCGCGCTGCGTACGGGCCTCCGGGTCGGTCGCCAGCCGGCGCGCGCGACCGATGTGACCGCCGCACACCGACGCCGCCCATCTCGCCTGCTCCGGGTCGAGGCCGTCCCGCTCGACGAGAACCCGCTCGATGTCTGCGGTCGTCGGCGTGACGAGCGCGACGTGCCGACAGCGCGACCGCAGGGTCACCGAGATGTCCTCGGGATCGACCGATGGCGCGCACAGCAGGAAGACCGTTCGTGACGGCGGCTCCTCGACGACCTTCAGCAGCGCATTCGCGGCCTGCTCGGTGAGTCGGTCGGCGTCCTCCACGATGACGATCTGCCAGCGTCCCGTCCCCGGCCGGCGGGCGGCGGCCTGGACGATGTCCCGCATGGCCCCCACGGCGAGACTCAACCCTTCCGGCACCACATGGCGGACGTCGGCGTGGGTCTTGGCCATCACGGTGACGCAGGCGCGGCACTCGCCGCAGCCGATGTTCGCGGCATCGGGCGATTGGCACTGGAGCGCCGCGGCGAAGCACTGCGCGGCCACCGACCGACCGCTGCCCGGCGGCCCGGTGAACAACCACGAATGGGTCATCGATGCCCGCGACCATCCCGCGTCGACGGCCGGGATCTCGTCGTCGGCGAGGAACAGGTCGGCCGAGGCCCCCGCGTCGAGCCTCGCCGCCAGAACCCGTGCGGCGCGCGCGGCCGCCCGCAGATCGTCGGCGATGGCCTCTTGCCCGGTCAGCCGATCGAAGACATTTGTCACAGCAACACCCTAATCCGCAGTTCGGACACGCCTGAGACACGGAACCGTGTTTAACGATTGCAAGCAGCCAGCTACCGTGGTCTCCGTGGTTCAACAACGGTCGCGGTGGTCAAAGGGCCTGCATCTGGCCCGATGGCTGATTCATACGCCGTGGCCGATTCTCGCGCTCGATATGTTGCGGGCGAATCTCGTCGGCGCGCTGTTCACCTTCGCGTTCCTGCGTTTCGGCATGCCGATCCAGGATTCGATCAGCCTCGACGAGATCACCGCGCTGAACCAGGTCATCTTCGCGGCCTACCTGCTGATCGCCATGGTGATCGGTGGCTTCGCCAGCATCCAGTTGTCCCTACCGGTACTCATCTGGCATCGGCGCCGCACCCGGCTCGACAACGAGGCCGCGCGACGCCGCGCACTCGCTCTGCCGATGCTGCTGACCGCGGTCAACGCCGCGCTGTGGGTGGTCGGCGGCACACTGTTCACACTGGTCAACCTGACCGTGTCGTCGAAGAACGCCTTCATCGTGGCCATCGCCAGCACGATCGGCGCGATGGTGACGTGTGCGCTGAGCTACATGCAGGCGGAGAAGGTCATGCGGCCGATCACCGTCGCGGCGATGGCCAACAATCCCGACAACGCGATCGCTCCCAGTGTCACCACCCGCATCACCGCTTTCTGGGTGATCAGCGTCGTGGCGCCGATGCTCGTGATCATCGGGATGATCGTGCTCCACCGGCTCGGGATCATCGAGGCCGACTCCACCGGCCTCGAACGGCCGATCCTGTGGATGGCCATCTCGGCACTGGCGTTCAGCGTCATCGCGATCGTGCGCGTCGTGGCCGCCATCAACGATCCGATCAAACAGCTGCGCCGCGCGCAGGCCAAGGTCAGCGAGAACGACCTCAACGTCGCGGTCAAGATCTACGACGGCAGCGACCTCGGCCTGCTGCAGGCCGGCTTCAACGACATGGTCGCCGATCTGCGCGAACGTCAGCAGCTCCGCAACCTGTTCGGTCGCTACGTCGGCGAGGACGTCGCCCGGCGCGCCATCGAGACCGGTACCGAGCTGGGCGGCGAGGAGCGCTATGTCGGCGTCCTGTTCGTCGACATCGTCGGCTCGACGCGACTGGCGGTCAATCGGCCACCGCGCGAGATCGTCGAGCTGCTCAACGAGTTCTTCCGGGTCGTCGTCGGCGTCGTCGGACGCCACGGCGGATTCGTCAACAAGTTCCAGGGCGACGCGGCGCTCGCGATCTTCGGGGCACCGCTCGACCTCGACGACTTCGCCGGCCGCGCGCTCGCCTCTGCGCGTGAGTTGCGGGCCGAGCTGTACGAGACCCTCGGTGACACCGACATCGGCATCGGGGTGTCGGCCGGCAAGGCCATCGCCGGTCACATCGGTGCCGAACAGCGACTCGAGTACACGGTCATCGGCGACCCCGTGAACGAGGCGGCCCGACTCACCGAACTCGCCAAAGACGAGCCCACACGCGTGCTCGGGTCCGCCCGCGCGGTGTTCTTGGCGTCGCACGAAGAGGCCGAGCACTGGGAGATCGGCGAGGGCGTCGAACTCCGCGGCCGCGGGATCGAGACGCTTCTCGCGCGCCCGCATCTCGAGCCGGACCGGTCGGCCTGAGCGACGGCCCGGGCGTCACTCGGCGTCCGGGGTCGCCTTCTTCGCAGCTGTCTTTTTCGCGGTGGTCTTCTTCGCGGTGGTCTTCTTCGCTGCCGTCTTCTTGGCGGTCGTCTTCTTCGCCGTGGTCTTTTTGGCCGCCGTCTTCTTCGCCGCCGTCTTCTTCGCCGCGGCCTTCTTGGCCGGAGCCTTCTTGGCCGCCTTCTTCGTGGCCTTCTTGGCGGGGCCGCGCGCGCGCCGATCGGCGAGCAGTTCCATCGCGCGTTCCGGCGTGATCGAGGCGACCTCGTCGCCCTTGCGCAGGCTCGCGTTGGTCTCGCCGTCGGTCACGTACGGTCCGAAGCGGCCGTCCTTGATGACCATCGGCTTGCCGCTGACCTCGTCGTCCTTGCCGAGTTCACGGAGCGGCGGTGCGGCGGCCTGCCGACCGCGGCGCTTGGGCTCGGAGTAGATCTTCAGCGCCTCGTCGAGGGTGATCTCGAACAGCTGCTCCTCGGAACCGAGCGACCGCGAGTCCGACCCCTTCTTGAGGTACGGACCGTACCGGCCGTTCTGCGCGGTGATCTCGTCGCCGGACTCCGGGTCGACGCCGACGACACGCGGCAGCGACAGGAGCTTCAGCGCATCGTCGAGCGTGACCGTCGAGATGTCCATCGTCTTGAACAGCGAGCCGGTGCGCGGCTTGGGACCGGCCTTCTTCGCAGCCTTCTTCGCGGTCTTCTTGGCCGCGGGCTTCGTCTTCGTCGCCGTGCCGCCGCCCGGCGCGTCGAGCGGGACGACGTCGCCGTCGGCGGAATCGGAACCGCCGGTGCCACCGCCGGCCCCGCCATCGCGCGGGGTCGGGCCCGCGGGGATGGTCGCCGGGGTGTCGCCGTCGTCGTCATCGTCGTCCGACGGCAGGATCTCGGTCACGTACGGACCGAACCGGCCTTCCTTGGCGACGATCTCGTGGCCCGTTGCCGGGTCCGTGCCCAGCGAGCGGCCCTCTTGCGGTGTGGCGAACAGCTTTTCGGCGATCGCGAGAGTCAGCTCGTCCGGTGTGATGTCGGCGGGCAGGTTGGCGCGCTGCAGATCCGGCTCGGCGTCGGGCGATGTCGCGACATTGCGCTCCAGGTACGGCCCGAATCGGCCGACCCGCACGTAGATCGGACGCCCTTCCTCGTCGTTGAACAGGCGGATCGAGTTGACCTGCCGGGCGTCGATCTCTTCGAGGTTGACGCCGACGAGCTTCTTGAGTCCGCCGTACTGCGCGATCGCCGAATGGGCGGAACGGTTCTCGCCGTCGGCACCCGGGTGGTCATCGCCGAAGTAGAACTCCGTCAACCACTTCGTCCGGTTCTCGTTGCCGGTCGCGATCTGGTCGAGGTCGTCCTCCAGGGTCGCGGTGAAGTCGTAGTCGACGAGGCTCTGGAAGTACGCCTCGAGCAGCCCGACGACCGCGAAGGCGATCCACGACGGCACGAGGGCATTGCCCTTCTTCACCACGTAGCCGCGGTCCTGGATGGTGCCGATGATCGAGGCGTAGGTCGATGGGCGGCCGATGCCGAGTTCCTCGAGCACCTTCACCAGCGAGGCCTCGGTGAAGCGTGCGGGCGGGTTGGTCGAGTGACCGTCCGCGGTCAGGTCGGTCGCCGTCAGCGACTGGCCCTCGGTCAGCTGCGGGAGCCGGTTCTCGGCGTCGTCGGCCTGGCCGCCGCTCTGCTCGTCCACCGTCTCGACATACGCCGACAGGAAGCCGGGGAAGGTGATCGTGCGGCCCGACGCGGCGAACGTCGCGCGCTCTCCGCTGGAGGCAATCCCCGCGATGCGCAGGCTCAGCGTGGTGCCCTTGGCATCGGCCATCTGCGAGGCGACGGTGCGCTGCCAGATCAGCTCGTAGAGGCGGAACTCGTCGGCCTCGAGCTGCCCGGCGACCTGGCCGGGGGTACGGAAGGTCTCGCCGGCGGGCCGGATCGCCTCGTGCGCCTCCTGAGCGTTCTTCACCTTGCGGGTGTACTGCCGGGGCGTCGGATGGACGAAGTTGTCGCCGTAGAGCTCGCGGGCCTGCGCGCGGGCGGCGTTGATCGCCGACTCGCTCAGGCTCGTCGAGTCGGTACGCATGTAGGTGATGAAGCCGTTCTCGTACAGGCGCTGCGCGATCCGCATCGTGCGGTCAGAGGTGAAGCGCAGCTTCCGGCCGGCCTCCTGCTGCAGCGTCGAGGTCATGAACGGCGCATACGGACGACGCGTGTAGGGCTTCTCCTCGACCGACGTCACGGTCATCGCCGCGCCCCGCAGACCGGCCGCCAGCCCCTCGGCGCGGTCGGCGTCGAGCACGATCACCCCGTCGGACTTCTTCAGCGCACCCGTGGACTCGAAGTCGCGGCCGGTGGCGACCCGGGCATCGTCGACGTTGACCAGCCGCGCCTTGAAGGTCTGGGGGTTGCCGACACCGGCATCTGCGTCGGCATCCATCGTCGCCGAGATGTCCCAGTACTCCGCTGACACGAACGCCATGCGCTCGCGTTCGCGCTCGACGATGATCCGCGTGGCCACCGATTGCACGCGGCCTGCCGACAGCTTCGGCATGACCTTCTTCCACAGCACCGGCGACACCTCGTAGCCGTACAGGCGGTCGAGGATGCGTCGGGTCTCCTGCGCGTCGACGAGGTCGATGTCGAGGTCACGCGGATTCTCCGCGGCCGCCCGGATGGCCGGTTCGGTGATCTCGTGGAACACCATGCGCTTGACCGGGATCTTCGGCTTGAGCGTCTCGAGGAGATGCCAGGCGATCGCCTCCCCCTCGCGGTCACCGTCGGTGGCGAGGTAGAGCTCGTCGACGTCCTTCATCAGGGACTTGAGTTCGCTGACGGTGGACTTCTTGTCGGGCGACACCACGTACAGCGGCTCGAAGTTCTCGTCGACGTTGACCCCGAGACGGGCCCACGGCTGACCCTTGTACTTGGCCGGCACGTCGGCGGCGCCGCGCGGGAGGTCGCGGATGTGCCCGCGGGAGGACTCCACCACATAGTTCGACCCGAGGTAGCCGGCGATCTTGCGGGCCTTGGTCGGCGACTCGACGATCACGAGGCGTCGGGTGGCCCCACTCGAGCGGGATGCGGTGCTGGTCTCTGCCACCGGGGCGTCCTTTGGTTGACTGGGTGGAGAACGTTCCTGCGTGTCAGTTCAGGTGTGTTCGATGGGTTTGTACCTTATGTATAGCGCCGTTTGCACATCTGAATTCCGCGCCGGACCCCAGCGAGCGACGGATCCGCCGGCACTTTGACACGTTCTACCAGTTCAGAGGCTCGAGTGTGGGATGGCTAATGCTCGTCCACCGGCGGCCAGTCCGCGACGGCCTCGGCGCAGGGCGGCACTCCGACGTACTCGTGCAGGCGCGACAGTCGCCGATGGCCGGCGATCCGCAGTGCCGGCGAATGCCCACGCGTACCGACCAGGGTGGGCGCGATGCCGACACGCATCAGCGCGGTGGCGAGCGCGGCGTGCGACTCCGGGGCGTGCGGATCCAAACCGAGCTGGTAGCGACCGTCGTCCAGGTGGCCTGCGGCGATCACCCACAGACGCAGTGCCCGGTAGCTCGGAACCCAGCCGGACGGCATCGCCTTCACCGCTCCCGCCGACCATGCCTTGTGCAGCGGGTCCAGTTCATGACAGGAGGCGGTGCGTGCCAGTGGAGTGCCCTCGTCCGACGCCGTCGACTCGGCGTCGAGTCCGGCCGCACGCATCTCGACGACGATCTGTTCGGCCCGCCAGCGGTCGGCCACCACGATCGAGACCCGCGTACCGGTTTCGGAGCGGACGGACTGTCCGTGCGCCGCGAGCAACCCCGCGAGATCGGCGTACGCGGGCTGTTCGGTCTCGGCAGAGAAAAACGACAACTGGCCCACGAGTCGAGACTAGTGGTGCGCCTCGGAAACCGGTGGGAGGTTTCCCAGGGAGCGATCGGTGATCGTCACGACGAAGGAGGAGGTATGGGAGCGCGGACAGAGGCGCATTGTGGGGCACGGACAACAAACCGCTCCCGCCTCGACGAATCGAAACGGGAGCGGTGGTTTGCCCCGACTGCGTGGTGCAGTCACACGCGGGTGTTCTCAGACGGCGCGGACGCCGGTGGCCTGCGGCCCCTTGGTGCCCTGTCCGACCTCGAACTCGACCCGCTGGTTCTCCTCGAGGGTGCGGAAACCGGATCCCTGGATCTCGGAATAGTGGACGAACACGTCGTCGGAACCCTCATCAGGCGCGATGAAGCCGAAGCCCTTTTCCGCGTTGAACCACTTCACAGTTCCCTGTGCCATTCTTGCAATCCTTTACATATCAACTGTCGCGACACGATGGGTCATCGTGTCGTGGCCGGTCGACCGCCATACCTCAAAGAGCCCCGCGAAGATCTGCATCGATCCGCCAAACTAACCTCAGTACCACGGCTGCAACATGCTTGTCGCCCACCGGGCGGTGGGTCGCGAAAGCTGCGGCCGGAACCAGTCAATCATGTTCGGCCCCCCAGCGATAGTCACACGAACCAAAGTGAGTCAAAACCTCGTCAAACTTCAGAGCAACGACATCAGCCGGTAACATCGCCGCAGGTCAGGAGACCTGAAGCCGCGACACTATTTCGAAGAGTTGTCACCAGAAGATGCAGTACTCCACATTCGGGACAGGACTACTGGCCCGGACCCTCGCGGGTTCCGACGCCGACCCCTCCCCCCTCACCCACCTGTCGGTAATCCCGTCGCGCTCAGCATCTTTCGTCGAGTGGCCGGAATGGGTGCCGCAACCGCTGATCGACGCCTACGCCGACAACGGCATCGAGAAGGTGTGGACTCATCAGGCGAGCGCGGCCGACGCCGCATTCCACGGAAATCATGTCGCTATTTGCACGGGTACCGCATCGGGCAAATCCCTGTCGTATCAAATGCCCATTCTCACTGCTTTGCTGAACGAAAAGAATGCGACCGCGCTATACCTCGCGCCGACAAAAGCACTCGGCGCCGACCAGATCCGGGCGGTGTCGTCGATCATCGCCGGACGACCGGAGTTCGGGCACCTGCAGCCGTGCGCATACGACGGCGACACCGACCCCGAGATCCGGCAGTGGGCGCGTGCGCATTCGCGCTGGATCTTCACCAACCCCGACATGCTGCACATCGGCATCCTGTCCCACCATCACCGGTGGCGACAGTTCTTCCGACATCTTCGATTCATCGTCGTCGACGAATGTCACCACTACCGTGGGGTGTTCGGCTCGCACACCGCGCTGGTGATGCGGCGGTTGCTGCGCATCGCGCGGGCCGCAGGCGCCGACCCGATCGTCATCGGGGCGAGTGCGACGGTCGCCGAGCCGGCGGAGGCGCTGGGAAGGCTGATCGGCGAGCCCGCGGTGGCGGTGACCGAGGACGGGTCTCCCCGCGGTGAGCGGACCGTCGCCCTCTGGGAGCCCGACTTCCTGCGGGTGGTCACCGGGGAGAACGGCGCACCGGTGCGCCGCTCGGCCGGGGCCGAATCCGCGCGACTGCTGGCCGATTTCGTGGTGGAGGGGGCTCGCACACTGTGCTTCGCGCGCAGCCGACGAGGCGTGGAGCTCACCGCGCTCAGTGCGCGACACCTGTTGTCGCAGAGCGCCCCCGAGCTCGAGTCCCGGATCGGGGCCTACCGCGCCGGTTATCTGGCCGACGACCGGCGCCGTCTCGAGAAGGCCATCTCCGACGGCGAACTGCTCGGCGTGGCCACCACCAACGCGCTCGAACTCGGCGTCGACATCAGCGGACTCGACGCCGTGATCGTCAGTGGATATCCCGGCACGGTCGCCTCGTTCTGGCAGCAGGCCGGACGGGCGGGACGCCAGCGCGAGTCCGGCGATTCGCTCGTCGTGCTCGTCGCGCGCGATGACCCACTCGACACCTACCTCGTGCACCACCCCGAGTCGCTGCTCGGCAAGCCCGTCGAGGCCACGGTCACCGACCCGGCCAATCCCTACATCCTGGGCCCGCACCTGTTGTGCGCTGCCATGGAGAAGCCGCTGTCGGACACAGAGATCGACGCCTGGAATGCACACGACGTGGCACACGACCTCGCCGCCGAGGGTCTGCTCCGCAAACGCAAGTCGGGCTGGTACGTCACCGCCGGGACCGAACCCCACGCCGACGTCGACATCCGCGGCGGCATCGGCGGTCAGGTCCTCATCGTCGACACCACGACGTCGCAACTGCTCGGCACGGTCGACACCGGCCGGGCCATGTCCACGGTGCACCCCGGCGCCGTCCACATCCACCAGGGCGAAAGCTATCTCGTCGACGAGCTCGACCTCGACGACGGTCTCGCGCTGACACACCCCGAGGACCCGGACTGGACGACGTCGGCGCGAGAGACGACCGACGTCACCGTGACCGCGACCCTCGCGAGCCGACGATTCGGTCCGCTGACGGTCGCGTTCGTCGAGGTCGACGTCACGCACCAGGTCGTGGGGTATCTGCGCACGTTGCGGACCGGCGAGGTGCTCGACGCCGTCGAACTCGACATGCCCGAACAGACACTCAGTACCCGCGCGGTGATGTACACCCTCACACCGGAGTCGCTCGCCGACGCCGGCATCGACGAGACCCGGCTCCCCGGCTCTCTCCACGCCGCCGAGCATGCGGCCATCGGTCTCCTTCCCCTGGTGGCCACCTGCGACCGCTGGGACATCGGTGGACTCTCCACCGACCTCCACCCGGACACCGGGCTGCCGACGGTCTTCGTCTACGACGGGTACATGGGCGGTGCCGGCTTCGCCGAACGGGGGCACTCGGCATTCCTGACCTGGATCGACGCCACCCGGGACGCGGTGGCCGGCTGCGGGTGCGAGAGCGGCTGCCCGTCCTGCGTCCAGAGCCCCAAGTGCGGCAACGGCAACGACCCGCTGGACAAGAATGGCGCAGTGGCCGTCCTGGATCTCCTCCGTCGGGAATACTTGGCCCATGCATGACGAGGCATCCGACCGGGGAACCCACACGTACCGTCAGGTCACCCGCCCCTCCCGTGCCTTCTTCCTGCTCGCCCGGCCGACGCAGAACACCGACCAGTTGCCGTCCTCCATCGGCGAACGCGACGTGTTCTTCTCCGAAGAGGAGGCACTCGACGCCCTGGACCTTCACTACGCCTGGTGCGCTGCCCGGTCCGGTGGGTTCACCGACGTCGTGACGACGGCGCAGTGGTACCTCCAGACGGCGATGGTCGGGCCACGGGTGACCGCGTCGCTCGGCGAGGTCTATCTGGCTTCCTCCGATGCCCAATCCGGCGAGATCTGGGCAGCAGCAGGAGGTTTCCTCACCGAGGGCGAGCTCATCCACTGGTCGTCGTTCGTTCGGGCTGCCCGGTCGTGGATTCCCTTGAACACCGGCACCGACGGCTTCGAACTCGCGTACCGCGGTGACACCGAGGTTCACTTTCACCAATTGTGGTTTGCCCCCATGCAATCCATCCGCGTGTACCCGAAGCAGATCGCCGTCGACTCGGACGGGCTCGGGTGAGTCCGCCCCGGCGGCGTCAGTCGATCGGCCCCGCCCGGGCCTGTGCGGTGGCGTGATTCGTCCCGAGGCTTCCGAGTTCGACCGGCACCCGTACCGTCACCACCACGTCATCGCCGTCGACACGACACCCGACCAGTTCTGCGCGGGGTCGTTGACGGCCGGCCAGGTCGTGCGCGGCCGCACACGGATTCACCTCGCCGGCGACGTGATCGATCGCCGCGGCCAGTGCCGACAGATCGGCCGCCGACTGCGCCCGGTGCCGGGCGAGCACCGCGCCCCCGACGTAGATCACCATCACGAGGACGGCGGCGAATGCCGCGATCGTGAATGCACCCAGTACCGTCGCGTGACCGTCATCGTCCACGACCAGTCCCCGGCCGGCCGTCATGGTCCGACCCCCGGCGCGAACACCACCTGATCCGCACCCGTCGGCTCCTTCGCCGCCACCGCCCGTGCCGACATCGTCAGACCCGGCAGCATCGCCACCTCCGACCTGACCTCGACGACGACATTCTCGTCCGAGGCCGAGATCGACACTCGTGCAGCGTCACCGACGAGCCGCCGGGCGGCCTCCCGCGCCGAGGAATCCCCCGCGGCGGACAGTCGCGCCACCTCTCGTGCCGCATCGGTACATCGGATCTGCGTGGTCACCGCGGCGATGGCGCCGACCGCGATCAGCACCGTGACGACAATCGCGGCGATCGCGTACGCGGCCTCGACGGTCACCATCCCCGATTCGTCGACGGCCAAGCGTCGCAATCGTTGTGACCCGATCATCAGCCGACCGAGGTGTTGAGCGCCTTCCCGATGATGCCGGTCAACGCGCTCACGATGTTGTCACCGGTGACGACCGTGTAGAGAATCGCACCGAACGCGGCCGCGGCAATGGTCCCGATTGCGTACTCCGCGGTCGACATCCCTTCCTCGTCGGTCATGAGCCGGGTCAGGTGCGCGCCGAGACGTTCGGTCACGGCGCCGGGGTCGTGCGCGGCGGGAGCGTCGTGAGTCCGGAAAATGGTGCGTGACATGGTCTCTCCTGAGAGTCGATGGAACCGCGGGCCGATCTGGTCCGAGCACTTGCGGTGTTGCAGGTACTTGGACGCGCCGAGCGCCGATTCGGATCCCTCGGATTTCGAGACCATGCCGAGCCCTGGCCGGACCCGGACGAGGGCTGCCTACGAGGTCGACCACACCCCGAGTTCGTTGCCGCTCGGATCCGTGAAATGGAACCGTCGGCCGCCGGGAAAAGCGTAGGGTCCGTTGACGATCTCGCCACCGGCGGCGCGAACCTGTTCCGCCGTGGCGTCCAGGTCGTCGGAGTAGAGCAGCACGAGCGGGCCACCGCGCACCGCAGCCGTCTCGCTCGTCGCGAGGCCACCGACCTCGGGCAGGTCGGGACCGCCCGGGTTCACGATCCCCGCGTACGCGGGCCCGTAGTCGTTGAACTGCCAGCCGAACGCCGACGAATAGAACGCCTGCGCCGCGACGGAGTCGGTGACGGTGAGTTCGATGTAGTCGATTGCGTGGTGTCGAGAACCTGAGTCGGTCATGGGTCCATTGTGCGTCCTCGCACCGACAGCGCGTCAGACCGAACCCAGAACCGTCGAGGCGAGGCCGACGACGACCGGAACGATACCGAGGCAGATGAATGCGGGTAGGAAGCACAATCCGAGCGGGCCGCTGATGGCGACCCCGGCCCGCTCGGCGGCGGCAAGGGCGTCGTCGTGGGCCCGGCGCCGCACGTCCTCGGCGAGTTCGGCGAGCCCGCCCGCGAGCGACGAGCCGGCCCGCGCCGAGCGACGAGCCATCGCGGCGAGCGCGTCGAGGTGGTCGTCGGAGGCCGCGCCGTTCGACCCGTCGATCAACGCCGACCACGCCGCGTCCGGATCGGCACCGAGCTGCAGCAGGTCGGCGACGTGAGCGAGGGGCCCGGCCATCGACGCCGGTGCGCGCTCGGCGACCACCGACGCCGCGGTCCCCACCGGGAGTCCGGCACGTAGGCACACGGCGAAGAGATCGAATGCCGACGCGACTGCGAACGGGTCGTCGGGAGCAGGTCCGGCACCCAGCCACCGTGGCGTGCGATCCGGGGGCGGGGGCGGCCCGGTCACCCGGCACAGCAACCACCGCGGCGCCGGCCAGAGCCACAACGCCACGGCCAACAGTGCCGCGGACCAGGCGGCGCCCGCCATCCCGCCGGGCATCACCGCGCCAGCACCTTCCCGGTGATGCGCTCCGACCAGCCGATCCCTGCGGCCACCAGGCCACACCCCACGACCAGCAGAACGCCGCCCAGACCGCCACCGAGGAGGACCTGGATCGGTCCCGCACCCGTCGCCTGCCCCAGCGCGATCCCGAGCAGCGGCAGACCGGCCAGAACCGCTGCCGTCGCGCGTGGCCCCGACAGTCCGGCCCGTGTTCGATCCGCGAAACCCCGCCGTGCCTGCAGGTCCGAGCGCACCGCGCCGAGGAGGTCGCCCATCGGCAGACCGCGGTCGTCGGCGATCTGCCACGCCACACCGATACGACGCCACGACTCGCCACCCGCCGAGGCGTCGTCCCCGGACGTCGAATCGAGCACCGAACCACCCAGTGCGGCACGGCAGGCCATCGCCTCCAGGCCGTCGGCGATCGCTGATCCGGAACCCCCGTCACCGGGATCACGACGGCGGAGTTCGGCGACCGCGACCTCGCAGGCCCGCACCGGTGGCGCGCCGACCGACAGTTCGGCGATCATCAGCGACAGCGCGAGGAGCAGGTCGTCCGACCGACGATCGCGCGATTTCTCGGCCAGTCGGCGGCGGCGCACCCAGAGCACGACCGTCACGATGATCGCGGCCGCGATGGCGGCGGGCAACCCGCCCATCAGGGAGACACCGAAGGGCACCGCCATCGGAGCCAGCACGACCGGGATGGATGACCGGCTGGGGTCCTCGCCTCCGCAGACAGCCAGGATTCGGTACGTCACCCGTGGCGGAGAAGTCATCAGTACCGCGACACCCGCAGCGGCCGACACCAGCGCGACGGCGACCGGAGTCGACATCACCGGCACTCCCCCGTAGCCGTCCCCCGGCCGGCGACCAGCGCGCCGAACTGCCGACGATCCGCGGTGAAACCGTTGTGGCGCAACCAGATCGGCACGATCATCACCCGCCCGGAGTCGTCCCGTCGGACGATCCCGATCTCGACGAGACCCCGTGTTCCACCCGCATTCCGTGCCACCCCGAGGACCACCTGCAACGCGGCACCCAGCTGACTGTGGAGGGCATCACGTCCCATACCTCCCAGCGCGGCAAGTGCTTCCATCCGCGCCGGCACCTCCGAGGTCGAGTTCGCGTGCACCGTACCGGCACTCCCGTCGTGACCGGTGTTCAGCGCCGTGAGCAGGTCGATGACCTCACTGCCTCGAACTTCGCCGACGATGATCCGGTCGGGTCTCATCCGAAGCGCCTGCCGGACGAGCGTCCGCACCGGGACCTCACCCACACCCTCGACATTCGATGCCCGCGCGACCAGCCGCACCACCTGCGGGTGGCGCGGGGCGAGCTCGAGGGCGTCCTCCACACACACCACCCGCTCGCGCGGATCCATGGCGCCGATCAGCGCGTTCAGCAGGGTCGTCTTCCCCGAGCCGGTGCCGCCGATCACCAGGAAGGCGAGCCGGTGACGCAGGATGTCGGCGATGACCGGCACCACCTCGGACGGGATCGCGCCGTTGTCGATCAGGCTCGGCAGGTCCTTGGACGCCGAACGCAGAACCCGCAGTGAGATGCACGTTCCGTCCGCAGCGAGTGGCGGAATGATCGCGTGGAGCCGCACGGTGTACCCGCGGCGTCCGACGTTCGACAACTGCCCGTCGACCCAGGGCTGGGCGTCGTCGAGGCGTCGTCCGGCCCCGAGTGCGAGCCGGCCCGCCAGTCGACGCACCGACCCCTCGTCCGGAAATCGGATCGACGTCGACTCGAGCCCGGAACCCCGATCCACCCACACCTCGTCCGGACCCGCCACCAGGATGTCGGCGATGTCGGGTTCGGCGAGGAGTTGCTCGAGCTTGCCCGCCCCGGTCAGTTCGGTCTGCAGGAATCGGAGCGCGGCGAGCAGGTCGGTGTCGCCGAGCACTCCCCCGGCCTCTGCCCGGATCGCGTCGGCGATGACGGCCGGACTCGGGTCGGCCGCGTCGGCGGCCAGACGCGAGCGCACCCGGTCCAACAGCGCTTCGTCGGCCTGCCCGTCCGTTCGTGCCCGCGTCATGATGCGAGCCGCCGTCGCTCGGCGACCCGCGAGTGCACCGTCGCGGCCGCGCGGCCGAGTGGGCTGCGAGGTCGCAGTCGCAACGGGCCACCTTCCAGCCGCACGGCCAGACGCGGGTCCGGGCGAAAGGCGGCGAGCAGTGGGAGTCCGATCGCGTCGGCGACCTGCTGTGGCCGTAGCCCGCCGGGCGAGGGTCCCCGCACGACGAGCTCGACGGCCACCTCGTCGCCGACGACACGGTCGACGATGCGTCGAGCGGCGGCGCATCCGCCGACGGTGGGAGTGGTCACCACCACCACGACGTCGGTGGATGCGATTGCGGCGCGCACCACGGGGTTGTCGGAGCGCGGCAGGTCGACCACGACAAGATCGCCGTGCGTCTGTCCCGCATCGATGACCGCGGTGACGGCCTCCACGCTCAACCCGGCGGCGGGCAGTCGCTGGGAGGTCAGCACCGCGAGACCGTCACGCGCACTCGGCAGCGCCTGGTGGAGGGCCGTACCGCCGACGACCCCACCGTCGAGCGCGAGATCCTGCCAACGCAGCCCTGGGCGGCGCTCGATGCCGAGCAGAAGGTCGGCACCTGCGCCCATGTCGTCGAGGTCGAGGAGAAGCGTGGGCGAGCCGGCGTCGGCCGACGTCAGCGCCACCGCGGCAGCCAGCGTCGATGCTCCGGCGCCGCCGTGTGCACCGATGACCGCGACGACGCCGGCCGGGCGGCGTCGAGGTACCCGACACTCGGTCAGCACGCGGACCAGGCGCCCCTCCTCGGCCGGCAGGGTCGACGCGTCCTCGGCACCCAGGTCCATCGCCATCCGCCAGGTGTGTGCCCCCGGCTCGGCAGCACTGACCAGCACGAGTCCAGGGCGACGGGGCGGGCGTATGCGGGACAGGACCGCGACCGCAGGCGGGTCCGCGACCACGGCCCGGGCCGTCAGCCACTCGCGTCGGCAGTCGTCGGCAGACCCGACGTGCACGAGGTAACCGGCCGCGGCGGCGCAGCGCGCGACGTCGTCGCGGAGGTCAGGGTCTACGAGAACCAGCAGTTCGTCGGGCATGCGGACGATCATGCGGCAGGCGGAGGACGCCGACCGGCCGGAACACCGCCGCCTGGGGATGGAGTCCGGGCCTGTGGACAACCGGGCGCGACCGCCGAAGTTCCGCGGTAGAAAAGACCCCAGACAGAGGACAACCCCGGCCAGGGGGGGAGGAGGCCGGGGTCGTCACGTTTCAGCCCCGGGGGGTCGGGCTGAAACGTACCGGTATGAGAACCGGGTACCGATGACTATACACACGGTTTCGGATTCTTTGCAAGCACAACAATCGCATTCGCGAATGTCCGTTCTACTCCTCGGTAACAAGTTCTGCGAAATGCATGCGCTTCCTGGCCGCTATCGAGGAAACGCCTTTTAGGGACGCGCGAATCTTCGCAACGTCATTGCAACGTCTACTCAGCGCGCCCAGCAGGCTCGCCACATTCCGCCTCGGGCCCCGAGACCTCGACGGGTCGTTCGGTTCGCCTGCGCCCCAAGCGATCTCACTGAATTCGGCAACTGGTCCAACATTCCGGCGCCGAACGCTTGATGTGATCGGCATCACGGTGTAGAACAGTGGTTACGGAAACTCGGAAGGCCAAGTTCGATCCGGAAGAGAAGGAACGGACCCCCACGCCGAGCACTTCCCAGCACGGGCGGCAAGCACCCACGCGGAGCACGCCGCATATGGCAAAAGTGTTGTGCGCCTGCGACATCACAGTCAGGACGACCGACCGCCACCACTCGATGCGCCACCGCCTTCCTCTCATGAGGCGCCAGGCCCGGGAGGAATGGCCCACAGCTGGCAGCACGTGGACGGTCCGCAATCCCGACTCGTGGTCAATCGCCGAGGCGGTAACCACAGCCCACCAAGCACGCTTGGTAACTTGGGTCCGTGCTACGCGGGCGGCAACCGCGTCGTTTACGACGCCGGCGGCCGCCCGCAGTGCTGTCCGGGGCCGACCCCGGGACGCTAGCCCGCCCGCGCCGCGTCGGCGATCGATTTCGCCTCCGCCGCACCGGCTTCCAGGGCCTCGCAGCAGAAGACGATCCAGTCCCGCAGGCCCGATTCGGTACCCGCCCCGAAGTTCGCAGCCAAGGTGCGGTACTCGCCGACCCGTTTGAACCAGGTCACCTCCGGCACGCCGAGACAGTGCGGGTCCAGACCGGTCGCAGCACTGACGAGGCGGGACGCGGCTCGGGCCACGACGCCGTTGGCGGTCGGGAAGGCATCCACGGCGAGCAACTCGCCGTGGACCACCGCGACGAGCACCGGCGCCGGGACCGACGTAGCACCGGTTGTCAACTGCCCCAACAGGTTGAGACGTTCACCCGCATCCGTCCCACTTCGTGGCCGTCCCAGCTCCTCGGGGTCACCGACGAGGTCCGCCGCGGCCAGGGTGTGCAGCCGCGCCAGAGCCTGCGCAGGCGCCCGCCGGATCACGGCGGTCAGCGTGACGAGGGAGTCGCCGTCGAGCGCCTGCGACACCCGCATCGCGCCCGCCAGGATCGGATCGTCGAAGTCGCCGTCGCGCCGGAGTTCGACGCTTCCACCGTCGATCGCGGCCGAGGACCGACCCGCGCGCCACGAGGCCTCGGTGGCCGTCTTGTCCCATCCTCGCAGGTTGGCGGGGTGCCGGTGGACCGCAGACAGGGCATCGCGCGCGCGGTCGGCAGCGTCGGCGACGCCGGGGAGTTCCAGCAGGGGCAGCAGCGGGTCGGTGGTCACGAACCGACGATAGTTGCGTCGTCGACACCCCGGCCAGGACGCCCCGGGGTCGGACGATCGGATGGACACCCCCCCGCATCGAGAGTTACACCTTTCGGCGAATTGGAAACTCCGACGATCCATTGTTAGTCGTCGTTACAGGAAATCCGTGTAGTCAATTGTTTGCGGGATATGTCAGAACTCTGATTGAAACGTCGGCGCGGGTCGTCGTACTGCACCCCGGATGGGCGTACGACCGTTCGTCGTCGCTCACCTGCCGTTCATCGCGTATCGGTCGCGTTCGCATACGGGGCGGTTCCTGGCTCGACTCCTACGTGACTACGCTCACACTGTTTCCCCGTACTGACGTCGGGTCACCTTACTGTTGAGTGACCGCCGTCGACAGCGAAAGGCCCTTGTCACCGATGTCCTCCACCGTCCAGGCATTCCCACCCTCCGACGAGTTCGCCGCCCAGGCCAACGGCACCGCCGAGATGTACGACCATGCCGATGCCGATCGCCTCGAGTTCTGGGCCGAGCAGGCCCGGCGGCTGGAGTGGGCCACCGATTTCACCACCACCCTCGACTGGTCCGACGCACCCTTCGCCAAGTGGTTCGTCGGCGGCAAGCTGAACGTGGCCGTCAACTGCGTGGACCGCCACGTCGCCGCAGGAAAGGGCGACCGGGTCGCCATCCACTGGGTCGGCGAACCCGGCGACACCCGTGATCTCACCTACAGCCAGTTGCTCGCCGAGGTCAGCAAGGCGGCCAACTACTTCGCCTCCATCGGACTGGTCGCCGGCGACCGCGTCGCCATCTACATGCCGATGGTCCCCGAGGCCCTGATCTCGATGCTCGCCTGCGCCCGCCTCGGCCTCACCCACTCCGTGGTCTTCGCCGGCTTCTCCTCCGGCGCACTGCGCTCACGCGTCGACGACGCCGAGGCCAAACTCGTCATCACCACCGACGGCCAGTACCGCCGTGGCCAGCCGGCACCGCTGAAGACCCAGGTCGACGAGGCGCTCGGCACCGGCGACGACGCCGCGAAATCGGTCGAGAAGGTCCTGGTCGTGCGTCGCACCAACCACGACCCCGACCTGAACTGGGTCGAAGGCCGCGACGTGTGGTGGGAAGACACCGTCGACGAGCAGTCCGACACCCACGAGGCCGAGGCGTTCGACGCCGAGCACCCGCTGTTCCTGCTCTACACCTCGGGGACCACCGGCAAGCCCAAGGGGATCGTCCACTCCTCGGGCGGCTACCTCACCCAGGTCAGCTACTCGTTCCACTACGTGTTCGACCACAAGGAAGGCCGCGACGTCTTCTGGTGCGGTGCCGACATCGGCTGGGTGACCGGCCACTCCTACCTCGTGTACGGCCCGCTCTCCAACGGCGCGACCGAAGTCGTCTACGAGGGAACCCCCAACTCCCCCAACGAGCACCGCCACTTCGAGATCATCGAGAAGTACGGCGTCACCATCTACTACATCGCGCCGACGCTGATCCGCACCTTCATGAAGTGGGGCCGCGAGATCCCCGACGCCCACGACCTGTCCACCATCCGGCTGCTCGGCAGCGTCGGCGAACCGATCAACCCCGAGGCCTGGAAGTGGTACCGCGAGGTCATCGGCGGAAACTCCGCGCCCATCGTCGACACCTGGTGGCAGACCGAGACCGGCGCCATCATGATCTCGCCGCTGCCCGGCGTCACCGCGACCAAGCCGGGATCGGCGATGAAGCCCCTGCCCGGCATCAGCGCCAACATCGTCGACGACCAGGGCAACCCCGTCGGTGCGGGCGAGCAGGGCTACCTCGTGCTCGACCAGCCGTGGCCGTCGATGCTGCGCGGCATCTGGGGCGACGACGAGCGATTCCGCGAAACCTACTGGTCCCGCTTCGCCGAGCAGGGCTGGTACTTCGCCGGTGACGGCGCCCGCTACGACGAGGACCACGCCCTCTGGGTCCTCGGACGTGTCGACGACGTCATGAACGTCTCCGGCCACCGCATCTCGACCGCCGAGGTCGAGTCCGCCCTCGTCGGCCATTCCGGTGTCGCCGAAGCCGCGGTCATCGGCGCCGCCGACGAGACCACCGGCCAGGGCATCGTCGCCTTCGTCATCCTGCGCGAGGGCGTGGAGAACACCGGTGATCAGCTGATCGCCGAACTGCGCCAGCAGGTGTCGGTGGAGATCTCGCCGATCGCCAAACCCCGCGAGATCAACGTCGTGCCCGAACTGCCCAAGACACGGTCGGGCAAGATCATGCGTCGCCTGCTCAAGGACGTCGCCGAAGGACGCGAATTGGGCGACACCTCGACGCTCGTCGACCCGTCGGTGTTCGAGGCGATCCGCGCGAAGAAGGCCTGATCGGGCCCGGACGACCGCTCCCCCGCGAGCACTACTGTGTCGATGCGCCGCCGGCGGACTCCCGCCGGTGGCGCATCGCACGTCCGGGGAACTCACCGACGCACCCGAGGGTGGGCCGCCACCTCAGCGGCACTCGCATGGCAACATAAGGCGCATCTGCCGAACAACGGAGGATTCTGTGAGCCCCAACGAGCACGGCCTGCCCGACGCGGGCCGGGACTCCGTCCCGTCGATCCCGCTCTCCGACGCGAACGCCGGCCACAACGGCGAGCCGACCATCGGAAGCCTGGTCAAGGACGCGACCACCAGTGTCTCCACCCTGTTCCGATCCGAGGTCGCGCTCGCCAAGGCAGAGCTCGTCACCGAGGCGAAGAAAGCCGGCACCGGCACCGGGCTGCTGATCGTCGCCGGCGTGATGGCGTTGTACTCCAGCTTCTTCTTCTTTTTCTTCCTGGCCGAGTTGCTCGACGAATGGGTCTGGCGCTGGCTGGCCTTCCTGATCGTGTTCCTCATCCTGGTCCTGGTGACCGTGGTCGCCGCGTTCGTCGGGTATCTGTTCTTCAAACGCGTGCGCGGCCCCAAGAAGACGATCGAGTCGGTCAACGAACTGCCGACCGTCCTGCCGAACCGTCATGCGACACACGAGACCACCCACCCGAGAATCCCGCCCGCCCGCGAAGGCTGATCCGTGAGCGAGGAGCCCGACCCCTCGAGCGTTCGTCTCCCGGGCGACTGGGAGCACTTCGACGTCCGCGCCAACGGAGTCCGGTTCCACGCCGTCCAGCCCGCGGGCGTCCCGGCAGGCGACCGTCCACTGGTGTTGTTACTGCACGGCTTCGGCGAGTTCTGGTGGAGTTGGCGGCATCAACTGACCGCACTCACCGACGCCGGATTCCGCGCCGTCGCCGTCGACCTGCGCGGCTACGGCGACACCGACAAGCCGCCGCGCGGCTACGACGGCTGGACCCTGGCCGGCGACACCAACGGCCTCGTCCGCGCACTCGGGCACTCGCGCGCCACCCTCATCGGGCATTCCGACGGCGGACTGGTCTGTTGGGCGACCGCGACCCTCCACCCACGGGTCGTCGACCGGATCGTCGTCATCGCGTCCCCCCATCCGCGCGCCCTGCGCCGACGAGTACTGCGCGACAAGGCCCAACGGTCCCGGTTCCTGCCGCTGTTCCTGCGCAATCAGATCCCGCGTCTCGGCGAACGTCAGGTCACCCGCGACGACGCCGCCTTCGTCGCCGACTACTTCGCGGAACGGTCGTCGGCTCCCTGGCGGGCCGAGCCCGACTACGGGCACACCGTCGAGCTCAATCGTTCGGCCATGCTGATCCCCAACGTCGCGCACTGCAGCCTGGAGTACCGGCGCTGGGCGTTCCGTTCGCAATTCCGGCCCGACGGCGCCCGCTTCATGGAACTCATGGATCAGCGACTGCACCTGCCGGTGCTCGCCCTCCGCGGCCGCGACGACCCCTACATCCTCGACGACGCGATGGCCGACAGCCACCGGTGGGCTGCACACCAGCTGTACCGGCAGGTCGAGGGCAGCGGTCACTTCGTCCACCAGGAACAGCCGGCCGCGGTGACCGGGCACATCATCGAGTTCCTGCGCCACGAGCCCGAACCCACCGCGGACGGCACGCGCCGATCGGCGCGGAAGGTCAGGCGAGGACGCAGCGCTGTGTACTCACCCGCTCGCTTCGCCGCTCGGATTCGTCGAAGTCGGAGCGAACCTGACGGGCGGTGAGCACGAAACCGGTCTCGTCGGCCGCGTTCTCGGCCGCCCCGAACACCACACCGAGCACCTCGCCGTCCGAGTTGAGCAGCGGCCCACCCGAATTGCCCTGCCGGATCAGACCACGCACGGCATAGACCTCACGGGTCACCTGCCCGGTGCGGTAGATGTCGTCGCCGGTGTGGGCGAACACCGCGCGAACCCGCAGCGGACTCACGTAGAAGGGTCCGGCCTCGGGGAAACCGAGCGCGATCGCGTCGTCCCCGGTCGACGCGGGCCGTGAGGCGAACCGCAGGGCAGGCGCACGCAGACCCGGGACGTCGAGCACCGCGATGTCGTTCTCGCTGTCGAAGAGCACCACGCGCGCCGGGAGCTGCGCCCCGGTCGAGGTCTGCACCTCGAGCCGCTCGGTACCCGCGACCACGTGCGCGTTGGTCATGACCCGCTCGGGCGACACGACGAACCCACTCCCCTCGAGCGCCTGCCGGCAGCTCGGCGCGACGCCCTCGATCTTCACGACGCTGGGACGTGCCTGCGTCACCACCGGCAGTTCGGCCAGCGCCTGGTCCGGCGGGTCGACATTCGTCGACGGGGTGCTGACGAACGGGAGCTTCGGGAGCCCCGAACTGTCCAGAAGCGCCTTGAAGTCGTCGGGCAGGTCGTCGACCCACTGCGGCGACACCGCGTCGACGCCGGTCAGCACCTTGGAGTCACGCACCGCCCCCGCGATCGCCGGGTCCGCCGACTCCCGCAACGGGATGGCCAGCAGGCCTGCGGCCAGCAGCACGGCGACCACCTGCAGGAGCGAGCCGACACCACTGTCGACGGCACGCAGCCCGGGCGACCGGATACCACCGCGAGCCGCGCGGCCCAGAACCATGCCCGCGACCTCGCCGACGACGACGAGTACGACGAGCACCAGGATTCCGGCGAGCACCCGCACCTGCAGGTCGTCGAACCGTTCGATCAGGCGCGGCGCGAGCAGCAGACCGGCCACGGCGCCGAGCGCGACACCGATGAACGCCAGGGCGGATGCGACCGCACCCGATCGGTACCCGCTGGCCGCGGCGAGCAGCGCGATGCCGATCACGATGATGTCGACCCAGGTCGAGCCGGTCACCGGGGACCACCCGACTCGGCGTTGCGGGCATCGACGACGTCGCGGTCGTCCGGGTGGAGTTCGGCGAAACCGGATTCCTGACGGCTGCCGGCGAGTTCGATCATCTTCTCCAGCGAACGCACGTCGTTCTTGTCCCAGGGGCGGTCCCAGCCGGACACCTCGCTGATGGCGGCGACGAGCCCACCGGTGAAGCCCCACACGAGCAGCCGGTCGACGAAGAAGGCCGGCCCCTTGTAGACGATGCCGACCGCCTTGCGACGGACCTGGAATCGGTTGTCCGGGTCGAGCAACTCGCGCAGGTTGATGCGGTCCACCCGCGCGGTCTCGCCCTCGTCGACGACGCGCACTTCGCTCGGACGGTGCCAATAGCCGATCACCGGGACGACGTCGAACCCCGAGACCCCGACCGGAAAGCTGGGGAGGGTCGCGAGGATGCTGACCCCGGAGGCATCGAGGCCGGTCTCCTCGGCGGCCTCACGCAACGCGGTGCCCACCGGGAAGTCGTCGCCCGGATCGGCCGCACCGCCGGGGAACGCGACCTGCCCACTGTGTTGGCGCAGCGTCGGCGCACGCTCGGTCAGCAGGACCTCGGCGTCGGCGGGCACACCGCCGGGATGGTCGTCGGCCGACTCCCACGACCCGGAGAACAGGATCAGGACCGCCGCCGACCGCGACTTCGTCGGCAGCATCGACGCCCACCGCGACCGGTCGCCGCCACGATTGTCGACACTCCTGGTGACAGCGGTGACATCCTCGGTGAGAGCTCGTAGCCAGGGTGGGATCTCCGCACGCGGGACCAGCGGACCCGCGTCCGCGCGCGGCCGCCCGCTCATATCCGCACGCCCAGGTGCTCGGCCACCGAGTCGGCGATCTCCTCCGGGCTGTCGAAGACACCGGGATAGACCTCGGCCACCGTGCCGTCGGGCCTGAGGAAGACGGTCGACGGGAACACCCGCGGCGCGCCGATGGCCGCGGCGACCTTCCCGTCGAGGTCGAGCACGGACGGCAAACGGACTCCGATCTCGGTGAGCAGCGTCAGCGGGAAGAACGGATTGCTACCGCCCTCCTTGGCGTGCAGGGCCAGCACGGTGACCCGGTCCCCGGCGCGCGCGGCGAACTCTTCGAAGTAGGGCAACTCGGTCTTGCACGGACCGCACCACTGCGCCCACACGTTGATCACCAGCGGGCGGCCCGCAGTCGACGCACCGAGGTCGTACGGCGCGCCGGTGCCCAGACAGGGCTCGACGACACCCTCGAGGACGGAATCGGGTGACTCCGGCAGACCCGTGACCGGGCACTCAGGCAGTGCGGCGGCTTGGCGCGCCTCCGCCACCCGCGCCTCGTCGACCGGGGCGTCGATCGGGCGGGGTCCACTCGCCGACGACGGCGTGCCGGTCATCGGCGCCGGATCCTCCCCGCGCGGCCAGATCGCGACGATCAGGGCGATCATCACGATCACGAAGACGACGGTCCACCGCGCGACAGGGGGAAAACGCGAATCCCGCGACGACGGACCCGCTTCGGTCCCTGCGCTCTGGTCTGTGTCCGTGGTGTCGTTCACGGGGCGGCGATCCCGGCCAGCGCGAGGAGATGCTCGGTCTCCGGCCCCTTCACCAGAGCGGCGGCGTCGGCCTTGTCCATCGGACCGGTCCCCACCGACGGGCAGTCCTTGGCGAGGATGCACACGCCGCAGGCCGGTTTGCGCGCATGACACACCCGGCGGCCGTGGAAGATGATCCGGTGTGACAGGTCGGTCCACTCGCGCCGTTCGATCAGCTCGCCGATGGCGTGCTCGACCTTCACCGGATCGGTCTCCTCGGTCCACTGCCAGCGTCGGACCAGGCGGCCGAAGTGGGTGTCGACGGTGATCCCGGGAACCCCGAAGGCATTGCCCAGCACCACGTTCGCGGTCTTCCTCCCGAATCCGGGCAACGACACCAGGTCTTTCAGGTTGTTCGGCACCGCCCCGTCGAACCGCTCGACGAGGGCTTGGCCGAGTCCCATGATCGAGTTCGCCTTGTTCCGGTAGAACCCGGTCGGGCGGATCATCTCCTCGAGCTCGGTGCGGTCGGCGCCGGCGTAGTCCGCGGCCGTCCGGTACTTCGCGAACAACGCCGGGGTGGTCTGGTTCACGCGGACATCGGTGCACTGTGCAGACAGGATCGTCGCCACCGAGAGTTCGAGCGGATCGGTGAAGTCCAGCTCGCAGTACACGTGCGGGAAGGCGACCTTCAGGGTGCGGTTCATCCGTCGCGCGCGCCGGACCAATCCGAGATGGGTCTCCTGCTTACGTGCCGGGGCCGGGCCCGTGGCAGCGGTCTTGCGTGCGCTCACCTGATTCAGGTTAGCGATGTGCAGCGGCAATCCCGATTCCAGCGGCTCCAGGCACACCCCGGCCTGCCGACACCACGTCGGAATGCCCCACCGTTTGCGCAGTTCAACTTATATTTTCCGCCCTGCGCGAAGTCCTCCGGCCGGTCGCGGGGATCAGCTCACCCACAACCTACGGTCAGGTAACAAGTCAGTGACGGCGGCACTCCGGATGGGGATTCCGGCGGGTCCATTGTGTTTACTGGTCCCCATGCACGGTCTCGCGGCGCTGCTGTTCCCGGCTGTACTCATGCTCTTCGCCATGGGCATGGACAAGGTCCAGTCCCGGATCGACCGCACGGCGGTCTCCCGCGACGAGGTCGAGGACTTCCTCGACTCGGCCGACGCCCAGAACGTCCAGACCCTCGCCCGCGAGGGGATGCCGGCCGCACTCGACGAGCTCCGCGACCGACGCGTCACGCGTCACGAATCAGCCGTCGCCGACCACGCCGCGTCGCCGCAGCGGGCCAGCTGATCGGTCACCGCGAGTCCGCCTCCACCTCGCACCGGACGCCACGTCGACACCTCGACGACGGGACACACGCGCAATGAGCTTCCAGTGACCCATCCAACACATATGCTTGTGCGCGGGGTAGCGTATCCAAGGGCGCGATCTGACGCGTGGCTGTAGCAAAGATTCGAGAAAGGTTCCCTAGGTGGAAGAAGTACTGGCGCGGGCGGGCATATTCCAGGGCGTCGAGCCCTCCGCCGTCGCGGCGCTGACCAAGCAGCTTCAGCCCGTCGACTTCCCTCGCGGACATGTGATCTTCCACGAAGGCGAGCCCGGGGATCGGCTCTACATCATCATGTCCGGCAAGGTGAAGGTCGGCCGCCGCTCCCCTGACGGACGCGAGAACCTGCTGACGATCATGGGACCGTCCGACATGTTCGGCGAGCTCTCCATCTTCGACCCCGGCCCGCGTACCTCGTCCGCGACGACCGTCACCGAGGTGCGTGCGGTGTCGATGGACCGCGACGCGCTCAAGGCGTGGATCAAGGACCGCCCGGAGATCGCCGAGCAGCTGCTGCGCGTCCTGGCACGCCGCCTGCGCCGCACCAACAACAACCTCGCCGACCTCATCTTCACCGATGTCCCCGGTCGCGTCGCCAAGCAGCTCCTGCAGCTCGCACAGCGCTTCGGAACCCAGGAGGGCGGCGCCCTGCGCGTCACCCACGACCTGACCCAGGAAGAGATCGCCCAGCTCGTCGGGGCGTCGCGCGAGACCGTCAACAAGGCGCTCGCCGACTTCGCCCAGCGCGGATGGCTGCGCCTCGAGGGCAAGAGCGTCCTCATCGCCGACTCCGAGCGTCTCGCGCGCCGCGCGCGCTGACCCTTCGAGACGCTCGCTGCGCTCGCTCCTCAGGGAGCAGATGTAGGGCGCCGCGCTCGCTCCTCAGGGAACAAACAGCGAGGCACACCCACACGAAAGAAGGCCGCCGGCTCCACGAGCCGGCGGCCTTCGTCGTGGTCAGGCCTCGCGCAGGTACTCCAGCTGTGCCTTCACCGACATCCGGGCCGCGGGCCACAGCTTCTTGTCGACGTCGGCGTACACCTTGCGCACCACCTTCATCGGCTTCGCGTCCCGGGCCGAGACGCCCATCGTGTCGAGGGCGGCGACGATCTGGTCGATCCGCTCCTCGCGATGGGCTTTGTAGTACCGCGCGACGGGTCCGAGGTCGGGATGGTCCGGACCGTGCGCCGGGAGCAGCGCCGCCCCCTCCCCGTCGACGATGAGGCGGTTCAGCGAGTTCAGGTAATCGCGCAGCCCACCGTCGGCGGGATCGAGCACGGTCGTGCCACTCCCGAGGATCGTGTCACCGGTCAGGACCGCACGCTGCCCCTCGTGTTCGACGAGGAAGCTGACGGAGTCACCCGTGTGCCCGGGCGTGGACAACACCGTGATCCGCAGGCCCGCGGCCTCGATCACCTCACGGTCGCGCAGCGGTGTCCCGCCGCGACAGTACTTCTCGAGACGAGCGCGCACCGGAGCACCGGTGCGCTTGTGCAGACGCGACACCCCGCCGGTGTGATCGAAGTGCCGGTGGGTCACCAGCACCAGCGAGACCCCGGGCAGCTCGGCGAGGCGTCGGGCATGGTGCTTGTACTTCGGCGGCCCCGGGTCGACGACCACGCACTCGTCGCTTCCGGGCGCACGGAGCACATAGGTGTTCGTACCATCGAGTTCCATCATCCCGGAGTTGTCGCACAGCAAGACCGACGCGAAGGGGGTCACTTCGCGAAGCACCCCGTAGGCCGGGTGCGTCGGTGCGGCGTCATTCGGTGAGCTCATGGTCTCCGAGCCTATCGACTCGGCCCGGACGGCCGGGCGAAGCCCGACGATCCGACCACGCCGAGCCGAACGGCCCGATCAGTTCTCGCGGACCTGGGTGCCGTTCACGTGATGCTCGTCGGCGGATCCGTCGACCAACGTCGGCGCCACCTGATCCTGCAGACTCCGCAGGAGCGCGGCACCCTGGGTGATCACACCGGTCATGATCTCGTTGACCCCTTCGGCGCCGTTGTACACGGTGAGATTCGCGGTGCTGAGCCCCTTGGCGACCTCGCCGACGAGCGTGGGCAGGGCCTCGATGAGCTGCTGGTCGAGGGCGATCCGATTGTGCTGCGCGGCGGCCGCCGACTGGATCTCGACCGCCTTGGCCTCCGCCTCGGCGATGATCTGGCGGCGCAGCGCCTCGGCCTCGGCCGGTTTCACGACCTCCGAGATCAGTTCCTGCTCACGGAGTTCGGCCTGCGCCTGCGCGAGCACGGACTGTTCACGGATGACCTCCTGGTTGACGCGGGCTTGCGCGAGTGGACCGGCCTGGGCGGCTTCGGCATTGGCCTTGTCGGTCTCGGCCTTGATCGCGGCCCGCTTGATCGCCGTCTCCCGCTCGTAATCGGCCTGATTGCGCAGCGACTCCTGCTGCGCCTTGGCCGACTCCTGGTCTGCGCGAGCCCGTTCGACGGCGGCCTCGCGCTGCACCTTGGCGATGTTGGGAGCGGCCAGCGCATTGATGTAACCGGAGTCCATGTCGTCGATCGACTGGATCTGGAACGAGTCGACGACCAGGCCGATCGATCCCATCTCGCGCTTCGAGGCATCGAGCACCTGACGGGCCAGGGTGTCGCGTTCGCGGATGATCTGTTCGACGGTCATCGAGCCCACGATGGACCGCAGATGGCCCGAGAAGATCTGTCCGGTCAGCTGGTTCATCTCGTTCTCCTGCTCGGAGATGAACCGTTGTCCGGCATTCACGATCGACGCCACGTCGTTGCCGACCTTGTGGGCGATGACCGCCCGCACGTTCAGCTGGATGCCCTGCGTCGTCACGCACACCTCGCGAATCGTCGCCTCGTGCAATGCCATCGACAGGAAACGGACCTTCCGGAAGAAGGGCATGACCCATTTGCCGTGCCCCACCACCACGACGAACGGCGCGTTGTCGGCCTCGGATTTGGCGCCGGAGATCAGCATCGCCTCGTCGGGTTCGGGAACGTAGTAGCCGAGCATGGTCTCTCCTCGAGAGGCAGGCGGTAGGTGTCGACGTCAGATCCTGCCTCATCCGGGACGTTTCGACGATCGGTTGTTCACATGGTTCGGTCCGCCGTGCCCGGGACCGGCATCCACGGTTCGACGTCGACGATTCGGCCGGGCCGTTCGGCGATCACCAGTACGGGCGCGTCGAACCCGATCGGTTCGACGGCGCGTGCCAGGAACCTCTCGGTTCCGCCTGCCAACGGCAACTCGATCTCCCCGAGAACCTCACCGCCCGGTATCGACATCGTCACCGTTCCGGTACGCCCGACGAGTTGCGACGCTGTCATCCGACGGCCTCCCCTGTGTTCCCGAGCAGTGTGTCGAACCCTAGGCCATCACGGTCCGACGCCGGTCGCGGACACCGTCGAGCACGACGTAGGCCGCGGTCACCACCGCGATCACCGCGGCACCGAGAACCAGCGCCGGGTATCCGAAGGCACCGACGACGATCCCGGCGAGCGCGCCCGCGGCCGCTCCGGCGAGACTCATCGAGGTATCCGAAACGCCCTGCGCCGGTGCACGTCGTGCGGTGTCCACACTGTCGGTGAGCAACGTCGACGCTGCGACCGTAGACGCCGACCATCCGATGCCGAGCAGGACCAGGGCCACGACGAGGCCGGTCTGCGACTCCGCGAAGACGAAGCCGACGACGCAACTGACGACGAGTACCGCCTGACCGCCGAGGATGACCGGGACTCGCCCCGCCCGGTCCGAGAGCAGTCCCATCACCGGTGCGAGCGCGTACATCCCGGCGATGTGCGCGCTGATCGACAGACCGACCAGGGTCACCGAGGCGCCGCCGTGATGCATGTGGACCGGCGTCAGCGCCATGACCCCGACCATGACCGCATGCGCCGACACCACCGCAGCCATCGCCGCGCGGGCCGGCGGTGTGTGCACGATCGCCGAGAACCCCTCGGCCAGCGACACTCTGGCACGCGATCCACCGGTCGCGCCGATCGCCACGACGAGGGGGTCGGGACGCAACCCGACGAAGAGCACGGCGGCGGCGCCGAAACACCCCGCGGCGCCGACGAGGAACGGACCCGACAGCTCGGTCATCGCGAACCACCCCGCGACGGTCGCACCGAGCGGGACGACCGCGGGTCCGATCACCGCGCCGACCATCGTCGTCCACACCACGAGTGAGAGATCGCGCCCCCGTGTTCCCGGCGACGACAGATCGGTCGCGGCGAACCGCGCCTGCAGACTCACCGCACTGCCCGACCCCAGTCCGGCCATGCCGATGAGCATCAGCACGAACCAACCGTGGTCGACCGCCACCGCCACGGTCAGGGTCCCGAATCCGGCGATCAGCAGACCGGTGGTCAACGCGGGACGACGACCGCGCCCGGCTGCCAGGGACGCCAGCGGGAGGCCCGCGGCAGCCGCACCGAGAGTGACCACAGTGGTCGGCAGACCGGCCAGCGAGTCCGTCCCCGACAGTTCCTCACCGAGGATCGCGCCGAGCGCCAGCGCCCCACCCATCGACAACCCGCCCAGGACCTGGGCCACACAGAGCAGCACGACGGTTCGCCGTTGCAGGGCGACAAGCGAACTCATGATCGCCGCCGACCCGCCCCGCTTCTCATCCGCAGCGCGTTGACCGTGCCGAGCACGCCCGCGGCCAACGGGATCACGAGTGCCACCTGGAGCGCGACCGGTCGCACCTCGGTGTTGATGCGGATGATCTCGTCGCGAACGTCCGCGGGCTGACCGGCCAGCAACTCGGTCAGCTGCGTGTTGCTCATCACCTGCGCGTCGTCGTCGAGTACTCGAGCCACCTGTTGCTGTTCCGCGGGTGCCAGGACCGCACTGGACTCCGCCTCGCGGACGAATCCGAAGGCGAGCGACGCCAGCAAGATCGCGCCTGCGCTCGCCAGACCGAAGGACAATCCGAATGACCCGGCCGCAGAGTTCGTCCCGGCGGCCTCGCTCACGCGTTCGTCGCTGATCGGCCCAAGCGTGTAGTCGTTCAGCTGCGAGACGAGCAGTCCCAGACCGGCACCCGCCACGATCAGCGGCACGATCAGACCCCAACCGAAATCCGCCCGCGGCACGATCGGGAGGAGGACGGCGACACCGAGCGTGAGGAGCCCGAAACCGGCGAGCACGATCGTCGACGGGGGCCGGGTGTGCGTCCGCCGCCCGGCGAGCAACGCGACCACGAACATGCTGAGCGACAAGGGTGCCAGTGACAGCCCGGCTTCCATGGCGTCGTACTCGAGGACCATCTGGAGATAGATCGGCAGCGAGATCATGATGCCGCCGAGTGCGATCTGCTGGAGTAGCTGCTGGCTGACGCCCAGACGAAACGGCCTCGAGCGGAACAGATCCGGGTCCAGGAGAGTGGGTCGGCCGGCGCGGCGCCGGCGAATCAACCACCAGGTGAGGCCGACCAGACCCGCGGCTCCGACCACGAGCAGGATGCCAACCGCCTCACCGCCCTCCTGCCAGACGAGGATCCCCAAGACGATCCCGCCCATCCCCAGCACCGACAGCAGCGCTCCGATCGGGTCGACTCCGCGCGGCCCGGTGTACGCGACATCGCGGACCAAACCGATTCCACACAACACGATGGCGATGATCACGACTTCGGCGACGAAGGCCAGGCGCCACGAGAGGTACGTCGTGATGAATCCGCCCAACAGCGGGCCGACCGCGGCCGCGATCGCCGCCGCGGCGCCCACGAGGGCGTACACCCGCTTCTGATCGTCGCCCTGGAAATTGCCGTGTACAAGCGACTGCATCGCGGGAAGGAGGAGCGACGCCCCGATCCCACCGATGATCGCCCAGAAGACGATGATCGTCGTGAGTCCCTGCGCGAGGGCCATGGCGGATGCGCCGACGGCGTAGGCCAGCAATCCGATGACGTACGCCCGCCGCCGGCCGATCAGATCGCCGACCTTGCCGCCGATCAGGATGAACGCCGCGGACACCAGTGCCTCCAGGGCGATCGCCGACTGCACCCCACTCACGGTCGTGTCGAGATCGCGAACCACCGCCGAGATCGACACGTTCATGAACGAGGTGTCCACGACCAGAACGAACATCGCCATCGCGAGCAGCAGCGCGAGCACCCGCTGCTTGCCCGACAGCGGAGCCGCGGTTTCCGAAGTCGCCGAATCGCCCATGGTGCACCGCCTCCACGACAGCCGCGTCACGGCCCGTCCGCCGCGGGCTCGACGAGGAGAGCATAGATCGGCCGGAGCCGTTCCACCCGCCTGTTGCGACGCCCGGCGGCGTTCACCCCGCGATGAGGTCGTACCCGAGCTTCCCCACCATCACCACGACGATGGCCAGCAGGACCCACCGCACGAACGAACTACCCCGTCCGATCGCCATGTGGGATCCGATCTGGGCGCCGATGACGTTGGCGACGGCCAACCCCAACCCCAACAGCCACAGGACATTTCCCTGCAGGCCGAATACCGTGAGCGCACCGAGGTTGGTGCCGGTGTTGACGACCTTCGCCATCGCCGAGCTCTCCAGAAAGCTGGTACCGACCAGCGCGGTCAGGCTGATGATCAGGAACGTGCCGGTCCCCGGTCCCATCACCCCGTCGTAGAAGGCGACGACGACGCCGGCCACCACGAGACCGGCGATCGTCGACACGCGCGAGCGCGGGCCCGCCGACGCGTCACCGCCGAAGCCCGGGTTGAGCGCGACGAACAGTCCGACGCACACCAGCATCACCAGCACGATCGGCGTGAAGATCTCGGTGGGCAGGGCCACGGCCACCGTTGCACCGAGCGCCGAGAAGAACAGCGCCGCGACGAAAACCGGGATCAGCCGACGAAGATCGACCCGGACATGACGCGTGTAGCGCCATGCCGCCGACGCAGTGCCGAACACCGCCGCGAGTTTGTTGGTTCCCAGGGCCGTCGCGGTGGGCAACCCCGGTTGAACGATCAACATCGCCGGGATCAGGACGAGTCCACCGCCGCCGACCACGGCGTCGACCCAGCCCGCCGCGGCGGCCGCGGCGATCAGGAGTGCGACGTCCAAGGCGGACGTCAGGCCACTTCGACGATCAGTTCCACCTCGACGCACGCACCGAGCGGCAGTTCGGCGACACCGACGGCAGAGCGGGCGTGCACCCCGGCGTCACCGAAGATCTCGCCGAGGACATCCGAGGCTCCGTTGATCACGCCGGGCTGACCGGTGAAACCGGGGGCGGACGCGACGAACCCGACGACCTTGATCACCCGCACGATCGAGTCGATCCCGACCAGCGCGTCGATCGCCGCCAGTGCGTTGAGCGCGCAGACCCGGGCTGCCGCAGTCGCATCCTCCGGTTGAACGATGCCCTCGGCGCCCTCGTGGACCTTGCCGCGCGCCGACAGCTCGCCGTCGACGACGGGCAGCTGACCCGAGGTGTAGACGAGGTTGCCGGTGCGCACCGCCGGGGTGTAGCTCGCCACCGGCGGCACCACGGACGGCAGCTCGATGCCCAGCTCGACGAGACGATCGGTCCACGTGGTCGCCATGGTCAGCCCTTCGGTCGCTTCAGGTACGCGACGTGCTGCTCGCCGGTCGGACCGGGCAGAACCGAAACCAGTTCCCAGCCATCGGCGCCCCACTGATCGAGGATCTGCTTCGTGGCGTGCGTCAGCAGCGGCACGGTCACGTATTCCCACGCGGTCACTTCACTCATGGACTCACCCTATCTGGCGACGGTGAATGGATAAGGTGTTGCCGTGGCCAATGAACAGGGCTCGCGATCCGGGTCGGGTGAGTCGCTCGATTCCGGCGTGACAGACGACGCTTCCGGCAGCGGTGCGACAGACGCTTCGTCCGTCGCGGGTGGGAACGAGTGGCCTGCGGCCGCCGCCCGCGCCCGCCTGCACTTCGTGTCCGGCAAAGGCGGCACCGGCAAGACCACGGTCGCGGCCGCGCTGGCGCTGGCGCTGGCCGCCGACGGCAAGAAGGTCCTCCTCGTCGAGACCGAGGGACGCCAGGGCATCGCGCAGGTCTTCGACATCCCGCCGTTGCCGCCGACCGACACCCGCATCGCGACGGCCGAGGGCGGCGGCGAGGTGTCCGCGCTGGCCATCGACATCGAGCATGCCCTGCTCGAGTACCTCGACATGTTCTACAACCTCGGCTTCGCCGGCCGCGCGATGAAGCGGATCGGTGCCATCGACTTCGTCACGACCGTCGCTCCCGGCCTTCGCGACGTGTTGCTCACCGGCAAGATCAAAGAGCGGATCATCCACACCGACAAGCAGGGCAACCGTGTGTACGACGCGGTGGTCGTGGATGCCCCGCCGACCGGACGCATCGGGAATTTCCTCGACGTCACGCAGGCGATGGCCGATCTCGCCAAGACCGGCCCGATCCGCAACCAGAGCGAAGGCGTGGTCCGGCTCCTGCATTCGGAGGAGACGATCATCCACCTCGTGACGCTCCTCGAGGCCATGCCGATCCAGGAGACCATCGAGGCCATCGACGAGCTCCGGGGCAAGAACCTCACTCTGGGCAGCCTCGTCATCAACCGCGTGAGCGCGCCCCATCTGCCCTCCGACGTGATCGACGAGATCGCCGAGGGCCGGATCGACGCGGGGCGAGTGGAGGACAGCCTGACCGCGGCCGGACTCAAGCTCGCCGACGGGGATCTGGCCGGCCTGCTCACCGAGACCATCGAGCACGCGACCCGGCTGCAGGCGCAGCAGATCGCCAAGGCGCAGCTCGACGAGGTCGAATTGCCGACGCTCGAACTCCCGTCCCTCGGCGACGGCGTCGACCTGGGATCCATCTACGAGCTGGCCAACCTCCTCCAGAAAGCGGGTGCGTGATGCCACTCGACCTCAAGATGGGCTCGGTGCTCACCGATCCGTCGACGCGCGTCGTGATCTGTTGTGGCGCGGGCGGAGTCGGCAAGACGACCACCGCGGCCGCGATGGCCATGTACGCCGCCGAGCAGGGCCGGACCGTGGCGGTGCTGACGATCGACCCGGCCAAGCGTCTGGCCCAGTCCCTCGGGATGTCCGAACTCACCAACGATCCGCAACCGGTGGCGATCGACGGCAAGGGCACGCTCGACGCGATGATGCTCGACATGCGACGCACCTTCGACGAGATGGTGCTCGAGTACTCCTCCCCCGAGCGGGCCGAGGCGATCATGGAGAACGCCTTCTATCAGACCGTGGCCTCGTCGTTCTCCGGCACGCAGGAGTACATGGCGATGGAGAAGCTCGGCAAGCTGCTGGAACAGGACCACTGGGATCTGATCGTCGTCGACACCCCGCCGTCGCGGAACGCGCTCGACTTCCTCGACGCGCCACAGCGACTGGGTTCGTTTCTCTCCGGCCGCCTGATGAAGGTGCTGGTCGGCGGCGGCCGCGGGGTCGGCCGCATGGTCACCGGCGCGATGAGCCTGGCCATGCGCGGTGTCGCGACGATCATCGGCGGCGACATGCTCCGCGACGTCGCGATGTTCGTGCAGTCGCTGGACTCGATGTTCGGCGGCTTCCAGGACCGTGCCGCGAAGACCTACGCCCTGCTCAAGCAGCCGGGCACCCAGTTCGCGGTCGTCGCCGCCGCGGAGGCCGACGCCCTGCGGGAGGCCGCGTTCTTCGTCGACCGCCTGTCCGAGGAGTCGATGCCGCTCGCCGGGTTGATCCTCAACCGGACCCATCCGAACCTGACGTCGATCCACGAGGAGGCCGCGTTGGTCGCCCTCGACTCGGTGACCGACGACCTCACCCGGGGAGTCCTCCGGATTCACGCCGATCGGGCGGCCACGGGGAAACGCGAACTCCATCTGCTGCAACGATTCACGGCGTCGCATCCGCGGGTACCGATCGTCGGGGTGCCGGCGCTGCCGTTCGAGGTCGCGGACGTGACCGCGCTGCGAGCGGTGGCCGAGCAGATCACCGGCCGCGGCTGATCACTGCTCCCCCTGAGTTCAGACCGCGTCGCGGTGGCGCCGACGCTGCGCGGCGAAGAACGCCGACCAGGATGTGACCTCGGGGTGCTGGCGGAGGAGTGCACGGCGCTGGCGTTCGGTCAATCCGCCCCACACGCCGAACTCGACACGGTTGTCGAGCGCGTCGGCGCCGCATTCGAGCTGCACCGGGCAGTGGCGGCAGATCGTGGCGGCTTTGCGCTGGGCCGCGCCTCGCACGAACAGATCGTCGGGGTCTCCCCCTCTACACCGCGCCTGAGCAACCCACGCCAAGCGATCCTCTTCGTTGGAAACTGCCGCTGTCGCCATCCGCCACCCCTACCTGTCGTATCTGCGTAGCTGCGAGAACGTCTCAACCTCGCTGCTCAAGCCACATTCGCAGCGAACTGTTAAGTGAGTCACATTCTGCACTCAATCTAGGGATCTGTGCTGGGGGGCGCAACCCCTGGAAGCAACAAAGTGGGACAACCGTGCAAACTCATCCGTTCGGACGGTCCGCGATCACCCTGTCGCGCGGACGCACCCCGCCGCCCCGGGAACTCCGGTCGACCCGGTCATCGTCGTCGCCGCGGGCGAGTGCAGGGAGGTGTTCGGGAAGAACGCACGTATCCTGTCGGGGTGATGTCGAAGAAACTGTGGTCGCTGGCGTGGGCGAGCCTGCTGGCCGGAGTTCTCGTCGCCGGTCTGCTCTATCCCGTGGCCAGCGGAATCGGGGTCGTCTCCAACCGAGCGGCGGCCGCGGTCGAGAACGTGTCCTCCGAACTCCTCAACGGCACGTTGCCAGAGGTCACCACGATGACCGATGTCGATGGGAAGCCGATCGCGGTGCTGTTCGACCAGTACCGCTATCAGGTGGGCTACAACGACATCTCGCCCGACATGATCCGCGCGATCATCTCGGTCGAGGACCGACGGTTCCTCGAACACGACGGCGTCGACTGGAAGGGCACCATCCGTGCCGCGCTGAAGAACTCGTCGTCGGGCGAGGTCCAGCAGGGTGCGTCGACCCTCGATCAGCAGTACATCAAGAACTACCAGCTCCTCGTGCTCGCCCGGACCGAGGCCGATCGCCAGGCCGCGGTGGAGACCACGCCCGCGCGCAAGCTCCGCGAGGTGCGGATGGCGCTGACCCTCGAGCAGACCCTCATCGATCAGGCCAAGCGCGACAAGGGACTCGACGACGCCGCTGCCAAGCAGGAGGCGAAGAAGCAGATCGTCACCCGGTACCTGAACGTGGTGCCGTTCGGCAACAACGCCTACGGCATCGAGGCCGCCGCGCAGACCTACTTCGGCATCCCCGCCAAGGACCTCCGGGTCGAGCAGGCCGCGCTGCTCGCCGGTATGGTCCAGTCCAGCTCCGCGCTGAACCCGTACTCCAACCCCGAGGCCTCCCTCGCCCGCCGGAACGTCGTGCTGGACACGATGATCGAGAACTTCCCGGAACGACGTGACGAGCTGATCGCGGCCAAGGAGAAGCCGCTCGGCGTGCTGCCGCGCCCGCAGACCCCGACGCAGGGATGCATCGCGGCGGACAACAACGGCTTCTTCTGCGACTACGCCCTGCAGTTCCTGGCCGAGAACGGCATGTCCCGCAACTCGGTCCTGCGCGGCGGCTACATCATCCAGACCACGCTCGACCCCGAGGTCCAGCGTTCCACCGTGCGGGCGGTCAAGGCACAGGCCAGCCCGACCGCCGACGGTGTCGCCGACGTGATGAGCACGCTGCGCCCCGGCAAGAAGTCGCACGACGTGCTGTCGATGGCGTCGAGCCGCGATTACGGCCTCGACCTCGGCGCCGGCGAGACGATGCAACCCCAGCCGTTCTCGATGGTCGGCGACGGCGCCGGCTCGGTGTTCAAGATCTTCACCGTCGCCGCCGCGATGGAGAAGGGTCTCGGCGCGGGATCCAACATCCCCGTCCCCGGCTCCATCGCCGTGGAGGGCATGGGCAACAGCGGTGGGGCCAACGGTTGTCCCGTCAACGCCTACTGCGTCAAGAACGACGGCCGGTATCCGGCCTCGATGTCGGTGACCAACGCCCTGGCGCAGTCGCCGAACACCGCGTTCGTGAAGCTGCTCCAGCAGGTCGGCGTCAAGCCCGCGGTCGACATGGCCGTTCGCCTGGGCCTGCGCTCGTACACCATCCCCGGATCGTCGGGTTACGGCGAGAAGAGCATGGCCCAGTACGTCAAGGACGGGAACTTCGGCTCCTTCACCCTCGGCCCCCTACCGCTCAACGGTCTCGAGCTCGCCAATGTCGCCGCGACCATCGCGTCGGGCGGCACGTGGTGCCCGCCGAACCCGATCAGGGCGATCAGCCGGATCAAGCGGGACCAGTACGGCAACCCGGTCATCGGACCGGACGGCCAGCGCGCCCTGACCGCGGTCCCGTTCACCCCTCCCCCGTGTGAGCAGGTCGTGGACGAGGGACTCGCGCACACCCTCGCCAACGCGATGAGCAAGGACGACGTGGGCGGCGGCACCGCGGCCGGTGCGGCCGGCTCGGCGGGCTGGACCCTGCCGATGTCGGGCAAGACCGGTACCACCGAGGCGCACCGCTCGTCGGCGTTCGTGGGCTTCACCAACCAGATCGCCGGTGCCGCATACGTCTACAGCGACGGCCCCAACCCGCAGGGCGTGTGCAGCAGCCCGCTGCGGTCCTGCTACGACGGCGACCTCTACGGCGGTATGGAACCCGCGCGCACGTGGTTCCAGGCCGTCAAGCCGGTAGCGACGAAGTTCGGTCCCGTCAACCTGCCCCCGGTCGATCGGGAGTACTGGAACGGGAGCGATCGAGGGCGCATCCCGCAGGTCAGCGGCCTCCCTGCGAGCGAGGCCACGTCGCGCTTGCAAGGCGCCGGATTCAAGGTCAGCGAACTCGACGTCGACAGCGGACGTCCGCAGGGCACCGTGGTCTTCACCGCGCCGTCCGACTCGGCCATGCCCGGCAGCACCGTGACGATCTACGTCAGCAACGGCCGCCGTGCCGGTGGCGACGACGGCGGTCCCACCGAGACGACGGTCGTCGTGCCCGGCGTCGGACCGGTGGTGATCCAGCTCCCGGGCTGATCGCGATCGGACGGTCGACGACCCGCCCGCGCCGCCGGGGAAACGGGGGCGGAACCGGCGCGCGGGATGCGTATCCTGGGGGGATGCAGCACTCCGAACTCGACATCGCACGCCTCGGCATCCCCCGCCTCGGTCCGTCCGGTTCCGGGGTACCCGTCCGCGCTCTGGCCGGCGCCGCGGGACTCGCCGCGGCCGGGCTGTTCTACTCGACGGTGATCGAGCGCAACGCATTCGCGCTGCGACACACGACGCTGTCGGTCCTCGAACCCGGCGCCTCCCCGCTGCGGGTCCTGCACATCAGCGATCTGCACATGATGCCCGGCCAGCGGCTGAAGCAGGCGTGGATCGCCGAGCTCGAGGCGCTCGAACCGGACCTCGTCGTCAACACCGGAGACAATCTCGCGCACCCGCAGGCGGTCCCGTCGGTGATCCAGGCGCTCGGCGGCCTGCTGTCGCGGCCCGGCCTGTTCGTGTTCGGGTCCAACGACTACTTCGGTCCCAAGCCCAAGAACCCGCTCAAGTACTTCAAGAAAGACCACCAGCGCACGCAGGGCGAGCCGCTGCCGTGGCAGGACCTGCGGGCCGCGTTCACTGAACGTGGATGGCTCGACGCGACGCACACGGTCCGGGAGCTCGAGGTCAGCGGCGTACGGGTCGTCGCGGCCGGCGTCGACGATCCACACATCGAGCGGGACCGCTACGAGACGATCGCCGGACGCCCCAACCCACTGGCCCATCTGCGGCTCGGTCTGACCCACTCGCCCGAGCCGCGGGTCCTCGACCGGTTCGCTGCCGACGGTTATGACCTGGTCATGGCCGGTCACACGCACGGTGGGCAGCTCTGTCTGCCGTACTTCGGCGCGCTGGTGACGAACTGCCAGCTCGATCGGTCCCGGGTGAAGGGCCCGTCGAGCTGGGGCTCCTCGATGAAACTGCACGTGAGCGCCGGCCTGGGTACCTCGCCGTACGCTCCGGCACGCTTCTGCTGCCGTCCGGAGGCCAGCCTTCTCACCCTCACGCCCGTGTCCCACGGCGACGCCGACTACGACGCCGACCAGTCGCTGCCGCAGCTGGCCCGGGAGACCATGTGAGCGCTGACCTTCATCCCCGTGTGAAGGTCCTCGCTTTCGACACCTTCGGAACGGTCACCGACTGGTTCACCGGCATCTCCGACTCCGTCCGCGAGACCGTCCCGGGTGTCGACGCCGCGTCGTTCGCCAAGGACTGGCGGCGCCGGTATTCGCCGATCCTGGCTCGCGTCGAATCCGGCGAGCTGCCGTGGCGCCGCCTCGACGATCTGCAGACCGAGACCCTGCAGGAGGTCGCCGCACTGCACGACGTGTCGCTCGACGACGCGCAGGCCCGCTCTCTCGTCCGTGCCTGGCGGACGATCCCCGGCTGGCCGGACGCCGCCGACGGCCTCCGGCGCCTCAAACGCGATCACATCATCTGCGCGCTGAGCAACGGGACCGTCGCCCTGCTCACCGACATGGCCCGGCACAACGGATTCCCCTGGGACGTCATCGGCGGTTCCGACCTCTGGCGGCACTACAAGCCGGCGCGCGAGACCTATTGCGGGCTGGCCGATCTCCTTGAGGTCGAACCAGCCGAGGTGATGATGGTGGCAACCCACCAGAGCGATCTCGACGCCGCCCGGTCCTTCGGACTGCGGACGGCGTTCATCGAGCGGCCCGATGAGTGGGGCGGGGACGAGAAAGACGACTCCGGTTCGCCGGACAACGACTACCACGCCACGGATCTGCTCGACCTCGCGCGTCAGCTGAACCGCGCCGAGAGCGTCGCCCCCGGATGACCCTCGAGGACCTGCTGCGCTGGGAGGACTCCGGGGCGTCGTGGCGGGTGGTCCACCACGGACCGGCCGGGGTGACGCTGGGCCTGCTCCGCTGCGACGGTGGCGAGGAAGTCGACCGCGTCCTCACCGACGACCCGATCATTCTGGCCCACATCGGTGGTCGGCTCTCCTCGGAGGACGAGCCGGAGTGACCCGGCGACCTGCAGAAACGAGGAGACCCCGACCGGATGTCTCCGGTCAGGGTCTCGTCTGCAATCTCAACCTTGCGTCGGGGTGGCGGGATTCGAACCCACGACCTCTTCGTCCCGAACGAAGCGCGCTACCAAGCTGCGCCACACCCCGTGTGTAGCCTGCGATAGCTTATACCCCACTGTGGTCGAGTACTAAATCGCCTGGTCAAAGATGTGCCCGGTCTGGCTCGAATGCTGTGCGAAAGTGCCTCCCGCACCTCATTCTTGTTGTGGTCCATCCGTACCAGTGCCGCCGCGCCGTCGGTCGGGACCAGGGAGTCGGCGTACAACCACTGAAAGGACACGCCAACCATGAGCGCTTCCCCGGATCAGCAGGCCAACTCGTCTGCCAAGCAGGGTTTCGCATTCGGGATCGCGATCGTAGCCGCCGCGCTGCTCTTCGTAGCCGGCTTGGTCTCGATCTTCCAGGGCATCTCAGCCATCGCCAACGATGAACTGTTCGTCGCCGGACCCCAGTACATCTGGCAGTTCGACCTCACCACCTGGGGCTGGATCCACCTGATCCTCGGCATCGTCGGGGTCCTGGTCGCCGGTGGCCTCGCCGTGGGCGCCGACTGGGCGCGCATCTCCGCGATCATCATCGCGTCGCTGTCGATCATCGCGCAGTTCCTGTGGCTGCCCTACTACCCCGCGTGGGCCATCCTGATCATCGTCCTGGATCTGATCGTGATCTGGGCCGTCTCCACCTGGAATCCCACCAACGAATACAACCTGTGACCGACCGGCCACTGACGCAGTGAGAACACTTCGCTGAGACGAGGGCTGCGGGGACCGACCAATCCACGACGCGCATCCGGTCCGAATCGTCTGGTGACGCTGCTCCACCTCGAGAGCCGCGCGACGACGTTTCGCCCGAAAGGAACACCATGCGCATCACCCGGTCCCTTGCAGCCCTTGTCGCAGGCGTAGTCCTCAGCGTCGGCTTCGCATCCGGAGCCGGCCCGGCGCAAGCGGCGCCGCTGGCCCCCGTGGCGAAGGTCGAGGTGGACCGTTACCTCGGTAAGTGGTGGCAGCTGGCGACAGTGCCGTCGTTCTTCGGCGTCACCTGCGCCCGGGACACCAGCGCGACCTACACCTACATCGACGCCACGACGATCGGCGTCGACAACCAGTGCACCGGCCCCACCGGCATGCGCGGAGGCGTCGTCGGGCGCGCGACCGTCGTCGACCCGCAGACCAATGCGCAACTGAGCGTTCGCTTCCCGCAGACCCCGGGCAGCATCAACCCCGGCGGCGCGCCCAACTACATCGTCGCCTATCTCGAGGACGGCCCGAACCCGACCGGCCCCTACCGGTATGCGATCGTCGGTGATCCCACCCGGGGATCGGGATTTCTGCTCTCCCGCGACAAGGTGGTCCCCAACTCGGAGCTGCGTCGATTGACCAAGGAGATCGAGAAGGTCGGGTACAACCCGTGCACCTTCCTGGTGTCTCCGACCACCGGCGGACGCAGCGACTACTCGCCCTTGTGCACGGTGTGACGGCCACCGTCAGACGATGACCACAGACTCCGGCGCAGGCACGAAAGTGTTTGCGCCGGAGCTTTTTCAGCTTGCCTCGGCGTCCGGCCCGGGCATCGGCGCGGTGCGGCGGAACTCGTCGGGGGTGCACCCGAACTTCGACCGGAAACGGTTGCGCATCGTCGCCGTCGAGGCGAAGCCGGACGCGTGCGCGATGGCCTCGAGTTTCAGATTGCCCGGCCCCATGAGCAATCCCTGGGCCCATTCCAGGCGGCGGTCGGCGATCATCTCCGCGAGCGAGGTGGTGCCGCCGGCGAGGACCCGGTAGAGGTGCCGGCGACTCACGTGCAGGTGCCGGGCGACGATCTCGACGCTGAAGTCGGGATCACGGAAGTTGCGCTCGATGAGGTCGGTGACCGCGGCGCGCAAGTACCGCTCACTCGTCCGCATATCCGACCGCGGAGCACCCGAATTCGATTCCGGCACTACGCGTATCGACTGCACGTCCCGACCATTGAGGATTGCGGTCACCTGGGTTCCTTCCACACGAAGACTGCTCCCACCCGATACACGAGCTTATCGACGCTCACGTCGCCGGTCTTGGGCCTTTGGTCCCACTTTCAAGGATTCTGGTCCCGGGATCGTGCTGCGCCACGACGGGTTCCGTGAGCCAGGGCGGCGCCAGACCGGGTCAGACGTCCAACTCTGGAGGCCGGCGGGAGCACGCGTCGTAGGGTGAGAACCGTGACCACCGACGACGCCGCAGACGCACGACGCGTCGAGCTCCGGGCGGCCGCGCTCAGGATCGCCGATGAGGTCTTGTTCCCGGCGGCCGGAGAGGTGGACCGTACCGGCACAGTGCCCGAAGCGCACTGGCAGGCGCTGGCCGACGCCGGCCTGTACGGGATGGCCGCGCCGGTCGAGGCCGGTGGGCCGGGACTCGAGTTCGGTCAGATCACCGAGATCCTGGAGGTACTGACCAGCGGTTGTCTCGCCACCGCCTTCACCTGGATTCAGCATCACGGCGTCGTGTTGGCCCTGTCCCGGACCACGAACGCCGACCTACGAGCGGAATTCCTCGAAGCGACCGTGGCCGGACGACTGCGTGCGGGGGCCGCCTATGCCGGGGTCGTCCCCACGCCGCCACGGATGTCCGCGACGGCCACCGCCGACGGCTGGCTGCTCACCGGTCACGCTCCCTTCGTCAGCGGCTGGGGCGACCTCGACCTCCTGCAGATCTCGGCACGCGACGCCGGCACCGACGATGTCGTGTCCGCGATCGTGCGCATGTCCGATCTCCTCGACGGCTCGTCGGCCCGCGCGGTGCAGGCCACACCCGTCGACCTGTCCGCTGCCGCCGGGACGAAGACGGTGTCGCTGCACGTCGACGGCCTCATCGTCCCCGTCGATCGGGTGGTGACCCGAGTGGGCCTCGCGGAGTTCTTCGCGAACCAGAACGTCGGCGTCCGGCTCAACGGCACCCTCCCGTTCGGACTCCTGCGCCGATGCACCGCGCTGCTCGACGTCAGCGGGCACGACCGTGAAGCCCGTGCGCTGCGTGAACGCGCCGACGTCGTGCGAACCGCACTCGACGCCGGGATGGCGGATGCCACCGCGTTGCTGGCAGCCCGGGCCGACGCCGCCCGCCTGGCACTCGACGCCGCCGCCGCGCTGGTGTCCGCGGACGGCGGACGCGCACTCGTGCGCGGGAGTCATTCCGAGCGACTGTTCCGCGAAGCCGCGTTCATCCTGGTCGCCGCGAGTCGACCGGAGCTGAAAAACGCGCTGCTGCAGCTCTTCAGCGGTAGGTGAAGTCGCGCAGGAAGATGGCCTCGGCCAGCGCGATCCGTTCGATCTCCGAAGGGTCGACGCTCTCGTTGGGTGCGTGGATCAGGCAGCGCGGCTCCTCGACACCGAAGAGCATGATCTCGGCGTCGGGGTACAGCGACTGGAGAACGTTGCACAACGGGATCGACCCGCCCTGTCCCTGGATCAGCACCTCACTGCCGTAGGCGGTCGACATCGCGTCGGTGAGTGTGTCGTACGCCGGGCCGCTGGTGGACCCGACGAACGGCGCCCCGACCGCCTCGCGTTCGAAGGACACCCGTGCGTTCCAGGGCGTGACCCCGCGGAGATGCTCGATCAGTGCGTCCTGCGCATGCGTGGGGTCCATCCCCGGCGGCACCCGGAGATTGATCCGCGCCCGCGCCCGCGGCTGCACGGCCGCCGACGATCCGACCACCGGTGGGCAGTCGATACCGAGCACCGTGGCGGCCGGCCGCGCCCACACCATGTCCGACACCGATCCCGATCCGACCAGTTCGACCCCGTCGAGAACCGTTGCATCGCCCCGGAATCGCTCGGGCGGGTAGGACACCCCAGACCAGCGGGCATCGGCGTCGAGTCCACTGACGGTGGTGTTGCCGCGCTCGTCACGCAGGGTGGCGAGCATCGAGATGAGGGCGGCGAGGGCATCCGGCGCGGCGCCGCCGAACATCCCGGAGTGCATGGCCGACCCGAGCGTCTCCACGGACACCACGATGTTCGCGATACCGCGCAGGGTGGTCGTCAGGCTCGGTTTCCCGACGGCGAAGTTGCCGGAGTCCGCGATCAGGATGGCATCGGCCGCAAGCAGTTCCGGATTCCGTTTCGCGAAGTCCTCGAGGCCGCCGGTCCCCTGCTCCTCCGAGCCCTCGCCGATGATCTTCACCGTCACCCCGGCCCGGCCGGCAAGTGCCCGCAGCGCGGTGAGGTGTACCGCGATGTTGCCTTTGCAGTCCGCCGCTCCGCGCCCGAACCAGCGACCGTCGCGCTCGGTCAATTCCCACACGGGAGAATCCCATTCGTCGTCACCGAGGGGCGGTTGGACGTCGTGGTGAAAGTAGAGCAGGACGGTCGGTGCGCCCTCCGGGCCGGGAATCGATCCGGTGACCGCCTTGCTCCCGTCGCTCGTGACGTGTGCGGCGATGTCCTCCACGCCGACGTCCCGGAACGCCGCCAGCAGCCAGTCGACCATCCCGTCGCACTCCTCGACGGGGAACTGATGCGGATCGTGCACCGACCGGAAGCCGACCATCTCCGCGAGATCTGACTTCGCCTGCGGCATCAGCGCGGCCACCTGGTCACGCAGTTCGATGTCCCTGTCGTGCTCTCGCGCAGTCGATTCCACCGGCGATCTCCCGTCTGTCCTCGAATCGGGCGGTCCCGGCCGAACGGACGGGACTCAGCTCTTTCCCTCGGCCGCCAGGTCGTACACCTCGAGTTCACCGCGGCCGATGGCCTCCATCATCCTCGAATGGTCGGAGTCGTTGAGATCCGCGTAGCCGATCGAGAACTCGGCGATGGCCTCGCCGAAGCCCTTGGTGGTTTCCAGGTACTCGGCGATCCGGAAGCGGCTCGCGGTGCGCGCATGCGCCTGACCCAGGACCAGACCGCACAACTGCGCATACAACTTCATGCCCTCCGGGCTCAGGGCCTCGACGACCACCGAACCCTTGCCATCCCGCAATTGGCGCACGTAGAAGTCGCGTCGCTCGCCGTTCTCGTCGGTCCCCGTCGACCAGCCGAGGAACAGATCGCTGGTCGCCTGGAGCAGTCGCTGACCCTCGACCACGCGCTGGCCCTGGTTGTCGAAGCCGGACGCAGGCACATGGTCGGCGAGAACCGAGCGTTGCGCTTCCTTGACCTGGAGGAAGAGCGGGTCACCCATCTCCTCGCCGGTGAGCAGGATGATCCATGCCCGCGTACCGACGCTGCCGACGCCCACCACCTTGAACGCGATGTCGACGATCTCGAACTGGTCGAGGAGCGCCGCCACGTGCAGGGGCACGGTGTCGCGGTAGGCACTGATCCGCTCGCGGACCCGCTCCGCGACGACGTCGGCGGTCTCCGCCGGGAACCGTTCGTGCAGGGGGACCAGAAGCGGAGGGTCACTGCGGATGTGCGCCGTACCGTCGGCGTCGATCACGCAGAGCTTCGCAAGGGCCTGGGCACTGTCGCGGTGACGCGCCTTCTTGAGGGCCTTCTGCGTACGCTCACTCATCGACGTGTCGAGCTTCGGACCGAAATCCGTCAGGAAGTCGTCGGCGTCGATGCCGGCGTACCAGTTCTCGAGCGTCGTCTGCGTGGCGCTGCGCGCGATGGCCCGCCGGTACGACTTGGCGACGGTCTTGGCGACCTTGCGGTTGACCGCGTCGTCGAATCCGTTGTTGCGTCCGGCGATCGCGAAGCTCGCCGCGAGGCGTTTGACGTCCCACTCGAACGGGCCGACGTGCGTCTCGTCGAAGTCGTTGAGGTCGAACACCATTCGACGTTCGGGGCTGAAGAAGAGACCGAGATTGCTGAGGTGTGCGTCGCCACAGAGTTGCGTGATGATCCCGGTGTCCGGGGTTCGCGACAGATCGTCGGACATCACCGCGGCCGCACCGCGGTAGAAGGTGAACGGGGTGGCCGACATCCGGGCGTGCCGCACCGGGATCAGGTCGGCGACCCGGGTCTGTGCCTGCGCCGCCAGGATTTTCAGCGGGTCGGCGCGCTCGGTCGGCGTGGGGCACGCGGCGAGTTCGGCAGCGGTGGGCAGGGTGGAGAGGGATGTCGCCACGGGCGCTCCTTCACGTCGGTGCGGCCCCGCCACCGGGCGGAGTTGCAGTTCTCCGGGTCCCGTTCGGAACCCGCGGTGAACCGCCGCGAACGACGTCCGTCCGGCCCGGACCGCACGGTGACGTCGGAGTCACTGATACGACACGAACCAGGGGGACGGGCGCACCGCCAGCGTGGTCGCGGGCGAGAACGTCGGCTTGTCCTCCGTGTAGAAATTCTTCCAGCCCATCCACATCCCCGCCGGGAGATCGGTGACCAATCTGCGCCACGTTTCCATCTTGACGTCCGGGGTGCCGTGCCCGTCGGCGTGCAGAACCACCTGCAACTCGTCGCGGTCGGTCACGATCGCGGGCCGATCGTCGAGCATCCCGGCGTCGAACTGGTGCAGCACGAACAATTTCTGCGGGAGGTGGCGGCTTCGGACGAGTCCGGCGAGCCATTCCGAGGTCCGGTTGACCTCCCCGGCCCCGACCGAGCCGATCTGGGTGAGATGGACCTGATCGGGTTCGAGCCGCCACTCGGGGTCCAGCGCCAGGCCGACATGCGGCTGGGCCAGCAGGTCGGCGTAGCGACGCGCCTGCGTCAGGAAGTCCATGCGCCCCGGTTGGAGGTCGAGGGTCACGTAGACCCCGGCGCGGCCGGCGGCCTCGACCCAGGGCCGCAGGGTCTCCGGATCGATCATGTTCGTGAAGGTCGACCCCGGGCCCGGTTCGGCCGAGGCGACCGACGCGATGATCTCGAACGCCGGGACCACCGGTTCGGCACTCACCCGCTGATACTCGGCGGCGAGGCGACGCACCCGGTCTATCGACGCCGCGATGCCCTGCCGGCCGAGGGGACCGAGCGCCGGCGCGTCCGGCGAGCCGTACAACGCCACCATCCGCCTGCCCGGGAAGACGACCTGCCCACCGCCGGGCAGTTCCGGTGTGTCGCGGGCCAGTTCGACGCGCCGGGCGAACTCCTCGGTGGTGCCGAAGCCGGGTCCCACCGCCCGCACGGCGGCAGGTTCGGACGCGGCCGCCTCGATCGTGGCCACCGACTCGGCGGTCGCACGCGGGTCGGGTACCGGCACCTCGACGACACGTGCCGCCGACCGTGCCGTCATGATCGCGTCGGCCGGGGCGTCGCGGGTCAGCATCACCACCGGTGCGGTCCCCGACCTCGAGGCGTTGCCCCGCAGGTCGTCGAGAGCCGCCGAGATACGCGGCGACGGGATGCCATCGACCCGGCCGAGCCGGACCTCGGTCTCGACCCCGAGTCGTCGGAGTTCGTCGGTGACGCTGGGCGCCGTCTGCGGGGTCACGGCCAGGACCGGCACGTGCTTGTCCTGTGCGACACGTGCTGCAGCGGCCCGGCCGGCGGCGTCGTCGAGTGCGTCGGGACCCACCAGGATCGCCTCGTCGGATCGGGCGTACAGCTCGCGACTGAGCTGAACGGACTCCGGTACATCGCCGGAGAGCACGCCGACGCCCGGCGGCGGGTTCGTATACGCACCGATCCCGGACGCCCCGACGCCAGACGCCCCGACACCGGTTGCCGAAGCGCTCACGACGAGGCCGACGACCACGCACACGATCGACGTCCAGATCACCCGACCGGTCACCCGCGCACCCTCCCGTTCGTTGCCGAATCCTCCGCGCGGCTGCCGGGCTCGCCCCGGTCCGTCCGTTCCGGCGCAGACGGTCGCCCAACGTAGCAGCGCCGGCAGTGCGGGTTCGACGGCCACCGCGGGGGCGAGGCCGTGACCGGCCACGACGACGCGGCCCTGTGACCCGCTTCACGACTGCAACAGGTTCTAGTTGTAGCGTGCATGTCGTGGACTACTGGGGTGTGATGGTCGGGTTGGGACTCGTGGCTACGGCGTTCGGCGTCGTCGGATTCGTGCGATACCGCGAACGGGAATCGACGACCCTGCAGCGCCAGACCCAGCTCGCCCGGGAACTGCGCGACCTCGCCGGCGACGACGAGGTGCGGCTGGCCGCGGTCGACGAGTTCTCGCTGACCATCTATCACCGGCTCTTCTACGCCTCGGTGGTCGCGCCGTGGATTCGGAGCGCCGCGTGGGCGCTTCTAGGTGCGGTGCTCGCCGGAGCGGGAGCGCTCGCGGTGGGATCACTCGACGGCGTGTTCGCGACCGTCGTGCACGTCGCGACGATCGTGGCCGCAGGCGTCTTCGGGGTCTCGACGCTGGTGTACGTCGGCATCGCGCTGTATCACTCGGCGACCACGCCACGGGTGTCCTTCAGCGACTCCTACGCCGGCGAGGACTCGGATCCGGACTCGGCCCCGTCCACCGAAGCCCCGTCCACCGAAACCCCGGTCTCCACACGGCCCGTCGACTGACCGACCGGCGACCCGAGACACAACGAACCCCCACCGGGCTGGACCGCCCGGCGGGGGTTCGTTGCTGTGAGAGGGTCAGGCGGCTCGCTAGGCGATCTGCGCCTGCCACATCCAGTGCAGCTGCTCGAGCTTCGAGGCGAACGAGATCAGCAGATCCTGGGTGACCGGATCGGCCTCCTCGGTGACCCCGATTCGCTCGCGGAGACCCGCGACGACTGCCTTGAGATTGTCGACGATCGCCTCGACGACGTCACTGTCCTTGGTCCATCCCTCACCGAATCCCTTGGTGTGGGCGGTCTTCGCGACGGTCTCGGCACGGCCGTCGGGGCTCACGCCGATCGCGGTGGCCCGTTCGGCCGCCGCATCGGTGAACTCCCGGGACACCGTGACCAGCTCATCGAGGTCGAGATGCACCGATCGGAACTGCTTGCCGACCACGTTCCAGTGCGCCTGCTTCGCGATGAGCGACAAGTCGATGAGATCGACGAGAGTGTCCTGCAACGCCTTTCCGGCGACGGACTGCTGCTCGTCGGTGAGTGTGCTGGTGATCGGAGTGGTGGTCATGATCAAGAACTCCCTTCTTGTCATAGCTGGTCGCAGTCGTGCTCCGACTGCGCTGTGCGACGCGGTCAGACGCGGACGGTGACCGCGGAGTCGATGTTGCCCTTGGTCGCCTTCGAGTACGGGCAGAACGTGTACGCGAGGTCGGCGAGCTCCTTGGCCTTGGCCTCGTCGAGGCCGGGCAGCGACACCTCGATGGCGACGGTGAGCCCGAATCCGTTGTCCGCGGGGTCTTTCCCGATTCCGACGGTCACGTCCACGGTTGCCCCGTCGGGGACCGGGGTGTCCGCCTGCTTGGCCGTGGCACGAAGCGCGCTCAGGAAGCAGGCCGCGTAGCCCGCGGAGAACAACTCCTCCGGATTGGTTCCCTCGCCGTTGCCACCGAGTTCCTTCGGCGGACGCAGGTCCAGGTCGATCTGGCCGCTTGCCGAGACGACTTCGCCGTCGCGTCCACCGCCGGACGCCTTCGACGAGATGGTGTACACCGGTTCGATTGCCATTCGACATCCTCCTGGATACTCAGTGCGGGTTCGGCCAACGGTCATTCCAACCCGTTCCGTTCACCGAACATTCCGGCGACACCGCCGTCGGTGACATGATGGTCGCGACACCGGGCTCCGCAACCGGCTCAGCGTCCGCGCATCATCCGCGTCGGCTTCATCCGGGTCGACTCCGGTAGCCATAGGTTGACCGGGCGACGCAGGGTGCAGAGGGCGGCGACCACGAGCAGAACGAATTGCGCATAGCTCAGGACGACCATGGTCGACGACACGTCCGGGTACCGGAAGAGAAGGTCGACGCCGACGGGGATGCACAACAGGTGCACGACGACGGCAGCCAGGAAGAAGTTCCGGAGGTGGCGGCTGTGCTGTGTGGCAGCGGTGACCAGGCACGCGTACTCGATGGCGAGCACGACGATGATCATCACCAGCATGAACGGCGGGAAGAACCCGGCGAGCGTATCGACCTCGCTCTCCGGGGCGGAGTTCGCCGGGTCGGCCACCACTCCTTCGAGCAACCGGCCACGCAGGTCGTCGGTGATGGTCCCCAGGTTGAAGAAGCCGTAGATCGTCAGCACCAACCCGATCACCGCAGCGCCCCACCACACGATCCGTGCGTGCACGGCGAGCGCATCCGGTGGCCGTCCGGGATCGCCGGGCCGGGCCGGATAGAGCGCCGCCTGGTCCCGGTCTCGGGAGGATCGTTCGAGGGCGGCCAGGTCCTCGGCATCCAGCTCGGCTTGGCTCGGGACACGGTCGGGGTCAAACCCGGCCGGGTCGCCGGACGTCCCGCCGGTCGGGTCCTTCGGATCCGTCATGCCCCGATCCTGCCACTCGCCCCGGCGGCCCTCCAGCGCCGAGAAACGCCCGACAACGTGCGGCCTATTTCCGGAACTCGGTCAGTACGAATTCCATCCCGGGCACGAATGTCCCGAGCATGGGCACGACGTGGTTGACGATCGACTTGGTCAGGATGGGCGGGGTGGGATCGGTGACGAAGGTGACGTCGGCGCCCTGAGCCCGCCAGTCCGCGGCGAGCTGCGCGACCTGGCCGTACGGGATCACGTCGTCGTGCAGTCCGCCTTCGACGAAGACGGGCGCGTTCGGCTTCAGGCGTCCGATCCGCTGTTGGCGGACCACGTCCTGCAGCCCCGGCGATCGCGCGATGAGGGCCGACAGCGTCTCACCGGTTCGCGTCCACGTCTCGACGCGGCGGAAACCGAAGGCCGGGATGATGTCGCCGATACAACTCGTCGAGATCTGCTTCAGTGCGGCCTTGCCGGTCGGATTGGTCTCTCGGCGCACCACGTCGGCGACGTTCGGATACCGCTCGGTCAGTCCGTTGATCGCGAAACCGATCGCACCCGCGATGGTGGTGCCGTCGATCGCCGGGATGACCTTCTCCAGGTCGGCCGGGGGTGCGCCGGCATAGGTGGCGCGGACGTTCAGCTCGGGCGCGTAGGTCTCGGCGAGTTCGGCGGCCGACGCCGCGGCTCCCCCGCCCTGCGAGTACCCGGCGAAGCCGACCGGCGCATCGGCGGGCGCGCCCGAGAGGTCGAGCGCGGCCCGCGCACCGTCGAGCATGGCCTGCCCGGACTCGGCGCGGTTGACGTAGGTGTGGACACCCGGCGTGCCCATCCCGACGTAATCGGTGACGAAGACCCGCACGCCGTGGACGAGCATGTAGTACATCTCAGGTGCCGTGTAGTTGACCGAGATGCTCGGCTTCGTGAGGTCGACCGCCATCGGCAGACCCATCAGCTTCGACGGGGCGCACTGGTCGCCCTGACCGATCGTTCCGGAACCGACGACCAGAGTCGGTCGCGGACCCTTGCCGCGCCACGGCGCGGTGGGCTCGACGACGGTGCCGGTGACCGGGACGGGTGTCCCATCGGAACGACGCGAGGTGTACATCACGGTGCGCGCCGTCCCCGGCCACTGACCGGCCATCCCGGGGATCTGGAGCAGAAGCGGACTCGGCTGGCTGCGGATCACCGAACCCGGCTCGGATGCATACCGGGCCGGTGGGCTGTAGAAATCCGCCGCGGCAGCGGTACCGGCCGCAGCCGGAACCAAGGATGCGGCACAGGCCGCCACCAGCGCGCCGGCGACACCGACGATGCGTCTCGATGTCCTGCGATGAGTCATGTTCTTCCCCGACCTCACGTTCATGGCTGTGTAACCTACCCCACAGTAACTTGAGTCAGGTGACTGGCATCGCGTCCGGGGGGTCCGGCACCAGGAGTTCCCCACTCCGGCGTCCGGGGAGCAGCCGGCGACGGAGTCCCGACGCGGTGGGCCGAACATCCTCCCCACGGGGCCCGGTCATTTCAGTGCAGCGAAAGAATTCGTTACGGTCTCGTGATTGAACAATGCGCAATTTCGCTCGCGTTCCCCAAAAAGAATGACCGCCACTTTTCCCTCACCCATTCAAACGAATAGCCTCGAAGTCGGATCGGTACATTTCTCGCGTCGATTCCGACCCCATTTCGATCGAATTCTCGGGCGAATCGGCACACCACGACGAGAGGCGAAAAAGTGAACAAGAAGGTCAGCAAGGGTCTGTTCGCAGCGGTGGCGGCCGTGCTGCTGTTGCTGGGCGGCCTGGGCACCTACGCCCTGTGGAGCGACAGCGAGACCACCGACTCCGGCGACGTCCAGACCGGAACGCTCGATCTGACAGCAGTGAATGCGGGTCAGTGGCAGGATGTCTCGAATCCCGCGGCCCCGGTCGACATCGATCCGGCGAACTTCCGGATGGTGCCCGGCGACGTCCTGCAGTTCACCGCGAGCTACCGGGTCGCGGCGATCGGCGACAACCTGACCGCGCGCATCACCACGACGAATCAGGGCACCAACGTCATTCCGGCAGCGCTGACGGATTGGGTGACGGTCACGAACACCGCGACCTTCGGCGGCGCGCCCATTCCGAGCAGCGTGATCACGACGGCCGACAACGGAAAGACCGTGGACGTCACCGTCACGGTGGACTTCGATCGCGACACCCCCGATCAGGTGGGGATCAACTCGACGGTCAACCTCTCGCAGCTGCAGGTGACCCTGCAGCAGGAACGCGCCTGAGCGACCACGACGATCGACGGATGCGCATGTCGCGCCACGTGTTCGGGCCCGTCGCGGGCGCGGTCGCGCTCGCGGTGGTGGTCGTCCTGATCGCGGTGTCGGTGCGCTCGACCGGGGCGTACTGGACCGAGACCGCGTCGTCGGCTCCCGGCCAGGTGGCCACCGGCCGACTGGCCCTCGCCACCGGCTCGGGAGCCGACAACGTCTACACCTTTCCCGAGCTGACCGGAGCGGCTCTCGTCCCGAACCAGTTCCGGCAGGCGCCGCTGGCGATCGTCAACACGGGGACGACGCCACTGCGGTACCGATTGACCTCCGCCGGCCCACAGGTGTCGACGGCGTCGACGGTCACGGTGACCCTCGCCGGGGCAATCGGTGGAACCTGTACGGCAACATCGGCTCTCGGGCCGACGAGCGCCTTCCCGACGCTGTCGGGCGTCGGCTCCGTCTCGACCGTCGCATCGGCGTTCCGCACCCTGGCCGCCGGGGCGCAGGACACCTGGTGCGTCCGGAGCACGCTGATCTCCGTCGCCGGGGCCGAACCGGCCACCTACACCCACGTCTTCGGCTTCCGGGCGGAGCAGGTATGAGCCACCGGCACACCGACACTCGGTCGATCACGGAGGCGGATCCGTCGCGCACCGGACCCTGGTGGTGGGTCAGCACGATCGTCACCTGGCTACTCGTGTTCGCGGTCTCGGCACTGGTCCTGGCGCTCGTCGTGATCCCACTCGTCGGCAACGCCCAGCCGTACACGGTGCTGACGGAGTCGATGCGACCCACCTATCCACCGGGCACGCTGGTCGTGGTCCGGGACTCGGACACGAACCGCCTGCCGGTCGGCGAGGTGATCACCTTCCAGATCCGGTCGGGCGAACCCGCAGTCGTCACGCATCGGATCATCGCCACGGGCATGGACAGTACCGGCGGACGTACGTATACGACGCAGGGCGACAACAACCCACAGCCCGACCCCGGGTCCGTGGAGCCGGCCCAGATCCGCGGAGCGGTGTGGTACTCGATCCCGTACCTCGGTCACGTCAACAACTGGCTCACCGGAGACACTCGCGTTCTGGTGGTGACCGTCATGGCGGGCGCCCTCGGGCTCTATGCCGCCGTTCAGCTCGTCGGTGCGGTCGTCGACAGGCGGCGGGTGTCGACCGGATCCGCGCCGCGATGAGCACGATGCGCGCGGCCGCGCGCGGGTTCGGACGATTCCTGCGGTCGACCCGCGTCCGTGCGGTGCTGTCGGTCGGGATCGTTCTCGGACTCGGCACAGTCGGGACACTGGCCGCCTGGTCGGCAACCACGACGACCACCTCCGGGACCTTCACCACCGGCACCGTCGATCTGTGGCTCGACAACGTGAACGCGACTCAGGCCGCGCCGCTGTCGGTGCCACTCGGGTCGGCGCTGCTGCCCGGACAATCCGCCGCCGTACGTGTCACCGTCCAGAGTCGGGGCAATGTCGCCGCAACCTACACGACCAAGGTCCGAGGGACGGGCACGGCCGGTACCGCGGTACAACTCGCCGTCGTGGTCGGCGGCACCATCTCGGGATCGACCTGCAACGGCACCCCCACGGTTCCCACCATGCCGCTGACCGGCGCCGACGCCGCCATCCTCGGTACGCGCGGCCCACTCGCGGCCGGCACCGGAGCCGAGATCCTGTGCCTTCAGTTCACGCTGCCCGCAACGGCATCGAATGCCACCCAGGCCGCAACCGGCGGCGTCCTGTTCACCTTCGACGGCACCGGGGTGGCGAATGCCTGAGCCCGTCACCCCCGGTCGCCGGCCCGGGCGAGGAACCGACGTCGCGCTGAGCGTCGGTGCCGTCGCGGGCGTGGTCTGTATGTGCCTGGCCTTCTCGGCCGTGCTGTTCGGCATCACACCACTCGTCTTCCGGTCCGGATCGATGGAGCCGGCGATCCCCGTCGGTTCCCTCGCCCTCGCTCGCGAGGTCCCGGCCGGCGCGGTCGAGCCGGGTGACGTCGTGAGCGTGACCGCCGACAACGGCAATCGGATCACCCACCGGGTGGTGAACGTGGATGCCGGCGCGGGCAATTCGGTGGCGCTCGTACTGAAGGGTGACGCGAACACCGAACCCGACCTCACCCCGTATGTCGTCACCGACGTCGAGCGCGTGATGGCCGATGTCCCCTATCTCGGTTATGCCGTCGCGTGGTCGTCGACGCCCGCTGCCCGCGCGGCGGGCATCGTCCTGGCGGTCTGGCTGCTCATCGCCGTGTTCGGACCCCACCGGCGCAGACGCAGCAGCGGTCGGCACCGGGCGGCCGCACCGCACCCCGGCGTCCCCGGACGCGCCACGCATGCCGGGATGCCGATCGTCCTCGTCGGTGCGCTGTCGGCGACGTTGATTGTCGCCTCGCCGCCCGGTGCCGCCCGAGCGGGAATGACGGACCGGACGGTCGGCCAGGTGACGATGACGCTGGGCACCGCGCCCCGGCCGGCGAGCTTCACCTGTGCGACCCAGGGAACACTGCTGACGAGCGCCCTCTTGAGCTGGCCGGTGGTCGGGCCCGCGTTCGGTTACCGGCTCGAGTTCCGGGCCACGACGACCGGTCTCCTGCTCAGTACCCAGGACCTACCGGCCCAGGCGTCGGGGACCGTCAGCTACACGGTGAGTGCGGGTCTCCTGGATCTGCTCCCCAGCTCGACGACGGTTCATCTCGTCTCCCGCGTGGGGAACTTCTGGATCTCGCCGAGTCCCACACTGACCCATCGGATCACGAAGGCTGTCTTGAGTTCGTCGTGCGCGACGCCGGGGACGGTGACGAGTCCCGGGGCAGCACCCGGACGTCAGGCCCGCACCGCCCCGTCCGTGTCGAGCACGACCCCGAGCGAATCCGGCTCGCCGAGTTCGGCGTCGCAGACCCCGGGATCATCGTCGACCGAGCCGTCCACGGACCCGGCCTCACCGACCGATGGCCCACAGACCTCGACGCCCCCGACGCCGACCACTTCCCCGGCGACACGCGAATCCGAAGTCGGACAGGCAGTTCCCGATGTCTCGCGAACCTCGGAGCCGACAACGGCCGACGGGTATCGCTGAGAGGCGATTCAGCGACCCGGCGCCACCTTCAGCATGCGGCCGAGAGTCGCCTGCCACAGTGTTCCATCCGCGGTGATGGTTCCGGTCAGTTCGAGCGGCTCGTCGAATGGTGCCGCCCCGACCGGCACGGTCGCCACCCGCCGCCCCGTCGCGAAGTCGGTTGCGAGGTAGACGACTTCACCCAGTTGTTGGGGGCGGCCCGACTCGAGAGGTCCGTACCCGATCGCATGGATCAGCCCATCCGCGCGAGACAGCTTGGGAAGCGTGGCGATCCGGTCGTCGTTCTCCCACACGCGACGACAAACGCCGTCGCCGACATCGATGCGGGTGGCGCCGCCGACGAACGGGGCATCGGCCGGGACCGACGGCCCCCGCACCGCCATCGGCGGGTACTGGTAGCCGTGGGTACTCGGGATGACCAGCGAGTTGCCCCAGGCCATCGGCGAATTCTCGGTGCCCGGCCCCGACCTCGCGAAGGCCCGCATCCGGCAAACCTCGGAACCGTCGTCGCTGCGCAGCACACGAAGACTCGGCGGCTCCGCGTTGTCGACGATGGCGACCCACCCGTCGCCGCCCGGACCGAAATAGGTCGGCGTCGTTCCCGAACCCCAGGTGAGCTGCCCGGGTTTGCGTGCCGGTCCCCGGTCATAGGCGCGACGCCAGACGACTCGCGGTGCCGCGCCCGGGTCGGCGCGCATCTCGTACAGCGCCTGCGTCGTGAGGATCGACGCACCGGTCCGCCGGATGGACAGGCCGTTGCCCAGTTCCTCTCCCGCCGGGAGCCGGGTGGACCGGACGGCGCGATGCCGGTCGACCGTCCCGACCACCCCACCCGTGGTCGCAAACCAGACGCGGCCGTCGAAGTCCGGCGCCAGGCCGGTGATCGCGTCACCCGCCGGGATCGCCTGGCCGACGTCGACCCGATCATCGACGTAGACCCGCCAGCCGTTCGCCGTCTTCGCATGCGCGACACGAAGAATCGAGTTCGAGCCGTCGGCTACGACCACCCGGTCACGGTCGTCGAGGTAGCCGTACACACCGCCGAGCAGGCCGCCCTTCGTGAGCTGCGTCGACGCCAACGGTTGCGCGGTCCGGGGATCGAAGAGGACGACCGTCGGTGCCGCGAATGCGGGCGGCGTCGTTCCGACGAACTGCGTGCACAACGCGACCGGCATCCCGTCGCGGCCCACGAAGGTCGCCGCACAGGCTCCGCCGGGGACGGAGGAGGCGGCCAACCGGGCACCGCGGCCGGGTCCGCGATGCGACGTGGAGTCGGTGGAGGCGAGATCGCCGTGCATGAGCGAGGTGTCGGCCGGTCCGAGCCCAACGCTCGGCGAGTCCGGTTGCGCCACCGCGGGGTACGCGAGACCCACCGCCATCGCCATGACTCCGCTGACCACCGCCGTCCAGACCCGCTTCATCCGCGTCATGGAAGGTGAAGCTACCGGACCCCAGCAGAAATCCGCCTCTGAAACCCACCCCCCACAGACTGCTCGACGACGATATGTCGACGGCCCGGCTGCTGAGGGTGGGTTTCAGGCGCGGCCGCGCGGCTCAGATGACCACGCCGAGAGCGAGTACCACGATCAGTCCGGTCACCGACAGGACGGTCTCCATCATCGACCAGGTCTTGAAGGTCTGGCCGACGGTCATCCCGAAGTACTCCTTCACCAACCAGAAGCCGGCGTCGTTGACGTGCGACAGGAACACCGAGCCGGCACCGATCGCCAGGACGACCAGGGAGAGCTCTCCCGAACCCATGCCGTCGACCAGTCCGAGGATCAGCGACGACGCGGTGATGGTGGCCACCGTCGCCGAACCGGTCGCGAGGCGGATCAGTGCCGCGAGGGTCCAGGCGAGCAGGAGGACGGAGACGTTCGCACCGGTGGCCCAGTCCGCCAGCAGGGTGCCGATACCCGTGTCGACGAGCACCTCCTTGAATCCGCCACCGGCCGAGACGATCAGCAGGATTCCCGCGATGGCGGGCAGTGCCGCACCCGTGCACTTCGAGATCGTCTCGCGGTCCATCCCGGACCCACGGCCGAGGGTGAACATCGCGACGATCACGGCGATCAGCAGCGCGATCAGCGGGGTGCCGAGGATGTCGAGCACCTTGCGCAGGGGCTGGTCCTCGTCGGCGATGAAGATCTCGGCGATGGCTTTGCCCAGCATCAGCACGACGGGCAGCAGGACGCTGAACATGGTGATCGCGAAAGACGGCCGCTTCGTCGTCGGGCCGTCTGCCGGATCGACGTCGAAGGTCGTCGGGGCGTCGACCGTCACCCATTTCCCGGCGAGCACACCGAACAGCGGTCCGGACACGATGATGGTCGGAATGGCCACCAGCACACCGAGTCCGAGGGTCATGCCCAGGTCGGCGCCGAGAGCGTCGATCGCCACCAGCGGGCCCGGGTGCGGCGGGACGAAGCCGTGCATCGCCGAGAGCCCGGCCAGCGCGGGAATGCCGATCGGGATCAGACCGAGTCCCGATCGTCGGGCCACCAGGTAGATCACCGGCATCAGCAGGACGAGACCGATCTCGAAGAACATCGGCAGCCCGATGATGGCGCCGACGAGGGCCATCGCCCACGGCAGCATCCGCGGTGACGCATGACCGACGATCGTGTCGACGATCTCGTCGGCCCCGCCGGAGTCCGCCAGGAGTTTGGCGAACATGGCACCGAGTGCGATCAGGATGCCGACACCCGCTGCGGTGGTGCCGAATCCGGCGGTGAACGACTCGAGGACCGTCGGGATGGACTCACCCGCGACGATGCCGACCGTCGCACCGCCGCCGACGAGCGCGAGGAAGGGGTGGACCTTCGCGATCGTGATCGCGACGACGATGACGGCGATGCCGGCCAGCGCCGCGAGAATGAGTTGCCAACCGGGGGCAACGGGTTCGGGTAGGTCCGCACCGGCGGCGAGGATCGTGGTCGTCGTCGACATCGTCAGCTCTCCTCGCCGTCAACGTGCGTGTCGGGCAGGGATGCGACCAGTTCGTCGACGATGGCGTCCACACTCTGGTCGACATCGACGGTGAACCCGCGTTCGTCCGCAGTCAGCGGCTCCAGGGTCTCGAATTGCGAGGCGAGCAGCGCCGGAGGCATGAAGTGCCCGGGCCGCGACGCCTGCCGTCGCGAGATGACATCGACCGAGCCGGCCAGGTGGGCGAACAGTGTCGCCGGCGCGTGCTCGCGGAGGCGGTTCCGGTAGTCGCGCTTGAGTGCGGAACAGCTCATGACGCCACCGCTCCCGTGCTCGGCCAGCCAGACCCCGATCGATTCGAGCCAGGGACCGCGATCGTCGTCGTCGAGCGGTTGTCCGGCCGACATCTTGGCGATGTTCTCCGCCGGGTGGAAGTCGTCGGCGTCGGCGAACGGCACGCGCACACGCTGCGCCAGCGCTGCTCCGACCGTCGACTTACCGGACCCCGACACCCCCATGACGACAATCGGTGATCGCATGTTCACTCCTCACGACATTGTGCTGCTGATCACGTAGGCTGCCTCAATAGTCATACTTTTGCAAGCCAGTCCTGCCATTAAGTACGCACATTCGGCCGGACCTCGACTAATGAGAAGATGAAACGGTGAGTCAGGGCACACGAAGCGCACCCGAACGGCACGAGGAGATCCTTGCGGCGATCGGCAGACGCATCGTGTCCGGAGCACAGCCGGCCGGCAGCGTGCTGACCCTCGACTCCATCAGTGCCGAACACGGCGTCTCCCGGACAGTGTCCCGCGAGGTGATCCGGGTACTCGAGTCGATGGGTCTGGTCGAGTCGAGGCGGCGCGTCGGCATCACCATCCAACCGCGGACGCGCTGGAGCGTGTTCGACGCACGGCTGATCCGGTGGCGGCTCGACGGCGGTGAGCGCGCCGAGTTCCTGGCGACACTGTCGGAGTTGCGGCGTGGTTTCGAACCGGTGGCGGCAGCGCTGGCCGCGGAACGCGCGAACGAACACCAGTGCCGCATCCTCGCCGCGGCGGTGTCGGACATGTCGGTGCATGGCCGCACCGGCGACCTCGAGTCATACCTGTTGGCCGACAAGGTCTTCCACCGGACCCTGCTCGAGGCGAGCGGCAACGAGATGTTCCGGTCACTCACCGGCGTGGTGAACGAGGTCCTGGCCGGACGCACCCATCACGGGATGATGCCGGCGACCCCCAAACCGGCCGCCATCGCACTGCACGACGACGTGGCCAGAGCAATACGCCTCCGCGACCCGGAGGTCGCGGAGGCGTCGATGCGGGCGATCATCACCGAGGCGGCGGCAGCTGTCTCCGAAGAGACCCCTTGACCGCTCGGGAGGGACCGCTCAGACCAGCAGTTCGGCGATCTGGATGGTGTTGAGCGCAGCGCCTTTTCGGAGGTTGTCCCCCGAGATGAAGAGCGCGAGTCCGCGACCTTCGGGAACACCCGGGTCCCGGCGGATCCGGCCCACGAGCGACGCGTCGTTGCCCGCGGCCGCCAGTGGCGTCGGCACGTCGGCGAGCTCGACACCGGCGGCCGCGCCGAGGATCTCCTGGGCGCGCGCCACCGACAGCGGACTCGCGAACTCGGCGTTGATCGACAGCGAGTGTCCGGTGAACACCGGCACCCGCACGCAGGTGCCGCTCACGAGCAGCTCTGGGAGGCCCAAGATCTTGCGAGACTCGTTGCGCAGCTTCTGATCCTCGTCGGTCTCACCCGAACCGTCGTCGACGAGCGACCCGGCGAGGGGCAGCACGTTGAAGGCGATCGGCGCGACGTACTTGTTCGGCGCCGGGAACTCGACAGCAGATCCGTCGTGGACCAGCTTCTCGGCCTCACCGGCAACAGCACGCACCTGACCGGCGAGTTCCTCGACACCGGCCAGGCCACTGCCCGAGACAGCCTGGTAGCTCGAGACGATCAGTCGCTGGAGGCCGGCCTCGTCGTGCAGCGGCTTGAGGACCGGCATCGCGGCCATGGTGGTGCAGTTGGGGTTGGCGATGATCCCCTTGGGCGGGTTCTTCGCCAGCTCGCCGTTGACCTCCGAGACCACCAGCGGCACATCGGGATCCTTGCGCCACGCCGACGAGTTGTCGATGACGGTCACGCCGGCCGCGGCGAACCGCGGCGCCTGCTCGCGGGACATCGTGGCCCCCGCGGAGAACAGCGCGATGTCCAGACCCGACGGGTCGGCGGTCGAGGCGTCCTCGACGACGATCTCGCCGTCGCCCCACGGCAGCGTCTTGCCTGCCGAACGCGACGACGCGAAGAACCGCACCTCGTCGGCCGGGAAGTTGCGCTGGGCCAACAGGGTTCGCATGACGGCACCGACCTGACCGGTCGCACCCACGACTCCGATACGAACACCCATGGCTATCGCCCCGTTCCGGCGTAGACGACGGCTTCTTCTTCGCCGCCGAGGTCGAATGCGGCGTGCAGGGCGCGCACCGCGTCGTCGAGTTCGGTGTCGCGGCACAGCACCGAGATACGGATCTCCGACGTGGAGATCAACTCGATGTTGACGCCGGCCTCACTGAGCGCCTCACAGAACGTGGCGGTGACGCCGGGATGCGACTTCATGCCCGCACCCACCAGCGAGACCTTGCCGATGTGATCGTCGTAGAGCAGATCGGTGAAGCCGATCTCCTGCTGCAGCTTGGTGAGCTTCTCGACACCGAGCGGTCCGAGCTCGCGCGGCAGGGTGAACGTGATGTCGGTCTTGCCGGTGTCGATCTTCGAGACGTTCTGGAGCACCATGTCGATGTTGATCTCCGCGTCGGCGACGGCACGGAAGACCCGCGCGGCGTAACCGGGCTTGTCGTCGAGCCCGACGACGGTGATCTTGGCCTCGCTGCGATCATGCGCGACGCCGGTGAGAATGGCTTCTTCCACGGGAATGTCCTCCATCGATCCGGTCACCACGGTGCCGGGTTTGGTCGAGTACGACGAGCGCACGTGAACGGGAACGTTGTAGCGACGGGCGTACTCGACGCAGCGCAGCATCAGCACCTTGGCACCGCAGGCGGCCAGTTCGAGCATCTCCTCGAAACTGACGGTGTCCAGCCGGCGGGCGTCGGGCACGATGCGCGGGTCCGCGGAGTAGACGCCGTCGACGTCGGTGTAGATCTCGCAGACATCCGCTTCGAGCGCCGCGGCGAGCGCGACCGCGGTGGTGTCGGAACCACCACGTCCCAGCGTGGTGACGTCCTTCGTGTCCTGCGAGACGCCTTGGAATCCGGCGACCAGCACGATCTTGCCCTCGTCGAGGGCGCTGCGGACCCGGCCGGGGGTCACGTCGATGATCTTGGCCTTGCCGTGGCTGCTCGTCGTGATCACGCCGGCCTGCGAGCCGGTGAACGACTGCGCCTGCGCACCCATCGAGCTGATCGCCATGGCCACGAGCGAGTTCGAGATCCGCTCACCCGAGGTCAACAGCATGTCCATCTCGCGCGCCGGCGGCGCCGGATTGACCTGCTGGGCGAGGTCGAGCAGCTCATCGGTGGTGTCGCCCATCGCGGACACGACCACGACGACGTCGTTGCCCTGCTTCTTGGTCTCGACGATCCGCTCGGCGACGCGACGGATGCGTTCGGCCGTTGCGACCGAGGATCCGCCGTACTTCTGCACCACGAGGGCCACGTCGAGTTACCTCCTGCCGGCCGCGTCGGCCGGACCATAGACGTCAACTTGCCGGGACAACCTTACCGGGACCACGCCCGACGGCCTGACCTGGTCTCCGCGCCACCCATCGGCACCCGGACGATCCGATCCGCCCTAGGATCGCTCGGGTGGCCTCCCCTACCGACGTCGGCGATACCGGAAGCGGCGCCGACGGCCGGACCGGGAGCCGGTCCGACGCGAGTCGTCGACTGCGGACGCTGACCTCGGCGTTCTTCGGTCCGGTCGGCTCGTCGCCCGCCGGCCTCCGCAGACATCGCTGGTGGCTCGACGCGCTGCTCGTCTTTCTCGTCATCCGGGCGATCGGCATCCTGGTCCTGACCCGATTCGCCGATCTCCGCGGGACCACGCTCGGCGACTCCCTGGCGGTGTGGGACGGGCAGTGGATGATCGCGATCGCGACCCACGGTTACGACGGCGTGCCCTACGCCCTCACAGACGCACGGGGGCTGCACACCGTCGACACGGCCTACGCCTTCTTCCCGGGATATCCGTACCTCGTCGGGTTGATCGCGAAATTGCCCGGGCTGAGCCCGTTCGGTGCCGCCCTCACGGTGAACCTGCTCCTGGGTTGTGTGGCCGCGGTCGGCGCGGCACGCCTGGGCATGGTGTGCGCGCGACTCATGGCCCGCCGGTCACCGGTCGGCCCGGCCCCCGAGCGGGGCACCGGACTCTTCCTGGTGGCGCTGTTCGCGGCGACGCCGATGTCGATCGTGCTGAACATGGCCTACACCGAGGCGCTGTTCTGCGCGCTCGCGGTGTGGGCGCTGGTCGGAGTCCTCGAGAAGCGCTGGCTCCTCGCCGGCGTCGTGGCCGCGATCTGCGGGTTGTGCCGGCCGACGGCGGCGGTCCTGATCGGGGTCGTGATGCTCGCGGCCGTCGTGTTCCTGTGGCAGGCACGCCGAACCACCGTCTCCCGAGGGGCACGGGTCCGCGCGATCGTCGCCATCCTGATCAGCCCCCTCGGCTATCTCGCATACCTCTGCGTGGTGTGGGCGCACACCGGATCACCGACCGGATGGTTCCGAATCCAGACCGAGGGGTGGGACACCCAGTTCGACTGGGGTGAGGCCGCTTTCCGGTTCGTCAACGAGATGCTCGTGCACTCGGCCGAGATCGCACCGGTTGCCACCGCGTGGATCGTCTTGAGCACGCTGGCGATGCTCGGCGTCGCGGTGTGGTCACGGATGCCGTGGCCGGTCCTGCTCTACGGCTCGCTGCTGGTCGCGCAGATCGTGCTGTCGAGCGGGCTGATGATGAGCAGGCCGCGGCTGCTCCTGCCCGCGTTCGTCCTGCTGATCCCGCTGGCGATGGCGCTCGCCCGGATGCGACCGGTCGTCGCCGGCCTGATCGTCGTGCCGATCGTGGTGGGCAGCTCGTGGTTCGGCGCGCACATGCTCACCGTGTTCCCCCACGCCATGTGACCCACCCTCGCTGAGGTTCTGGGTCCTCTCGTACCGAGGCCACGGACTCACACCGCAGACGCCGCGAATCCTAAACAGAGATAGTCGATCCCGGCGTCGAGCCGGGCACGCGGATCGAGGAGTCGGCCCGCGTCGCGGCGGCCGGCCAGACGGGCGAGGTGCGAGGGGACCTCGACCTCGGACTCTCCCGAGATCACCTCGGCGAGTCCGGCGGACGGCAGCAGCGAGTCGTCGTGCAGCAGTTGGTCGCTCACCGCAACCAGCGCCACACCGTGGACGAAACTCCAGACGGACAGCGCCATGTCGGTCGCGCGTTCGATGCCGACGCCGAGTTCCAGGAACCCCGCCGCGAGCCAATCGAGGCATGCCAGCGAATCCTCGCCATAGCTGTGCCGGGGCGACGAGTAGGCGAGGACGACCCATGGGTGCCGCGTGTAGAGCTCCCAGTCGACGTCGACGGCCACCTCGACCCGGGCGCGCCACCCGGGCGCGGTGTCCACCGGGTACGGGAACCGACGCCCCACCTCGGTCGACATCGCCTGCAGCAGCGCGTCCTTGTCCGCGACGTGGCGATAGAGCGACATCGCACCGACCCCGAGTTTCTCGGCAACCCGCCGCATCGACAGCGATCCGATGCCGTCGTCATCGGCGACGGCGATCGCGGCGTTCACGATCGTCGCGGGCGACAGCTTCGAGGTGTCGGACGTCACTTCCGGGTTCCTCCTGCTCAGAGCGGGAATAAAGCGATTGCGTACAGCGTACTCATCCCCGTACGCTGACCCGCGTACACCGTACGCGTAGGTAGCTGTCGTCTGCCGCGAAGGAGGAAGCGATGTCCGCCCAGCTCGACCCGTCGAACCGGCTCCACCCGACCCCGGGTGCCGCCGACCGACGAACGTGGCTGGGGCTGGCCGTGCTCACCCTGCCGGTGTTCCTGGTCTCGATGGACGTCTCGGTGCTGTACCTCGCCATTCCGTCGATCACCGACGCGCTCGCGCCGTCCGCGGCCCAGCAGCTGTGGATTCTCGACATCTACGGGTTCCTCATCGCCGGACTGCTCATCACGATGGGCAACGTCGGCGACCGCGTCGGGCGTCGTCGCATCCTGCTCGCCGGCGCCGGCCTCTTCGGCGTCGCCTCGGTCATCGCGGCCTTCGCTCCCACGGCCGGCATCCTGATCGCGGCGCGCGCCCTGATGGGCATCGGCGGCGCGACCCTGCTGCCGTCGAGCCTGTCGCTCATCGCCAACATGTTCCCCGACGCCCGCGAGCGCGGTCGGGCGATCGGCGTGTGGACCGCGGCGTTCGCCGGCGGCAGCGCGGTGGGCCCGGTCATCGGCGGCGTTCTGCTGCACCACTTCTGGTGGGGCGTGGTCTTCCTGATCAACGTTCCGGTGCTCGTCCTGCTCTTCGTCTTCGGCCCGCGCCTGATCCCGGAGTACCGGGCTGCGACCACCGATCCCTTCGATGTCCTCGGCGTCGTGCTCTCAATGGCAGGCATCCTCCCGCTGGTCTACGCGGTCAAGACGGTGGCGAGCGACGGCGCCACGACGGCCGTGGTCGTCGCGGGCGTGGTGGGTGCGGCTCTGCTGATCGCGTTCCTGCTGCACCAGCGGCGAATCGCGTCCCCGCTCCTCGACCTCAAACTGTTCGGCAACGCACAGTTCAGCGGCGCGGTCGCCGTCGCGCTGATCGGCATGATGGCCCTCGGCGGCATGTCCTACCTGACCGGCGTCTATCTCCAGTCGGTCATGGGCCACGACGTCCTGGCCGCGGCCATCGCCGGCCTCCCGATGGCCGTCGCGGTGGCGGTGTTCTCCATCGGGGCGACCAAGGTCGCCGCCTTCCTGGGCACCCGGTTGGCCTTCGTCGGTTCCGTCGGCCTCGCGGCGGCGGGCAACCTCGGCATGCTGACCCTCGGCACCTCGTCTCCGGTCTGGGTGTACATCCTGTGCACGACGATCGCGGGCATCGGTTACGGCATCCAGTTCAGCCTGGTCTCCGTCGTGGTCGTCGGCTCGGTGCCCCCGGAACGATCGGGCGCCGCATCCGGTATCTCGGAGACGAGTTTCGAGCTCGGCACCGCGATGGGTCTGGCGCTTCTCGGATCGCTGGCCACCCTCGTGTTCCGGGACGGCGATCGCGGCTGGGCGTTCGGCGACACCCTCGGCGAGACGCTGCACCGCTCGTCCGACATGGGTCCGGCCGGCGAGGGTCTGGCCACGGCGGCGAAGCAGTCGTTCGTCGACGGCATGCATGCCGCATCGCTCGCGAGCGGTCTCGCCCTGCTCGTCCTGGGGACGATCCTGCTCGTCGTGATGCGCGACGAGCCGACCGATCCGCAGGCCGAGGTCGCCGACGTGCAGCTGCCCGCCGCGGTCGGCGTGGGACGTACCGAGCCCTGACCGCGGACCGGGACGGCCGCGCGCCACTACCCTCGGGCGGATGCACGAACTGATCTCGGGGCGCTGGAGCGCCCGCGTCTACGATCCCGCCGCGACCATCTCGGTCGACGACGTCACCACCATCGTCGACGCCGGTCGCTGGGCACCCACCTGGGGCCGAGTGCAACCGGTGCGGTTCATCGTCGGCCTGCGTGACGACCCCACCTTCGCCGCCCTGAGCGGCGTCCTGACCCGCGGCAACTCGGGGTGGGCGCCGCGGTCGGCGGCGCTGGTCCTGGTCTGCACCACCGATGACCCCGACGACGCGAAGGCCCATACCTACGGGGCGGTCGACTGCGGACTTGCCGTCGCCCAGATGATCCTGCAGGCCGAGGCACTCGGTTTCAACGCTCATCCGATGGCCGGGTTCGACGCCGACGCCGCCCGAGACGCTTTCGGGATTCCGGCCGGCCGACGGCCGCTGGTGTTGCTCGGCATCGGAGTGCTCGCCGCCGACGCGGCGTCGCTCCCCGAGGACATCCGCGCCCGCGACGAGAAGCCACGCACCCGACTCCCCCTCGAAGAGGTCGCCTTCGCCGACCATTGGGGTCATGCCGCGTTCCCGGACTCCGCGGACACCTGACCGGCGGATGTGACGAACGAGGCATATGGGACAGGAGTGACTTGTGGTACTTCTTCTGCATGACTGTCACACCTCCTCGACGAGGAATGCTCCGCCGATTGGGGGCGCTCCTCGCTCCCGTCGCCGCCGTCACGGCACTGTCGGCCGCTGCGGCACTGTCCGTGCCGGCGACCGCCCACGCCGATGAGCCCTTCAGCCTCGAGTTCAACGGCGCGGCCGGCACCTTGCCGTCGGCGCTGCAGCACGAGACCGGCGCCGGCGGCTGGGGCAACAACGAGGTGCAGAACTACACCGCCGACCGCCTGAACTCACGACTGGACGGCAACGGCAACCTGCTCATCGAGGCACGCCGCGCCGCGACCGGCGGCTGGACATCGGCCCGGCTGACCACCAAGGACAGCTTCGAGTTCACCTACGGAACGATCTCCGCGCGTATCTCCCTACCGCAGGGTCGCGGGCTGCACCCGGCATTCTGGTTGCTGGGCAGCGACATCGACTCGGTCGGATACCCGGCGGCCGGTGAGGTCGACATCGCGGAGACGATCAACACTTCCGACTGGGTGCATGTGGGCGTACACGGTCCGACGGCCCTGGGGACCGCAACCGGGTCGCTCGACATCTCACTCACCGACCTGCTGCCCGGACTCCCCCTGCCGGGCCCCCTCGCCGGCCGCTGGGAGCGGGGCCACGACCTCACCGGCATCGACCCCGGCGACTTCCACGTCTATGCCGTGACCAAGACGTCGTCGCAGATCCGCTTCACCATCGACGGAAACGCGGTCCACACAATCAATCGTTCCTCCCTCACCGGCGATGAACGATGGGTCTTCGACAAGCCGATGTACGCATTGCTCAACGTGGCCGTCGGCGGGATCTGGCCCGGCCCACCGTCGTCGACGACCCCGAGTCCGGCGACGATGACCGTCGACTGGTTGCGCTACACCCCCTGAGTCCGCCGACCCTCGTCCCACAACACTCCGCCCCCGAGCCGTTCGGCTCGGGGGCGGAGTGCGTATGCGTTGGGTGACAGTCGTTTACGCAACCAAGACGTTTACGCGACCAAGACCTGGTCCTCGTCGGTTGCCGACGCACGCATGGTCTTGTCCTTCGTCTCGACGATCATGATCGTGCAGACCACGCTGAGCGCCGACAGACCGGCGAGCAGGACACCCACCCAGATGGCACCGGGACCGGCGATCAACGGGGCGGCGATCAGCGGCGGGATCGCCCCACCGAGGATGCCGGCCAGGTTGTAGCCCATTCCCGCACCGGTGTAGCGGTACCGCGCCTCGAACAGTTCGGGCAGGAGCGCACCGGCAGGCCCGTAGGCGATGCCGAAGATGAGCAGCGTGCCGAGGAGCCCGACGACGAATGCCAGGCCGCCGCCGATCTCGAGGATCGGGAACAGCACCAGCGTCCACGGAATCGCGATGGCACACGAGGTGAGGATGACCCGGCGACGCCCCACGCGGTCCGACCACACCGCCGAAGCCGCGGTCGACAGACCGAACACCACGGCCGCACCCATCCCGGCGGTCAGCACGAACGTCCGCGACAGCTCCAGCGACTTGGTGCCGTAGTTCGTGAGGAACGCGGTACCCATGTAGAACAGCGAGAACAGGCTCGCCAGCGCACCGCCGGCGATCAGGATCTCGCGCCACTGGTGCCGGAACGCGTCCAGGAACGGCAGGGCGGGGCCGTCGGTCGTGGCGGCGCCGGTCGCCTTGCGCTGCTGCGCCTCCCGAAATACCGGGGTCTCGGCGACCGCGAGCCTAACCCACAACCCGACAGCCACCAGCGCGAACGAGAGGATGAAGGGGATCCGCCAGCCGTAATCGAGGAAGGCCGAACTGGTCTCGCCGAGGGTCAGGCTCGCGATGAGGAAGGTCAGGCTCGAGAGGAAGAACGCGAAGGCCGGGCCGAGCTGAGGGAACATCGCGTACAGCCCACGCTTGCCCGGCGGGGCGTATTCGGCGGTGAGAAGCGTTGCGCCCGCCCATTCCCCGCCGACGGCGAAGCCCTGCAGGAACCGCAGGAACACGAGGAGGATGGGGGCCGCGATACCGATGCCGGATTCGGCGAAGCCGAACACACCGGTCTCGTAACCGGGCAGAAGTCCGATCGCGACCGTCGCCAGTCCCATGATCAGCAGGGTCCACACCAGGGTGCGCTTGCGGCCGATCCGGTCGCCGAAGTGACCGAAGAGCATGGCGCCGACCGGGCGGGCGAAGAAGGCCACGGCGAAGGTCGCGAAGGAGGCGATCGTCCCGGTGACCTCGTCGGCGGACGGGAAGAACACCGTCGGGAACACCAGCGCGGCGGCGGTGCCGTAGATGAAGAAGTCGTAGAACTCGATGGTCGTACCGATGGAGCTCGCGGCGGCCACTCGTCGAAGGCTTGTGCGCTTGCCCTCCGGCGGGTCGGTCACCGGGGGCTCGGCGGGGATGGTCGTCACTGGCGTTCGTCCCTTTCTGCAGACGGCCGCGTGGGCGGCGCGCTATCCCGGACGACAACTCACCCGGGCGCCCCGTCGGCCGCATGGATGAATTACGTCACTCACGCTGCCGACTGAGAGGCATGTCATAGTCTGGAATGCGGGCAGCTGGGGCGGCACCCCCCGAAGAGGGGGGAGCCGATCTGGGGCCTCACCTGCAGCTTTGGTCACTTCGTCGCCGGGGAGTACAGTCAGGCGCATGCAGCGCGCACTCCTCCTCGGTTGCCGCGGCGGGGTCTGAACCGACCGGCCCTCCGTCGCGGGGCCCAATCACGCGCCGGTCACTTTCCTTCCAGACACGGAGAATGACCACCATGGCACCAGCAGACAGCTTCACTTCCGGCGCCAGCCGAATCGTCGAGCCCGCGGGCCCGATTCCCGCCGGACAGCCCGTATGGAATCCGCAACGCAGTTCGGCGATGCCGGTTCACCGATACCGCCAGTTCGCCGATGAGGTCGAGAATGTGTCGGTTCCCGACCGCACCTGGCCCGACAAGGTCATCACCACCGCCCCGATGTGGTGCGCGGTCGACCTGCGCGACGGCAACCAAGCACTGATCGACCCGATGAGCCCGGCACGCAAGCGCCGCATGTTCGATCTTCTGGTCCGGATGGGTTACAAGGAGATCGAGGTCGGCTTCCCGTCCGCGAGTCAGACCGACTACGACTTCGTCCGCGAGATCATCGAGGACGGCGCCATCCCCGACGACGTGACGATCCAGGTCCTGACCCAGTGTCGCGACGAGCTGATCGAACGCACCTTCGACGCCTGCCGCGGTGCCGCCAACGTCATCGTGCACTTCTACAACTCGACGTCGGTCCTGCAGCGGCGCGTCGTGTTCCGCGCGGACAAGGCGGCGATCACCAAGATCGCCACCGACGCCGCACACAAGGTGCTCGAGGTGCAGCAGAACTACCCCGACACCAACTGGCGCTACGAGTACTCCCCCGAGTCGTACACCGGTACCGAGCTGAGCTTCGCCAAGGAGGTGTGCGACGCGGTCACCGAGATCATCGCCCCCACACCCGAGCGGCCGATGATCCTCAACCTGCCGGCGACCGTCGAGATGGCGACTCCCAACGTCTACGCCGACTCGATCGAGTGGATGCACCGCAACCTCGCCCGGCGTGACTCGGTCATCCTGAGCCTGCATCCGCACAACGACCGCGGAACCGCCGTCGCCGCAGCCGAACTCGGCTACCAGGCGGGCGCCGACCGCATCGAGGGATGCCTGTTCGGCAACGGCGAGCGCACCGGCAACGTCTGCCTGGTCACCCTCGGCATGAACATGTTCAGCCGCGGTGTCGACCCCCAGATCAGCTTCTCCGACATCGACGAGATCCGCCGGACGGTCGAGTACTGCAACCAGCTGAACGTCCCCGAGCGCCATCCCTACGGCGGAGACCTGGTCTACACCGCCTTCTCGGGCAGCCATCAGGACGCCATCAACAAGGGTCTCGACCAGATGAAGGTCGACGCCGACGACGCCGATTCCGACGTCGACGACATCACCTGGGCCGTCCCGTATCTGCCGATCGACCCCAAGGACGTGGGCCGCAATTACGAAGCGGTCATCCGGGTGAACAGCCAGTCCGGCAAGGGTGGCGTCGCCTACATCATGAAGGCCGACCACGGCATGAACCTGCCGCGTCGTCTGCAGATCGAGTTCAGCCGCGAGATCCAGAAGATCACCGACGGTGAGGGTGGCGAGGTCAATCCGAAGGAGATGTGGGACGTCTTCGCGGAGAACTACCTGCATCCGATCTGGCCGCTGGAGCGCATCCGCCAGAAGGTCGACGCCGCGGAGGTCGACGGCGGCGACGACCACATCACCGCGGTGGTGAAGGTCGAGGGCAACGAGCGCGAGATCTCCGGCTCGGGCAACGGACCCTTGGCGGCGTTCGTCGACGCGCTGGGCACCGTCGGTTACGAGGTCCGGGTGCTCGATTACAGCGAGCACGCACTGACCGCGGGCGGCGACGCGAGCGCCGCGGCGTACGTGGAGACCGAGGTCAACGGCGAGACGGTGTGGGGTGTCGGGATCGCCTCGTCCATCACCACCGCGAGCCTGCGTGCAGTCGTGTCGGCGGTGAACCGCGCCTACCGGGTCGTCTCGGTGCCGGCCGCCGACGACGAAACCGCCCCGGGCACCTGGGCGCCCTGACCCCCACTTCCCTCGAACCGCCGCCGTTCGGCTGATCTGGTCCGATCCGCCGAACGGCCGCGGGGTGGCGGGGTGGCGGGGTCGCGGGAACAAAACGGACCGGAGTTTCATTTAGAGGGTCATGAAGAACATCGGTTTCCTCTCGTTCGGCCACTGGTCGGACGCCCACGGGTCCCAGGTGCGGTCCGGCGCCGACACCTTGCTCCAGTCGATCGACCTGGCAGTGGCCGCCGAGGAGCTCGGCGCCGACGGCGCGTACTTCCGGGTCCACCACTTCGCCCGACAGCTCGCCTCGCCGTTCCCGCTGCTGGCCGCAATCGGCGCGAAGACCAGCCGGATCGAGATCGGCACCGGGGTCATCGACATGCGGTACGAGAATCCGCTGTACATGGCCGAGGACGCCGGCGCCGCCGATCTCATCTCCGAGGGCCGACTCCAGCTCGGCATCAGCCGTGGATCGCCTGAGCAGGTCATCGACGGGTACAAGTACTTCGGATACGTCCCGCCCGACGGCGAGACCGACGCCGACATGGCGCGTCAACACACCGAGGTCTTCCTGCGGGTCATCGAGGGCGGGGGTTTCGCGACCCCGAACCCGCGTCCGATGTTCCCCAATCCGCCCGGCCTGCTGCCCATCGAGCCGCAGTCGCCCGGTCTCCGGGATCGCATCTGGTGGGGTGCCGGGAGCCGGGCAACGGCCGAGTGGACCGCGCAGCAGGGTATGAACCTGATGAGTTCGACGCTGCTGACCGAGGACACCGGCGTGCCCTTCCACCAGTTGCAGGCCGAACAGATCCAGCGCTTCCGCAAGGCCTGGGCCGACGCCGGGCACCCGCGCGAGCCGCGAGTGTCCGTGAGCCGCAGCATCTTCGCCATCGTCGACGACCGCGACCGCGCCTACTTCGGCCGCGGCGGCGCCGAGTCGGACCAGGTCGGTGTGATCGACAACAGCGTGGCCCGGTTCGGCCGCAGCTACGCCGATGAGCCGGACAAGTTGATCGAGCAACTACGTGAGGACGAGGCGATCGCCGCGGCCGACACCCTGCTGCTGACGGTGCCGAATCAACTGGGCGTGGACTACAACGCGCATGTGCTCGAATCGATCCTCACGCACGTCGCGCCGGCGCTCGGCTGGCGCTGACACCGCGTCCGCCGGCCCCGGCCGGTCGCACCGGTCTGCGCGCGAAGCTGTTCGGGGGCAGCGCTTCTGCGCGGGGTGTCGAAACCGCCACATGGAGTCGACTCGCTGACCTAACGTCAGCGGGGTGTCCGATGTCCGAGGGACATCACCGACGAGTTGTCGAGATACACGCCAAGCCCCACCGCGAATGGAGAACCACGAATGTCCGAAGTGATCGTTGTCGCCACCATCTCCCCCAAGGCCGGGGAGGAACAGGCCGTGCGCGACGCCGTCCTCAAGGCCATCCCCCAGGTGCACGATGAGCCCGGTTGCGGGAAGTACGCACTACACGAGGCCACCGGGGACTCGACCGATCTGGTGATGATCGAGCGCTGGGAATCCATGGAGGCCCTGGCCACCCACGGCGCCGCACCCGCCCTCACCGAACTCGGCAAGACGATCGGCGGTCTGCTCGCCGGACCTCTCGATGTGCGCACATTCACCGCCGTCCCCGCAGGTCAGGACGATAAAGGGACCATCTGACGCTCTTGCGGCAATCGCCCTCACCCGACCACCGGGTGAGGGCTTCGTCGTGTCCACCGGTCCCCGATCTTGATTCCGCTGCTGATGGCGTGCTAGACCGGGTATAACGATCGTTAGATAAAGTGACGCGTGCCATGCACTGTGCTGCGTCGCGCCACCGAGAGGAACCCCATGCCCGAAGCCGTCATCGTCGACGTCGTCCGTCTCGCGTCCGGAAAGGGCAAGCCCGGTGGGGCGCTCTCGGAGACCAAGCCCGTCGAGTTGCTGGCGCACGTGTTGCGTTCGCTGGTCGAGCGCAACGACATCGATCCGGCCATCGTCGACGACGTGATCGGCGGCTGCGTCGGCCAGGCCGGCGAGCAGGCCCTGAACATCTCGCGGACCGCACTCCTCTCGGCAGGCTTCCCCGAGTCTGTCCCCGCCACCACAGTCGACCGGCAGTGCGGATCGAGCCAGCAGGCCGCCCACTTCGCCGCGCAGGGCATCATCGCCGGCGCCTACGACGTGGTCATCGCCGCGGGCGTGGAATCCATGAGCCGCGTCCCGATGGGATTCACCACCGCCGGACAGAGCCCTCACGGCCCGAGCATCGCCGCGCGCTACCCCGAGGGTCTGGTCAACCAGGGCATCTCGGCCGAATTGATCTCGGCCAAGTGGAAGTTCGATCGCGACACCCTCGACGCCTTCGCCGCGCAGTCGCATCAACGCGCCGCAGCCGCGGCCGCGGAGGGCTTCTTCGACCGCGAGGTCCTGCCGATCGACGTCACCGACGCCAACGGCGAGACCGTCACCCACCGCATCGACGAAACCGTCCGGGCGACAACCACCGCCGAAGGACTGTCCGGTCTGCGCCCGTCCTTCTACACCGAAGAGACCGCCGCACGCTTCCCGGACATCAACTGGCTCATCACGCCGGGCAACTCCTCACCGCTGACCGATGGCGCATCGGGTGCGCTCATCATGAGCGACACCATGGCCGCCAAGCTGGGGCTCACCCCGCGTGCGCGTTTCCATTCGTTCTCGGTCGCCGGCGACGACCCGATCTTCATGCTCACCGCACCGATCCCGGCGACCCACAAGGTGCTCAAGCGATCCGGGTTGTCCATCGACGACATCGACACCTACGAGGTCAACGAGGCGTTCGCACCGGTGCCGCTGGCCTGGGCACACGAATTCGGTGCCGACCCCGCCAAACTGAACCCACGCGGTGGCGCCATCTCGCTGGGTCACGCGCTCGGTTCGTCCGGTACCCGCCTGCTGTCGACGATGGTCAACCATCTCGAGGCGACCGGCGGCCGCTACGGCCTCCAGACCATGTGCGAGGGCGCCGGCATGGCCAACGCCACCATCATCGAACGTGTCTGAGGCGGCGCGGACGGCTCCCACCCGGAAGCTGACGATCGAGACCGAGGGCCTGGACTGGCGGGAGCGCGAGCCCGTGCCGCTTCCGGCCACCCTCGTCGCGGCCAAGCACGCCTTCTACGAGCGCGGTTATCACGGCACCTCGATCCGCGACATCGCCTCGCGGGCAGGCGTTTCCCTGCCGACGCTCTACTACCACCACGACAACAAACTCGGCATCCTCGTCGAACTGCTCGAGGCCGCGATGACCTCGGTGCTGGCCTGGGTCGGTGCGGCCATCCAGTCCGGCCGGACGCCGAGCGAGCAATTGTCCAATGCCATCGAGTCGATCGTCCTGCACATGACGAGCGATCTCGAACTCGCCAGCGTTGCCCACGAGTTCCGCCATCTCGACTCCGACGATCCGCGACGTGAGACCTACGTCGCGATGCGCACCGAAACCGAGGACCTGCTCGCCGACGTCATCGCGCGCGGTGTCGAATCGGGCGAGTTCCACTTCGACGAGGACCCGAAAGAGGTCCTGCGCTATCTCTTCGGTGCGTGCCAGGCGGTGACCACCTGGTACCGCCCGTCTGGTCCCCGGACACCGGCCGAGGTCGCGGCGTCGTACGCCCTGATCTCCCTGCGCGTCGTCGGTGCTCGAGGACACAGCGACGCCGACCGATCACCGACCGACATCTGAGACAGACTCACTCACGAAAGGGAGAAGCCATGAAACGCACCATCTTCGAAGACGAGCACGAGGCCCTGCGGGAAACCGCGCGCCAGTTCCTGCAGCGCGAATGCGCCCCGTACACCGAGGAGTGGACGCGAGCCGGTCAGGTCGATCGCATCGCGTTCAAGAAGGCCGGTGACGCAGGCCTTCTCGGGTTCAACATCCCGGAGGAGTACGGCGGCGGCGGCGCCATGGACGACTTCCGGTTCAACGCCGTGGTGGTCGAGGAATTCGCGAAGTTCGACGGGGCGGCACCCGGCCTCAGCCTGCAGAACGACGTCGTCGCACCGTACTTCGTGCACCTCGCCAACGACGAGCAGAAGAAGCGCTGGATGCCCGGGATCGCCACCGGTGAGACGATTCTCGCCGTCGCGATGACCGAGCCGGGCGCCGGCTCCGACCTCGCGGGCATCAAGACCTCGGCGAAGCTGGAGGGTGATCACTACGTCCTCAACGGCAACAAGACGTTCATCTCCTCGGGCATCAACTCCGATCTCGTGGTCGTGGTGTGCCGGACCAACCCGGACCCCGAAGCAGGCCACAAGGCGTTCTCGCTCCTCGTCGTCGAACGCGGCATGGAGGGCTTCGAGCGCGGGCGCAAGCTCGACAAGATGGGCCTCAAGGCGCAGGACACCGCCGAACTGCACTTCAACGACGTGCGCGTGCCGGTCGAGAACCTGCTCGGCCAGGAGGGCATGGGCTTCTACCACCTCATGCAGAACCTGCCCTCCGAGCGCCTGTCGATCGGCATCGGCGCCATCGCCGGGGCACGCGCCATCTTCGACGAGACGCTGCAGTACACCAAGGACCGCAAGGCCTTCGGCCGTCCGATCGGCACCTTCCAGGCGAATCGCTTCACCCTCGCCGAGATGGCCACCGAGCTCGACATCGCCGAGGTCTACATCGACCGCTGCCTGCAGGGCGTTCTCGACGGCGAGCTGAACGCCGTCGACGCCTCGAAGAACAAGTGGTGGTGTACCGAACTGGCCAAGCGCGTCATCGACAGCTGCCTGCAGCTGCACGGCGGCTACGGCTACATGAACGAGTACCGCGTCGCCCGCGCCTACACCGACGCGCGTATCCAGACGATCTTCGGTGGCACCACCGAGATCATGAAGGACATCGTCGGCAAGAGCCTCGGCGTCTGAGTCCTCGACATCGTCGACAGCCCGGGGCCACGCCCCGGGCTGTGTGCGTCATACGGCCTGGCGCCACCCGCGCCCGGCGGCGGTCAGCCCTGGTCGGCGCCGACGCCGCGCAGGTGGTCGACGACCTGCTGCACGGCCGCTCGCGAACGCGGCCGGGCGAGCGCCTCGTAGACCCGTGCGGCACGAACACCCTTGAGCACCAGCCGTTTCACCCCCGGGTGGCGGACGGCGAACCGCGGCATCAGAGCGATGCCGTGCCCATGGGCCACCAGGGCCTCGATCGTCGTGAAGTCCAGCATCCGCTGGGTCACCCGCGGCGCCACACCGGTCGCCGCCGAGATCGACAGCAGCACATCGTCGACCGGGAAGCCGCCTTCGACACTGATCCAGTCGTGGTCGGCGAGTTCGGTGACCGCGACCTGGTCCCGCAGGGCCAATTCGTTGTCGGCGGCGACGATCACGTCGACGGGTTCGCGCATCAGCTCGGTGACCCGGACCCGGGGTACGTCGATCGCGGGCGTTCGTTCGTCACGGTGGGTGACCACGATGTCGTGATCCGCGAGAGCTGGTGCGGCATCGTGATATCCGACGTCCAGATGCACTGCGTGCACGTCGATGCCCGACGCCCCGGCGCGCTCCAGGACCGACGGCAGCAGAAGCGTCGCACCCGACGGGAACATCGCCAGCCGGACGCGCGCCTTGCCGGACCGGTACGACGACATCTCCTCCTGGGCCCGATCCACCGCCGCGATCACGTCGTCGGCGCGCAACACGAGTGCGCGTCCGGCCTCCGTCAGACGGATTCGCCTGCCGTCGGGTTCGAACAGCGCGACCCCCGCCTCCTCGGCCAGGACCTTCAACTGCTGTGACACCGCTGACGGGGTCATGTGCATCGCATCGGCCACCGCACCGATCGACTCCCGATCGGCGAACTCACGCAGCAGCCGTAGACGCCGGACCTCCATGCGGCAACGGTACTCACCCATGCCGGCGGCCCACTCCGGCCGACTGCTCGCGCAACGTGCATCGAGTCCCCGTCCGGGCTGCCCGGAATGTCTGGACCCCCCACACCGTTGTCGGGGGCATGGCATCACAAGACATCACCCTGGAAACCTTCGAGGACACCATCGCCTCGGACGGCATCGTCCTGCTCGACTTCTGGGCCGGCTGGTGCGGTCCGTGCCGCCAGTTCGCGCCGGTTTTCGAGAAGGCTTCCGAAACACATTCGAACATCACGTTCGGCAAGATCGACACCGAGGCCGAGCAGCAGCTCGCCGGCAGTCTCGGCATCCGTTCCATCCCGACACTGATGGCGTTCCGCGACGGGATCCTGGTGTTCAACCAGCCGGGCGCGCTGCCCGCGGCTCAGCTCGAGGAATTGATCGGCGCCGTCGAGGGTCTCGACATGGACGACGTGCGCGCGAAGGTCGCCGCGGCTCAGGAGTGACGCGCGTAATATTCAGTAAATCTGAATAGTCAGTGCGTCAAAATTAGATTGTTCTTCATTTGGGTAGCGCCGACGATGGGGCCATGTCCACTCGTGACCGCCTCCTCGCGTTGTTCGTCGTCGTCCTCTGGGGACTGAACTTCATCGCGATCCGACTCGGACTCGACCACTTTCCGCCGTTCTTTCTCGCCGCCATGCGATTCGCGGTGCTCGCGATACCGGTGATGCTCTTCGTCCGGTTCCCGAAGGTGCGCCTGAAGTGGTTCCTGCTCTACGTCGCCGGCTTCGGCAGCGTGCAGTTCATCTTGTTGTTCCTGGCGATGGATCTGGGCATGCCCACCGGGCTCGCCTCGCTGGTGCTCCAGGCCTCGGCGCCGTTCACCGTCGTGCTCGGCGTGCTGTTCCTCCGGGAGCGGATGACCGTCGGCCAGGTCCTCGGACTGGCGATCGCGGTCGTCGGCATGGCGGTGATCGCGCTGGACCGCGTTCACGGCAGCGACCTCGGCGCGGCCGCACTGCTGCCGATCGGCCTCACCGTTCTCGGCGGTCTGAGTTGGGCGGCCGGCAACATCGGTGGCCGGCTCGCCCGGCCGGATGATTCCCTCCGGATGACGCTGTGGATGGCCGTCGTCGCCACCCCGCCGCTGTACGCGGTCAGTCTCATCGTCGAGGGGCCGGCCGCGGGGTTCGAGGCGCTCGCCACGCTCGGCACCGAGAGTGGTCTCCGCGCCCTCGGCGGTCTGCTCTACCTCGCGGTCTTCGGCACCGTCATCGGCGCGGGCCTGTGGACCACACTCCTCGGGCGCAACGACGCCAGTCGGGTGTCCCCGATGTCGCTCCTCGTGCCCGTGGTCGGGATCTCGGCGGCCTTCGTCGTCCTCGGCGAGGTCCCGTCGGTCGGCGAGATCATCGGCGCGGTCATCGTCGTGGCCGGCTGCGCGGCCGGGGTGATGGCCCGTCCGCGGGCCCGCAGAAGAGCCGCGGTCGACGTCGATCCGGCCACGGCCGAGTCACCCGACTCCGAATCGGTCGACCCCGCCGCGCTCGTCGGCACCGGGACCCCGGTGCGTTCAGACCGGTGACGTCGTCCCGCCGGGCGGAGTCGCGGCGAGCGCATCGCGCACCACCGCGCACAGGCGGTCGACCGCCGCGCGGGCGCCGGGACTGATGAGGGTCATGTTGACGAATCCGTGGATCATCGCGCCCTCTCGGCGAACCGTGACCGGCACGCCCGCCTCCTCGAGTCTGCGCGCGTACGCGAGGCCCTCGTCGCGGAGCGGGTCGAACCCGGCGACCATCACATGCGCGGGCGGGAGGCCACTGAGATCCTCGGCCAGCAGCGGCGAGCAGCGCGGGTCGCGCCGCTGCGCGACATCGGGCACATACCGGTCGGTGAACCAGTCGATGCCGTCGGCGGTGAGGAAGTATCCGGTGGCGAACTCCCGCCGCGACGGGGTGTCGGCGCCCTGATCGGTGACCGGATAGATGAGCAGCTGGAACACCGGGGTCACCGCATCGCCCCGGACCTCGCGGGCGACGACGGTCGCGAGGTTCCCGCCGGCGCTGTCCCCGCCGACCACGATCCGCCCCGGATCGAGCCCCCACCTCGGTGCGACCTCGACGGCGAAGCGCCAGGCCGCCACCGCATCCTCGACCGCTGCCGGAAACGGCGCCTCCGGGGCCAGGCGGTACTCGATCGACAGCACGTCGAGTCCGGTGCCGTGCGCGAGACGCCGGACGAACGCGTCGTGGCTGATCCGACTGCCGGTGACGAACCCACCACCGTGGTAGTAGACGAGCAATCCCGCCGACTCGGTCGAGGAGCGGTATCGGGTGGCCGGGATCGGTCCGGCGGGCCCGTCGATGACGAGGTCCTCTTCCACCGCCAGCGGCGGCAGCACCTCGGCCATGGATGCGCCGCTCTCATCGGTCTGCGCGCGCGACTGCGCCACCTCACCCTGGAAGGGATTCAAGCCGGGCACGTTGTCGTTGGCCCAGCCGATCGCCGCGAGTTCGGGGGCCACCCGTTCGCCGTCGGAGTTCACCGGGGCCCGACGCCCCAGAACGGCCAGCGCGCCGGCGGGGATCCGCGCGGCGGCGAGCAGCACGCGGCGTTGCACTCGAGCGGGCAGGGACAGTCGCAGTTGGGTGTCGCGGCTCACAGCCGCAGAGCCTACGCGGCGCCGGCGCATGGCACGACCACTCCCGCCGGATCGGGCTGTGACACACTCGTGCGCATGCCCGACCGACTCTCTTCCGCCGGTTCCGCACCCCGTACGAATACCCGAGTTCCCGCGCGTACCGCCGTTGCACTGGGTGCTGCCGCTGCCGCTCGGTGGGCGTCGCGAACCGCGGGACGAGGCAAGGGATCGATGATCGGCGGTCTGGTCGCCGCGAAGATCGACCCCCAGATCATGGGCAGGCTCGCGGCCGGCAAGCGGACCGCCATCGTCACCGGCACCAACGGCAAGTCGACGACCACGCGGATGACCGCGGCCGCCATGGCCGAACTCGGTGAGGTCGCGACGCAGGCCGACGGCGCCAACATGGACGCCGGGATCATCGCGACACTCACACTCAGCCGCACCGCCCCGTTCTGCGCACTGGAAGTGGACGAGCTGCACGTCCCCCATGTCAGCGACGCCGTCGACCCCGAGGTCCTGGTGCTGCTGAACCTCTCCCGGGACCAGCTCGACCGGGTCGGCGAGATCAACATGATCGAGCGCCGTCTCCGCGAGGGCATCGCACGTCACCCCGAGACCACGGTCATCGCCAATTGCGACGATGTCCTCGTGACCTCCGCCGCCTTCGATGCCCCCGACGTCGTGTGGGTCGCGGCCGGCGCGAGCTGGGTCGGCGACTCGGTCAGTTGCCCGCGGACCGGCGAGCCCATCGTCCGTTCCGAGGAGGGGTGGCGCTCGACCGGCGACGACGACTTCCGGCGTCCCAGCCCCGACTGGTGGTTCGACGACGAGAACATCTACGGCCCCGACGGATTCAGCGCTCCCCTGCAGCTCGCGGTACCGGGTAGGGCCAACCGCGGCAACGCGACCCAGGCGGTGGCGGCGGCCGTCGCGATGGGCGCCGACCCGCGCAGCGCGGTGGCAGCCGTCGGCACGGTCGGCGAGGTCGCCGGCCGGTACGGCATCCATCAGGTCGGGAACCATTCCGTCCGAACACTTCTGGCGAAGAACCCGGCCGGCTGGCAAGAGGCGCTGTCGATGATCGACCAGGACGCCGACGGACTCGTCATCGCGGTCAACGGCCAGGTACCCGACGGCGAGGACCTGTCGTGGCTGTGGGATGTGCGATTCGAGGCGTTCGAGAGCATGCAGGTTGTCGCGGCCGGCGAGCGCGCCGCCGATCTCTCCGTTCGGTTGCTCTACGCGGGCGCCGAGCACACCACCGTCCCCGACCCCATGGCGGCCATCGCATCCTGCCCGCCGGGACGCGTCGAGGTCCTGGCCAATTACACGGCGTTCCGCGACCTCGGGACCGCCCTGGAACGCGCAGCACGATCGCGGAAGGCAGAGCAGTGAGCGAATCGACCCTGCGGATCGGTCTCGTCCTGCCCGACGTGATGGGCACCTACGGGGACGGCGGGAACGCGCTCGTGCTGAAACGTCGAGCGCTGATGCGCAGCATCGACGCCGAGGTCGTGCACATCACGCTCGACGACCCGGTCCCCGACTCCCTCGACGTCTACACCCTCGGCGGCGCAGAGGACTACGCGCAGCGGCTCGCCACCCGACATCTCACGCGCTACCCCGGTCTGCAGCAGGCGGCAGCGGCCGGACGTCCGGTGCTGGCCATCTGCGCGGCCATCCAGGTGCTCGGCCACTGGTACGAGACGTCGGCGGGTGAGCGCGTCGACGGCATCTCTCTGTTCGACCTCACGACGGCCCCTCAAGCAACCCGGAGCATCGGCGAGTTGCTCGTCGAGCCGTCGTTGCCCGGTTTGACCCAGACTCTCACCGGCTTCGAGAACCACCGCGGCGGAACCACTCTCGGCTCCGATGCCGCGCCGCTGGGACGGGTTCGCCACGGTGTGGGCAACGGTGTCGGCGACGGCACCGAGGGCGTCGTCCAGGGCAGCGTCATCGGCACCTACATGCACGGTCCGGCACTGGCCCGCAACCCCGAACTCGCCGATCATCTCCTGGCGATCGCCGTGGGCGTCGAATCCCTTGCGCCGCTGGATCTCCCCGAGGTCGACCGGCTTCGTCGCGAGCGCCTCGCCGCCGGTCGGCGGCGGTAGCGACGACCCCCTGCTTCCCGAGGAGCGCCCGGAGCTTGCGGAGGTCGGGCCCGCCACCGGCAGACTTCACCTCGACCGACAGACTTCGATCGAGGTCTGGGAGTCGAGTTGAAGTCTGTCGGTCACGAAATAAGGCGTTTGGGTAGGTCTTTCGTGGCCCATGACGGTCGCCAGGCCGCAGATCCTGAGGTGTGAGGAGCGATAGCGACGAGCCTCGAAGAGCCTGGTGGGACACCTCGCGAGCCCCTTCGTGGCTCGCTTCGCCGCACCTCAGGGAGCAGGGGGAGGCTTTGTTCGCACCTCAGAAAGCCGGGCGGTGGCCGTTCTCGATACCCGCGGACCGTGCCGCCGCGGTGAGCACGTCCACGACCATCTCCACCGTCAACCGTCCGGTGAAGGTGTTCTGCTGGCTCACGTGATAGCACCCGAACACCTCGAGCTCGGCACCCTCGCGGACAAGCGTCGTGGAGGCGCCGTGCCCGAACTTGGGCAGCGGCTTGGGGACCGTCCAGCCGAGTTTCGCGAACGTGCGAAGCGTTGACTGCCAACCGAATCCACCGAGGGTGACCACCGAACGCGCGGTCGGCGCGAGCAGTTCGAGTTCGGCATGCAACCAGTGGGAGCAGGTGTCGCGTTCGGCGACCGTCGGTTTGTTCTGCGGCGGGGCACAATGCACCGGCGCGGTGATCCGCGTGTCGAAGAGCTCCAACCCGTCACCGATCGCGACCGAATGGGGTTGGCTCGCAAGGCCGGCGAGGTACAACGCCGAGAACAGGACATCGCCGCTGCGATCTCCGGTGAACATTCGCCCGGTGCGGTTTCCGCCGTGCGCCGCGGGGGCGAGTCCGACGATCAGCAGTCGCGCGTCGGCCGGACCGATACCGGCCACCGGCCGGCCCCAGTACTCCTCGTCGGCATACGCGCGACGCTTCTCGCGGGCGACCTGCTCCCGCCATTCGACGAGGCGCGGGCATGCTCGGCACTCGATCAGCTGCGCGTCGAGCTCCGCCAGATCACGGAAGCGTCGTCGGGTGGCCATACCTCGACACTAACCGTCGAGTCGGAAGCGGCACCTCATCGGCCGAGGACCCCCGTCAGTCGAGGACGACGCACCGTTCTCGGGTGCGATCCACGCCGAACCAGCCGCGTTCGAACTGCTGCCAGGCCTCCAGATGTGCCCGCGCGCCCTCCCCGTCACGGGCGATCGTCCGCTCGAGTCGTTCGCCGGGTGTTCCGCCGTCGAGCCACAGCGCGTGGGACAGGCGGTCGGCGATCCGTCGCCGCGCCGAGGAGACCCCTTCGATGATGAGCAGGGGCTGCCACTCGATCCACACACGGGGTCCGGGGGTCGGGGTACCGTCCTGCCATACGCGCGGCCGGTACCGGTAGTCCCGTCGTCGCGTGAAGGGATGCAGCACATCGGCTTCCAGCTCCGGCCACCATGCGACCGGGTCGTCCCACGTCGCGAAGTCGTCGGTGCGGACCAGGGTCACGCCGACTCCACGGGCTCGCAGGTCCGCGACCAGGAGGTCGGCGATCGTCGATTTCCCCGCTCCCGACGGCCCGTCGACGGCGACGATCCCCGCATCGAGGCGATCGGCCAAGTCGGTGATCCGGGCGCGGATCCGGGGGTTCACCGGATCAGGATGGGTCACCGACCGGCCGTGCCGGCCGCGAATGCCGGCGGCATCTGCGTCAGCGGAGCCGTGATGGGTGCTTCGGGAACGCGCTGCACGGCGGTCCGCCCCGTGCGGAGATATTCGACGATCGCGTTCTCGAGCGGCTTGTTGGCCCGGCCGAGTTGCGCGTGGTCGCCACCGCCGACGGTGATGAGGTGGCTCCGCATGAGTGAACGCATCTTCAGCGCGCCGCGATACGGGGTCTGCGGGTCGCCGACGCTCTGGATCTGCAACGGTGTCACCGCCAGCCCGCGATTGCGGATCTCGATCGGCCGGGCGAGGGCCGGCGCGCCGGCGCAGGCGAGTCCGGACTCATAGGCGAGCCCGGGCGCCTCGAACGGATCCCCGGTGACGTAGTTCGCGACGAACGCCTGGAAGCCGAGCGACGGCTGTGCGGGCACCCGGTTCTCGTTGCAGAGGACCGCGCCCTGCATGTCCTGAGAGACCTGCGCGGCTTCGAGGACCGCGGGCGCCGGGGTGGGCAGCTTGCGGCCGGGCTTCGCGGTCAGCTGTGCGACGAGTGGCCACGAGTTCCGATCCGGCGCGAGGGCGCGAGTGAGCACCAGTAGCTGCGACGACAGTTGCAGCGAGCCGGGTCGGAGCAACGTGAGCATCAGGTTCTCGAACCGCGCCCGCGCGTCGGCGGTGAGGTCGGTGCCGGCGATGTACTGCTGGGCGAACGCCCGCAGTCCCGGGGGCACGTCGCCCACCTGGGCCGGCGGCGCCAGGAGGGACGGCGGGACGCCTGCCTCCGCACTGACCCGGTCACTCCACTTCCGGTACACGGCCAGCGGAGTCTTTCCGAGACCGTAGATCCGGTCGTGACGCGCGATCCACGCCATCATCGCGTGCACGCGGGCCTTGTAGCCGGGCGTCTGGGCGGAGAGGAGGGTGTTCCACACGAGATCGGGGTCGAAACCGGAATCGAGGACCATCCGGTCGACCCGCTGCGGGAACAGTGTCGCGTACGTCGACATCAACAGGGTGCCGTAGGAGATGCCGTAGAGACTGACCTTCGACTCACCGAGCAGACCGCGGACGACCTCCATGTCCCGGGCGGTGTTCTCGGTGGTGAGCGAGGCCCCCAGACCCGGTGTCCGGGCCTCACAGCGATCGCGATTCACCTTGCCCAGCGCAGTCATCAGTTCGGGTTCGTCGCCGGTGATGGGTTCGCAGCGCAGCGGCGTGCCCGACACCAGACCGCGGGGCTGCACGGCCACCAGGTCCCATTCGTCGAGCATCGCCGCGGGCGGGGGCACCTGGCTGAACATCGCGATGCCGTCGCCACCCGGACCTCCCGGGTTGCCCATCACGACACCGCGCCGGCGCGATTGGTCTCGCGCCTGCATCCGGCTGACACCGATCTCGATCGTCTTGCCATCCGGCTTGCGGTAGTCGAGCGGCACCTCGACCGTCGCGCATCGGACGGTCGCCGGGACGCCGTGAACGGCGGGACATGCTTCCCAGTCGAGCGCGGGCGCCGCCGACGCTTCGGGCGTCGCCGCGAACTGACCCACGCTCACCAGCCCGGCCACGACCACCGCCGTCAGCCCCGTTGCCACTACCCGATTTCGACGACGCCACCGATTACGCGAGATCACCACCTGACAGTAGCCGTCCGGTTTGCCGGGTACGAGGGGCCGGGTAGGAGGGTCGGGCCTCACGCCAGGATGCGACGACCCGACAGGGCGCGGCCCAGAGTGAGCTCGTCGGCGAACTCGAGGTCGCCGCCCATCGGCAACCCCGACGCGAGTCGGGTGACCGACAGACCGGGGAAGTCCTTGAGCATGCGCTGGAGGTAGGTCGCGGTGGCTTCGCCCTCGGTGTTCGGGTCGGTGGCGACGATCACCTCGGAGACGTCGACGCCGTCCTCCTGATTGGCCAGCCGACGCAACAGCTCGCGGATCCGCAACTGGTCGGGGCCGATCCCCGACAACGGATCCAGAGCACCCCCGAGCACGTGATAGCGCCCGGTGAACTCCTTGGTCCGTTCGATCGCATGCACGTCCTTGGGCTCCTCGACGACGCAGATCTTGCTGGCGTCGCGACGCGAGTCCGAGCAGATCCGGCACAGGCGGTTCGCCGACACGTTTCCGCACTCGGCACAGAAGACGACGTCGTCGCGAACCCGCCCGAGCGCCGCGATGAGGCGATCGATGTCGGATTTCTCTCCGGCCAGCAGGTGGAACGCGATCCGCTGGGCCCCCTTCGGACCGAGCCCCGGCTGTTTGGCCAGCTGGTCGATCAGGTCCTGGATCGGTCCCTCATACATGGTGTTCTGCGTCCATGGTGTCCGGGGTCTCTACTCGTCGTTCGGCGTCGTGCGTGGGCGTGGTGCTCAGCCGCCGAGTCCGGGAAGGCCGCCGCCGAGGCCACCGGCGAGCGGGCCCATCTTCTCGCTGGCCAGCTGCTCGCGCTTCTCCGACAGGTCGGCGAGCGCACCGAGCAGCAGGTCCTGCAGGGTTTCCACGTCGTCGGGATCGACGACCTTCGGGTCGATCGACACCGCGGTCACCTCGCCGGTGCCGTTGCCGGTCACGGTGACGAGTCCGTTGCCCGCGCTGCCGACCACCTCTGCCGCAGCGATCTCGTTCTGCGCGGACAGGAGTTTCTCCTGCATCTGCTGAGCTTGCGCGAGCAGTCCGGCCATCGGGTTCTCTCCGCCCTGACCGCCGCCGAACAACGCGCTGGGATCGAATGGTTGCGTCACCCGGCCCAGGGTAGTCGCAGCGTCAGCGCAGCAACCGATCGACATGCGCGGCGATGTCGTCGACGGTCGACTCCTCGACGGCCGCGACCTCGAAAGACAGGACCTCGTCGCCGAACAGCCGTCCCGCTCGCGCTGTCAATGCGAACTCGAATCGGTCGTCGACCCGACGCCACTGTGTGATCGCCCCGTAGATCGGCGCACTCGCCCCCGTCGTGACGCAGTACTCGTCGGCGCGCGGTCCCCCGACGAGATCGCGTTGGATCTGAAAACATGCCAGCGACTCGTCGTCGATGAAGACCACGGCCTCGCACCCCAAGTCGGGATGCCGCTCGTAGGACGCTCGGATGGTCATGCGGCCAGGGTAGATCGTGTCCTGCTACCCCGACACCGACCGCAGGCTCTCGAACCTGCGGTCCTCGCCGGTCAGGGGATCGCTGAACTCCAGCACCCGTGCCAGCAGGCGCAGGGGCCTCGAGAAGTCCGCGTGGTCGGGGCGCGCCGCCAGTTCCGGACGCACCTCGGGGTACAGCGGGTCATCGACGATGGGAACACCCAGTGACGCCATGTGCAATCGGAGCTGATGCGTGCGACCGGTGTGCGGCACCAGCCGGTAGACGCCGTGGCGCCCCGCGCCGTCGACGAGAGTGATGTCGCTGATGGCGTTGACGGGTCCGTCGACGACGAGCGCGCGGAGGTCGCCCGCGGTCTTATCGATCCGATCCCGCACGGTCACGGTGGTGGCGAGTGTTTCGTCGGCGGGCGCGAGCGCGAGGTACTCCTTGCGGGCGATCCGGGATGCGAACAGATCTTGGTACGCCGCCCGCACCTCCGGGCGCAGCGTGAACAGCAGCACTCCGGCGGTGAGCCGGTCGAGTCGGTGAGCCGGCGAGATCGTGTCGGAGCCCAGCTCGCGACGCAGTCGGACCAGCGCGGTCTCGGTGACGTGGCGGCCCCGGGGCATGGTGGCGAGGAAATGCGGTTTGTCCACCACGACGATGTTCTCGTCGCGGTAGAGCACCGGTAGGTCGAACGGGACCGGCACCTCGTCGTCGAGGTCGCGGTAGAGGTAGAGCGAGATGTTGCGGCGCGACGGCGAATCGAGATCCACCGGGTGACCGTCGGCATCGACGACCTCGCCGGCGGAGGCGCGTCGACGCAGGTCGTCGGCGGTCAGCCCCGCCAGACCGGGCGCGGCCAGCAACGCCTGCGACACCGTCGTCTCCGGCCCCGAACGCAACACCACGCGCGTGGCGTCGACGCCGTCGCGGATGGGCAACGGCGATGGCCGCGCCCGGCCCCGACGTCGCCTGCCGGAAGGCCCCGCGCCGGTCATGTGTGTGTGTTCGAACGCCGCCGGAGGAGACTCCGACTTCTCAGCGCTCGAGGCGCTTCTTCAGATTTCCGAGCACCTCGGCCTGAATTCGATTGAGACCCTTCGGCGCAAACGTCTTTTCGAAGAATCCGCCGATGCCGCCCGCACCCTGCCACGTGGTGGTGGTCGTGACGCGCGAACCGCTTCCCGACGGAGCGACGGTGTAGGTGGTCACCATCGTCGAGTTGGCATCGCGCTCGGTGACGGTGTCCGGGGTGACGCTGACCGTCGCCTGCACGTCACGCTGACGCTTCGAGGTGGCCTGCAGGATCCAGTGCACGACGGTGCCGTCGCCGTTGCCGCCGCTGATCACCTTGTAGTCGCGGTACTGCTCCGGGAGGATGGCCGGGCGTACGTCGTTGTAGTCGGCGAGTGCTCCGACCACGGCGTCCGGGGCGGCGGCGATGTCGAGCGACTGCGATGCGGAAACCTGACCCACGATTGGACACTCCTCAGTACGAAACGATTGGCGGGCGAACTGATCAAGTCCTAGGCTATCCGGGTGAGCAACCGGCTGGAGATGGGGGGAGCGGCATTCGACCAGGGGGTGTCCGACCTTCTGGCCAGCTATCGTGCCATTCCGCCGCACGCAACCGTGCGCCTGGCGAAGAAGACGTCCAACCTCTTCCGCAAGCGCGCCGCCAATCCGCATCCCGGACTGGACGTCTCCGGACTCGACCGCGTGATCTCGGTGGATCCGGCGGCACGAACCGCCGACGTCGCCGGGATGTGTACCTACGAGAACCTGGTCGCGGCCACCCTGCCGTACGGCCTCGCGCCGCTGGTCGTCCCGCAGCTCAAGACGATCACCCTGGGCGGCGCGGTCACCGGCCTCGGCATCGAGAGCACATCGTTCCGATCCGGCCTTCCCCACGAATCGGTGCTGGAGATCGACATCCTCACCGGCGACGGCGAGATCCTCACGGCGACGCCGACCAACGAGCACGCCGACCTCTTCTACGGATTCCCGAATTCCTATGGCACGCTCGGATATTCGGTTCGCCTCCGCATCGAGCTGGAGCCGGTGAAGCCCTACGTGGCGTTGCGCCATCTCCGGTTCACCACCATCGCCGACCTCCAGTCGACCATGGACGCGATCGTCACCACCAAGACGCACGACGGCGAGCCCGTCGACTATCTCGACGGAGTCGTCTTCTCCGCCAACGAGTCCTACCTGACACTCGGCCGTCAGACCGACGACGACGGGCCGGTCAGCGACTACACCGGGATGGATGTCTTCTACCGGTCCATTCAGCGAAAGACCACCGATCGGCTCACGATCCACGACTACCTGTGGCGCTGGGACACCGACTGGTTCTGGTGCTCCCGCGCGTTCGGCGCACAGAACCCGAAGATCCGACGCTGGTGGCCGAAGCGGTACCTGCGCAGCAGTTTCTACTGGAAGCTCATCGGACTCGACCAGCGGTTCGACATCGGTGACCGGCTCAACGCCCGCAAGGGCCTGCCCGCGGGCGAGCGGGTCGTGCAGGACATCGAGGTGCCCATCGAACGGACCGCCGAGTACGTGGAGTGGTTCCTCGCCGACATCCCGATCGAACCGATCTGGCTGTGCCCACTGCGTCTTCGGGAGCCGGCCCTCCCGAGCGCCGATCCGGTACGCCCGTGGCCGCTGTATCCCCTTGCCCCGCAACGCACCTACGTCAACGTCGGCTTCTGGTCGGCCGTGCCGGTCACCCCGGGCGATCCCGGACACACCAACAAGATCATCGAACGCAAGGTCGCCGAACTCGACGGCCACAAGTCGCTGTACTCAGAGAGTTTCTACACGCCGGAGGAGTTCGACGAACTCTACGGCGGAGAGAGTTATCGGCTCCTCAAGAAGCGGTACGACCCGCGCGGCCGTCTGCTGGACCTCTATGCGAAAGCGGTGAAACGCCAATGACCACGTTCAAGGACAGCACGCCGTCGAGTGTCGACTCACACGCCGGCAAGATGACCCTCGCCGAGATCTTCGAGACCCTCCTCGGCGGGAATCTCTCGATCCGGATCACCGCCTACGACGGCAGCAGCGCCGGACCCGCGGACGCCCAATACGGCCTCGACCTCAAGACCCCGCGGGGGACGACGTATCTGGTGACCGCGCCCGGCGACCTCGGGCTCGCACGGGCCTACATCGCAGGCGATCTCGAACTCATCGGCGCCCACCCCGGCGACCCGTACCCCGCGCTGAAGGCTCTCGCCAGCAACCTGCAGTTCCACCGTCCCTCCCCGCTGGCACTCGCGCACATCGCCAGGTCGCTGGGCATCGAGCACTTCAAGCCGATCGCACCGCCGCCGCAGGAGGCCGTGCCGCGCTGGCGGCGATTCGCGGAAGGACTGCGGCACAGCAAGTCCCGCGACGCCGAGGTCATCCACTACCACTACGACGTCTCGAACACGTTCTACGAGTGGGTCCTCGGACCGTCGATGACCTACACCTGCGCCGTCTACCCGGAACGCGACGCATCGCTGGAAGCCGCGCAGGAGAACAAGTACCGCCTCATCTTCGAGAAGCTGCGCCTGAAACCCGGCGACCGCCTCCTCGACATCGGTTGCGGCTGGGGCGGAATGGTCCGCTATGCCGCCCGACGCGGCGTCCACGCCATCGGGGCGACACTGTCCGCCGAGCAGGCGCAGTGGGCCCAGAAGGCCATCGCCGACGAAGGACTCGGCGAGTTCGCCGAGGTCCGGCACAGCGACTACCGCGACATCACCGAGAGCGGATTCGACGCCGTGTCGTCCATCGGGCTCACCGAGCACATCGGCGTCCACAACTACCCCGCGTACTTCGGCTTCATGCGCGACAAGCTCCGCCCCGGCGGCATGCTGCTCAACCACTGCATCACCCGGCCCGACAACGCCAGTCGCAGCAAAGCCGGATCGTTCATCGACCGCTACGTGTTTCCCGACGGAGAGCTCACCGGCTCCGGCAAGATCATCTCGAAGCTGCAGGACGTCGGCGGCATGGAGGTCATCCACGAGGAGAACTTCCGCGAGCACTACGCGATGACGCTGCGCGACTGGAACATCAACCTCGTCGAGCACTGGGACGAGGCGGTGGCCGAGGTCGGCGAGGGCACCGCGCTGCTGTGGGGCCTCTACATGGCGGGATGCCGAATCGGCTTCGACCGCAACATCATCCAGCTCCATCACGTGCTCGCCACGAAGCTCGACGAGGACGGCGGTCACCAGGTACCACTCCGGCCGTGGTGGGACGCCTGAGGTCGCGCCCGCGCTGCTGAAATCCGCCCTCTGCACACAGTTCGACGACGTATCGTCGTCGAACCCGCTGTGCGAGGCGGTTTTCAGCCACCCTCTGTCGCCGCCCCTCAGGTGACCGGCACGTCGATGACCGGGCGGCGGACGTGGGCGCCGGGTCCGTCGAAGTGCCACCACTCCCCCGCGTAGATCGTCAGCCCACCGGCGGCCATCGCCTCTCGAAGGCGGGTTCGAGCGGCCCGTGCCGGCGCGGACACCCCCTCGGTCGCATACGCGGTGGCCCGCGGGGTGAACGAGTCGAAGTCGGTCCCCATGTCGAGACGACACCGGTCGCCGACGACGCGCGCCGGAGGACAGTTCGGGCAGCCGTCGGCCAGTGTCACGTCAACCGAACGTCCGGCTTCGTGGCTGGTCGAATACGGCCCCGGCCTGGCCACCCACGCGGGATCCGGCACCTTGTCGAACATCTTCTGCTGCACCGAGTGCGGCCGGTAGCAGTCCCAGAACACCAGCACCTCGCCGCGGGCCCGTAGAGTCCGCGCGGCGGTTCGAAGTCCCGGGGTCATCGATTCGTGGACCAGACAGCGGGCGTTCGGCGGGTACAGTCGCTCGCCGACGAAGTTGTCGGCCGTCGCATATCGCAGGTCGAGGACGGCGTCGGGAACCGCGGTCCGGACGTCGACGAAACCGACGGCGCTGACCCGCCGGTCGACCGGCATCCGCATCGACGGCGCCGGCCCGACGGCGGGAGCTCTGACCGCCGATCCCGATGTTCCGCCGCCGGGAGACGCACCGACCGCAGGCGCTTCGGTCGGGGTCGCCGCAGCGCACGCCATCGACATCGTGAGCGCCGCCGTCACCGACATCAGTGACAGTCCGAGGCGCACCGCTACTCGTCGCATCTGTGCGTTCTACCACGAACGGCCGTACACGAGCGCCGGCCGCGAACACACCCGGTCACTCGAGCGGCCTGGCCCCCAACTCGGACTTGAGCAATTCCAGCGCCACCTGGTCCGGGTCGAGCCGCTGCTCGGGGTTCCCGGTCCGCGCGTCGGCCACCATCTCCGCGCGCTCGTCGTGCGGGATGTCCTCGTCGGCGCGTGGCGGCTCGGGTTCCTCCGGTTCGGCAACCGGTTCCGGCGCGGGCGCCGGCGTCGCCGACTGGTCGCGCGCACGACTCGGCCGTGAATACGACTGGCGCGCCTTACCCGGCTGCTTCGACGGCGGTGCGGCAGACGCGCCCGTGGGCGCGGCGGCACCCGGCGCCTGGTGCACCGTGCGAACGTCGAGTTCGGTACCGAAGACCTCGGTCAGCGCCTCTCGGATGATCGTGACGGCGTGCGGCGCCGACAGACGCCCGACCAACACCTCGACGGGATGCGACAGCACCACGGTCGTTCCGTCGACGTCGGCGATGACCGCTGCCGAGAGCATCGGTTCCAAACTCTTCGAACGCTCACGCACCGCGGCCCGAAAGTCCTGATACCGCTTGCGCACCGAGTCGGCGTCGAGACCGGCGGGCGCCTCGGGCTCGGGCTCGGCTTCTGCTTCCGGCTCGGGTGCGGGTTCTGGCCGGCGGGCGCGGACGGGCATCGCATCCGGTGGTGGGACGTCGTCCTCGTCGACGGGTTCATCGGGAAGCGGGATGTCGTCGTAGGGCGACGTCGACGCGGATTCGGCGACTGGTTCCGGTTCCGGCGAAGACGTCACCCGCGGACGCGACGGAGGCTCCGGCGCGGACGGAGTCCGCTCGGCACGAGCCGGCGGTTGCGTCGGCGTGGCAGGCGCTGGGTCGGCCACCGGGTCGGGGTCTGTCGCATCGGCGCTCGGCTGTTCGGCGATCAGCTCGTCGAACATCGATTCGTCCTCGGCGGACCCTTCGGTCGGTGCGGCCGAGTCGAGGTCCGCGGGGGTCGGCGCCGCAGGTTCCGGCGCCGCAGGTTCCGGCGCCACAGGTTCCGGCGCCACAGGTTCCGGCGCCACAGGTTCCGGCGCCACAGGTTCCGGCGCCACAGGTTCCGGCGCCGCAGGTTCCGGCGCCACGGGTTCCGGCGCCACGGGTTCCGGCGCCACGGGTTCCGGCGCCACGGGTTCCGGCGCCACGGGTTCCGGCGCCACGGGTTCGGGAGCCGCGGGTTCGGGAGCCGCGGCATCGGCCTCCACCGCCTCGGCAGCCGCACGGTCGGAGGCCTGGGCGGCCTTGGCGTCTTCCATCGCCTTGCGTTGCGACGGCCGGACGAACTTCGGCTCCGGTTCCGGCTCAGCCGGTTTCGCCGGCACCGGGATCGACGTGGTGCCGATGCCCGACTCGAGTCGTTCGAGTCGTTGCAGCAGCGCCGCGTCGTCGGCGGACACTGCGGGCAACAGCATCCGCGCGCACATCACCTCGAGCAGCAGCCGCGGCGACGTGGTGCCCCGCATCTCCCCGAGCGCGTTGTGCACGATCTCGGCGAACCGCGTCAGCGACGCCGGGCCGAGGGTCTCGATCTGGGCGCGCATCCGGGCGAGCTGGTCGCCCGGGGCCTCGACCAGCCCGCGGTCGGCAGCATCTGGAACTGCTTGCAGCAGAATCAGATCGCGCAGACGCTCGAGCAGGTCGACGGCGAATCGCCGGGGGTCGTGCCCGGCGTCGACCACCTTCTCCACCGTGCCGAACAACGCCGACCCGTCGGCATCGGCGAGTGCGTCGACGGCGGTGTCGATCAGCGCGACATCGGTGACACCGAGCAGGGCCAGGGCGCGTTCGTAGGCGACCCCGTCGTCGTCGGCGCCGGCGAGCAGCTGGTCGAGGATCGACAGTGAGTCACGAGGAGATCCGCCGCCCGCACGGATGACGAGCGGATACACCTCGGGAGCGACCGTCACGTTCTCGCGCTCGCAGATCTTCTCCAGCAGGCCGCGCATGACCGGCGGCGCGAGCAGCCGGAACGGATAGTGATGGGTCCGCGACCGGATGGTCGGGAGCACCTTCTCGGGTTCGGTGGTCGCGAACACGAAGATCAGGTGCTCCGGCGGCTCCTCGACGATCTTGAGGAGCGCGTTGAAGCCCGCGTTCGTCACCATGTGCGCCTCGTCGACGATGAAGACGCGGTAGCGCGACTCGGCGGGCGCGTAGAACGCACGGTCGCGGAGCTCGCGGGTGTCGTCGACACCACCATGGCTCGCGGCGTCGAGTTCGATGACGTCGAGGTTGCCCGGTCCGCCAGGCGCGAGCGCCACGCATGAGGCACAGGTCCCGCACGGTGTGGAGGTCGGCCCCTGCACACAGTTCAGCGAACGGGCCAGGATTCGCGCCGACGACGTCTTGCCACAACCACGCGGACCCGAGAAGAGATAGGCGTGGTTGATGCGCCCGGAATCCAGGGCGCGACTCAACGGATCGGTGACGTGCTCCTGCCCCACGACGTCGGCGAAGGTAGCCGGGCGATAGGTGCGATACAGAGCCACGCGTCGAGACTACCGGCGACCCGTGACACTCGAAGAGCGTGCCTCACACTGGCGGAGCAGACCCCTGTTCGGGTGTCTCGCTGACGGGTTCGCCGTCGGTTCCGACCAGGTCATCGGCCATGCCGTGGACGTGGTCGGTGGGCTCGGACGGGCGGTCGGACTCGCGTGGTCCGGACTCGTCGCCGCTTCTCTCCGCTCGCCGCCGGTCCTCGGCCCCGGAGCCGCCCGCATCACCGGTCGGCAAGCCGCCGTCGGCGATGACAGCGGCCGCGACGCCGGCCGGGATGACCGGGTCGGAGGTCGACGGTCCGCGGCTGCCGACCATCCGCAAGCCGACGACCGTTGCGATGAGCACACCGAGGTAGGCCCACAGGTAGGGGCTGACGGTGAACCAGTTCAGCCACCGGATGTGGGTCTTGACGTACAACCCCGTGTAATAACCGTCGGGGATCAGCGCGGGCACGTGCGTCGGCCACGAGAACGCGAGGAGCACGAGAGCCGCGACACCAACACCCGCCCACACCCGCGGGGTGCGCGGGCGTCGGACGTCGAGGACCAGGTGGACCCCGATGACCAGGATCGGGATGAACCAGACCCAGTGATGGCCCCAGGACATCGGCGACACGACGCACGCGGTCATGCCGACGATGCTGATGGCCAGGAGTTCCTGGCCCTTGCGATGGGCATAGGTCGCGACCGCGAAGCCGACCGCGAGCGCCGCCAGGACCACGACGAGCCACAGGAGCGTCGGCGGATTGTCGGTGTCGAGGTGGTTGGCGAGCATGCCGCGGAGGGACTGGTTGCCGCGCAACTGCGCCGACCCGACCCGGTCGGACTCGAACAGTTTTCCGGTCCAGTACGACCACGAATCCCCCGGCAACACCGCGAAACCGATCACCACGGTGGTGGCGAAACCGCCGATGACCCCCGCGAGGGCGCGCCAGTTCCGCTGCACCAGGAAGTATCCGGCGAAGATGAGGGGTGTCAGCTTGATGCCGGCGGCGACGCCGGTCCAGAACCCCTTGAGGCGTCCACCGTCCGGACGCGTCAGGTCCGCGAGGATGACGAGCATCAGGAAGACATTGATCTGTCCGTACCAGATGGTCGTCCGCACCGGCTCGAACAACATCGCCACCGCGACCAGCGACACCGCGATGACGCGCAACGGCCAGGTCACCGGTCGGCCGAGGCTACGGAAGCTCAGCATGATCACCAGGTAGAGCGCCACGACGATGCCCGCGGTCCACAGCGGACGCGCGAGGTCGAAGGACACCCAGGCCAGCGGACTGAACAACAGCGCGGAGAACGGCGAATAGGTGTAGTCCAGGTCGCCGACCATCTTGACGTCGTAGAGGCTGATGCCTCCGGTCACCGACCGGGCGCCCGCCTGATACACCGCAAGGTCGATCTGATTGTTCAGCAAACCCCAGAACTGGGCGCCCAAGGGTACGACGACGTCCTGGAGCGCCAGTGCGATGACCCCCACGACGGCGAAACCGGTTGCGAGAAGAACCGGCCTGGGCAGATTCACGATTTGAAAGCCTGTCACAAAGTGGCGTGCACGCCAGCGCACTCGCCGGAGAATGAGAGCAATCTAACGCCGCGGTCGGCGCGTTGCCGGTGTGTCGGCACCGTCCGCGGCTTCCACGGCCGCCATGTCAGCGGCCGCGGGTGCGCGCGACGACCTCAGCTGGACCGGGCGAGGAGTGTCTCCGCCGCCGCCAGCAGAACGCACGTGGACACCCCGTCCATCGCGGCTCGCAGGTCGTCGGTGTTCGGGAACGTCGGTGCGAGGCGGATGTTCTGATCGTGCGGATCGGTCTTGTACGGGAACGCCGATCCGGCCGCGGTGAGAGCGATACCGGCCTCTTTGGCCAACTCGATGGTGCGTCGGGCCGCGCCGTCGACGACGTCGAGGCTGATGAAGTAGCCGCCCTCCGGCTCCGACCACGACGCGACCTTCGACTCCGTGAGGCGATCGTCGAGGATGTCGAGCACGAGCTGGAACTTCGGGGCGAGGATCTCCCGGTGACGGGCCATGTGCGCCCGCACGCCGTCGGCATCGCCGAAGAACTTGAGGTGACGCAGCTGATTGACCTTGTCGGGTCCGATGGTCTTCAGCGAGAGGTACTTGCTGAACCAGGCCAGGTTCTCCGGCGACGAGCCGAAGAACGAGACGCCGGCGCCGGCGAAGGTGATCTTCGACGTCGAGCCGAGAACGTACACGCGGTTGGGGTGGCCGGCGGCCGCGGCCATCTCGACGATCGGCAGCGCGGCGGGCGGGTTCTCCACCAGGGTGTGCACCACGTAGGCGTTGTCCCAGTAGATCCGGAAGTCGGGCGCTGCGGGCATCTCCAGCAGACCGCGGGCAGCCTCTTCGGAGAAGGTGACGCCGGTCGGGTTGGAGTAGGTCGGCACGGCCCACATGCCCTTGATGCTCGGGTCGCCGGCCACGAGTTCGGCGCACACCCGCACGTCGGGACCGTCGGGAAGCATCGGCACCGGGATCATCTCGATGCCGAGGCTCTCGGTGATCGCGAAGTGGCGGTCGTACCCGGGCGAGGGGCACAGGAACTTGATCGGCTCACGACCCCACGGCGCATCGGAGTCGGCGGTGCCGTGCAGCATCCCGAACACGGTGAGGTCGTGCATGATCTCGAGACTCGAGTTGCCGAGCGCGAGGAGCTTGTCCGGGTCGACGGCCAGCAGCTCGCCGAAGATCCCGCGCAGCTCCGGGAGTCCGTTGAGTCCGCCGTAGTTGCGGGTGTCGGTGCCCGCCCCGTCGCGGTACTCGTCGCCCGGGAGGGACAGCAGGCCGTTGGAGAGGTCGAGCTGCTCGGGAGCCGGCTTGCCGCGGGTGAGGTCGAGCTTCAGGCCCAGAGCGCGCAGTGACTCGTACTGCTTGGTCAGATCCGCCTGGGTGTCGCGGAGCTGGTCGGCACTCATCGAGTGGAAGTTCAACGTGGGCCCTCTCGCGGCTCGACGCCGGTGCGGGTGGCCGACGCCGCAGACCTAGAAGATGTGTATCGGATATAGGGGACCCCGCGCACCCGAGAGAGCCCGTTGACCCTTGCTGCCTTCCGGCCCTGGGGGAGTTCACAGGATGCACGCCGCGCGGGATCCGTCGTCCAGTGTAGCGAGGGCCTCCGGCGAGGCGACACCACCCCCGGCCCAGTCGCTTCAACGACGAAGGTCCGCGGTGCACCCGGCGAGCGGGCGTCACTGCGGACCTTCGGTGGCGGAGGATAGGGGATTCGAACCCCTGAGGGCTGTTAACCCAACCCGCGTTCCAGGCGAGCGCCATAGGCCACTAGGCGAATCCTCCAACGTCGAGATGATAGCCGCCGAGCGTGCACCAACCCAAACCGTCCGGCGGGGGCATCCCACCGCTAGGGTCGACGGCATGGCGGATACCTCTCCTGTTGTTGTCGTCGGAGCCACCGGAGGGCAGGGCGGCGCCGTGCTCGATGCGCTGCTCGACGCCGGTTTCCCCGTCCGCGCCGTCGTGCGGGACGCGGTGTCGAGCAAGGCGGCACGCCTGGCCGATCGGGGTGTCGAACTCGCGGTCGGCGACATCGTGAGTGGCGTGGGTCTGACCGAGGCGTTCACCGGGTCCGCAGGCGTGTTCGCACTCACCACGCCGTTCGAGTCCGGGGTCGGCGCCGAGATCGGCCAGGGTCGCGCACTCATCGAGGCGGCCACGTCCGCATCGATCCCGTACCTCGTGTTCTCCTCGGTCGCCTCGGCCGATCGCCAGACCGGCGTGCCGCATTTCGATTCCAAGTTCGAGGTCGAGCAGATGCTGGCGGCCACCGAGATCCCGCACACGATCGTCGGCCCGGCCTATTTCTTCGACAACCTGCTCGGCGGCGCCGACGCCCTAGCGGCAGGCGTGATGCCGATCGCTATGCCCGCCGACAAGCCGCTGCAACAACTCTCGCGGCGCGACCTCGGACGACTGGTCGCCACCCTGTTCGCCGCACCCGAGGTCCACGTCGGGCAGCGCATCGACCTCGCGTCCGACCAGCCGACGCCGGCCGAGATGGCGCGCATCATCGGCGAGGTCCTCGGCACCACCGTCACCGCGGAGTCCTACGACCCGGAACGCATCGAGTCCGAGGACATGCGGGCGATGTTCACCTTCCTCGGCGGGCGCGGCTACGAGGTCGACATCCCGACGCTGCATCGACGATTCCCCGATGTCGGCTGGCAGAGCTTCGCCACCTGGGCCGCGGAGGCGCTGCGCCGCTGATCACCCCGCAACGGTCGGGAAGGAGTCCGGATGGTCCTCGACGCCGCGCTGATCCTGGCGGGCCTGGCCGGACTGATCGTCGGCGCGGAGTTCCTGGTCCGCGGTGGGTCGGCGATCGCGAGCCGGCTCGGTGTCTCTCCCCTGCTGGTCGGGCTCACGATCGTCTCCATCGGGACCAGCATGCCGGAGCTCGCCGTGGGCATCGATGCGTCCCTGAACGATGCGGGTCCGCTCGCGGTCGGCAACATCGCGGGCACCAACATCGTCAATCTCCTTCTCATCCTCGGCCTCTCGGCTGCCCTGGTACCACTCGCGCTGGGACGTCAGACCATTCGGCTCGACCTGCCGGTCATGACCGTCAGCGCACTGCTACTCCTGGTGTTGAGCCTGAACGGCGACCTGAACCGTCTGGACGGCGTGCTGCTCCTGGCGGTCGCGGTTGCCTACACCGTGACCGCCATCCGCGTGGAAGTGAAGGCCAGGGCGTCGCCGACCGTCACCGACGAGCTCCCCGCCACCGGTGGACCGGTCTGGGGCCGGGTACTCGAACTGCTCGGTGGGATCGTCTTGATCGTGCTCGCGGCCGACTGGCTCGTCCGCGGATCGGTGGACGTGGCAACGGAGCTGGGCGTCAGCGAGGCGTTCATCGGCCTCACCGTGGTGGCGATCGGCACGTCCGCACCCGAGCTCACGACGACCATCATGTCGACGCTCCGCGGCAACCGCGACCTCGCCATCGGCAATCTCATCGGGTCGAGCGTCTACAACATCACCTTCATCCTCGGCGTGACCGCACTGGTACGGCCGCTCGAGGTCACCGATGACCTGATCCGGGTGGACCTTCCACTGATGGCCGCCGTTGCGTTGCTGTGCATTCCGGTGTTCCTCTCCGGGCGGCGGGTGTCCCGGTACGAGGGCGTCGCGTTCGTGGCTCTCTACCTGGTCTACCTGGGGCTCTTGATCGCGTTCCGTACCTGACGGCTCCGCGGTCACCCATCGGAACGTCGATTCCCCTTCTCGTCCCAGTGCTCGGCGACCTTCTTGCTCGGCTGCACCCGCGGCGGCTCGCCCGGCATCTTGGGGTAACTGGGCGGATAAGGCATGTCACCCAAGCCGTTTGCGTCGTCGGCCTGCACCATCTCCAGGAGCTTCTCGACGCCGCGCCGATGGTCGGCGATGTCGGCCCACGGATCGCCACGATCCGCGAGGAGCTTCGGGACGGTCGCGATGGTGCAGTCGTCCGGGTCGACATCGGCGAGTTCGTCCCACGTCACCGGCGTCGACACCCGTGCGCGGGCGCTGCGTCGGACGGAATACGGTGACGCCATCGTCCGGTCGCGGGCGTTCTGGTTGTAATCGATGAAGATCCGTTCTCCGCGTTCCTCTTTCCACCACGACGTGGTGACCGCATCCGGGTCGCGGCGTTCGAGTTCGCGGGCGAGCGCGATCACGCAGCGTCGGGTCGCGATGAAGTCCCACAGCGGCTCGATGGGCACGTACACGTGCACTCCGCGCCCGCCGGAGGTCTTCGCGAAACCGACGAAACCCAGGTCGTCGAGCAGCGGCTTCAACCCCTCGACAGCCACGCGCCGGACGTCTTCGAAGGTCGTGCCGGGCTGCGGATCGAGGTCAATGCGGAGCTGGTCGGGGTGATCGTTGTCGGGATGCAGCGTCGGCCAGGTGTGGAAGGTGACCGTCCCCAGATTGGCGCCCCACACCAGGTCGGCGGGCACCGTCGGCCGGATCGCATCGCCGGTTCGCTTGGACGGGAACACGATCGGGGTCGATTGCACATGCTCCGGACGTTTCTTCGCGATGTGCTTCTGATAGATCTCCTCGCCCTCGACACCGTCGGGGAATCGCTGCAGGAACGTCGGCCGATCGCGGGCCGCGCGCATCAACGGGCCCTCGCCGCTCTCCTCGACTCCCAGCGCGACGGTGCGGTAGTACCCCACGAGATCCCGCTTACGGCCCCCGTTCTCGCCGAGTTCGGGGAAATAGATCTTGTCCGGGTTGCTCATCCGGACGGCGATCCCGTCGACGTCGAGTTCCTCTGCGGGAGAGCGAGATGCCATGGTCATTCTCCTTCGAGGACGTCGTGGAGATCGTAGGTGAGGGGGACCTCGAGCTGGTCATAGCCGCAGCTCTCCGGGTCCCGATCGGGCCGCCACCGCAGGAACTTCACGGTGTGCCGGAAGCGGTGGTTCTCCATCTGGTCGTAGGCGAACTCCGCGACCAGTTCGGGACGGATCGGAATCCACTCCCCCGACTTCTCCGACCGCCATCGCGTCGGCTCACCCGGTGACGCCTTCTCGGGGTCGAGGCGCATCGGCTCGAACATCTGCTGCAGCTCGATCCGCTTCGCGTCGGAGAAGGCTCCGGCCCCACCGACCATCCGCAGTTCGCCGTCGTCGCCGAACAATCCGAGCAGCATCGAGCCGATCCCGGTCCCAGACTTGTGGATTCGATACCCGAAGATCACGCAGTCCGCGGTGCGCTTGTGTTTGATCTTCAGCATCTCCCGCTTGTTCTCGACGTACACGCCGTCGAGTCGTTTGGCGACGACACCGTCGAGCCCGGCACCTTCGAAGGCGGAGAACCAGTCCTCGGCGACCGCGGGGTCGCTCGTCACCCGGCTGACATGCACGCGACGATCCCGCCCACCCGGACCGACGGCCCGCAGCAGCGCCTCCCGTCGTACTTCGAACGGTTCGGCCATCACGCTCGTCGACGCCAGCGCCAGCGCGTCGAAGCCGATGAAGATCGCCGGGGTCTTCTCGGCGAGCATGGTCACGCGCGACTCGGCGGGATGTATCCGTTGCGCCAGCGAGTCCCAGTCCAACCGGTGGGTGTCGCCGATGAGGGCGGGCACCCCGATCTCGCCGTCGAGGACCACCTTCTCGGGCAGTTCGTCTTTCACCGCCGCGACGATCTCGGGGAAGTACCGTGCCAGGTCCTTGCCGCCTCGCGATCCGATCGTGACCTCGTCGCCGTCGCGGAAGACCAACGCGCGAAAACCATCCCATTTGGGTTCATACGACCACGCCACCGAACCGTCCGGTTGCGGCGGCACGCTGGTCACCGCCTTGGCCAGCATCGGCGCTACAGGCGGCATGACCGGGAGATCCATGAAACTCATCGTTCCTCACTCGTCGACGCGACCGCAACGCCTACGCGCCGCCGCGTACCCGGGGGCGTGGTCCGGGCCGCACAGGCAGACCGGTCCCGACGACGATTCTCATCGCGGGACGGTAATCTCGACGCGATGTCGACGCCGCGAGCGGGCCGGTACGCGCCCTCCCCCTCCGGGGACCTCCACGTCGGCAACCTGCGGACCGCGCTCCTCGCGTGGCTCTTCGCGCGTACCACCGGCCGGCAGTTCCTGATCCGGATGGAGGATCTCGACCGCGCCGTCCCGGATGCCGACTCCCGCCAGCTGTCCGACCTCGCGGCCCTGGGCATGGACTGGGACCCGCCCGTCATTCATCAGACGGACCGGCTCGCCACATATCGCGCCATCATCGCCGACCTCCGCGATGCCGGTCGCACCTTCGAGTGCTTCTGCACCCGCCGCGAGATCCTCGAAGCGCCGTCCGCGCCGCATGCGCCGCAGGGCGCCTATCCCGGTACATGCCGTGACCTCACCGCGGCCGAGCGCGACGAACGCCGCGCCACCCGCCCACCCGCGATCCGGCTCCGCGCCGATGTCGAGGTGTTCGGCGTCGACGACCTGCTGCACGGCGCGTACTCGGGCGCGGTCGACGACTTCGTGTTGCAGCGCAACGACGGCACCCCGGCCTACAACCTGGCCGTGGTCGTCGACGACGCCGCGCAGGGTGTCGATCAGGTCGTCCGCGGCGACGATCTGCTGTCCTCGGCACCGCGCCAGGCCTACCTGGCGACGCTGCTCGGATCGACCCCGCCGGTGTACGCGCACGTCCCGATGGTGCTGAACGCCAACGGGATACGGCTCAGCAAACGCGACGGCGCGGTCACCCTGTCCGACCTCGCGGACGAGGGCATCTCGACGTCGACGGTGTTGTCCCGCATCGCCCACTCGCTGGGCCTCGGGGGCCGGGACGAGCCCGTGACCCTCCCGCTGCTGGCCGGGCGTTTCGACCCGGCGGCGCTGCCGACCGAGCCGTGGTTCCTGACGTCCGACGAGTGGACCTAGCGGCACCCCTCCTACGCCGTGGTGGCCAGCAACCGCTGGAGCACGTCGTTGATCGTGATGAGCCCGACCGCGCGGCCGTCATCGGTGACCAGCGCGAGGTGAGCGCGCTGTTCGCGCATGGCGGTGAGTGTCTCGTACACCGGCTGACCCGACTCGACACTGAGGACCGGACGCATGAGATCGGCCGCCGTGGCGCCCGGCGACGCGCTCAGACTGTCGCGGACGTGCACGACGCCGCGGACGGGCGCCGCCGATGCGTCGTCGCGGACGAGCAGTCGCAGGTGCCCCGAGGTCCGGCCCGCCGTCTGGATCTCATCGGTGTCCGCGGTCGGACCGACGGCGGCCAGATGGTCGTTGGGCGTCACGACGTCTCCGACGGTCAACGACTCCAGTTCCAGCGCACTCGTCAGATGGGCGTGGTACCGCTCGTCGAGCGTGCCCACGGTTGCCGAGTGCTCGACCAGGTGTCGGAGGGCATCGCTGTCCTGCCCCGTCGCGACCTGATCGACGGCTTCGACGCCGACGCGCTTGAGGCACCAGTTGGCCAGGTTGTTGAGCTGGACGATGAACGGGCGGGTGACCCACATGAAGGCGCGCATCGGGATCGCCAGCATGATCGCCGACTTCTCGGGGTGGGCGATCGCCCACGACTTCGGCGCCATCTCGCCGACGACGAGGTGGAGGAACGTCACGATGATGAGGGCGAGGACGAAGCCGATCACATCGGCCGACCAGTACGGCAGCCCCCATCCCGCGAACAGCGGCGTGAGCCAGTAGTGCACGGCCGGTTTCGTGATCGAACCCAGTGCGAGCGTGCACACCGTGATACCGAGCTGCGATCCGGCGAGCAGTACCGACAGTTCCGATGCGCTGCGGAGTGCCGCGCGGGCGCTGCCGCTGGTCGCGGCCGCATCCTCGAGCCGGTGCCGCTTGGCGGCGATCAGTGCGAACTCGATCGCGACGAAGAAGGCGCTCGACGCGATCAGGGCCACTGTGATGGCCGTGATGACCCATGGGTTATCCATTGTCTCGCCCCTCTCCGCTCTCGGCCGGATTCTTCGCGTGCGTATGCGTCTCGTCTTGGGCAACGCTGATCGACAGCAGCGCGGGAACCCGCTTGTCCACTTCGAGCACCGTGGCCCGCACGGTGCGGGGTGGCGCCTCGTCGTCGTCGAGCAGGGTCGACGGGTCGGGTTCGATCGCGATCGTGACCGTGTCGCCGACCTCGGGCAGTCCGACGAACTCGGCGATCACCAGACCGGCCATCGTCTCGTAGTCGCCTTCGGGTAGGTCCCAGCCGACGGTCCGGGAGACCTCGTCGACATGTGCGTCGCCACGCACACGCCAGCCCTCGGGGATCTCCTCGATGGCCACGGTCGACTCGGGATCGTGTTCGTCGTCGATCTCGCCGACCAGTTCCTCGGCGATGTCCTCGGCGGTCACGACGCCGGCGAAGCCGCCGTACTCGTCGATGACCACCGCCATCTCGTCATGGGCGTCCGCGAGGTTCTCCAACACCTCGGGCAGCGGGAGCGTGGAGGGCACGACCACCGCCCGACGGCATAGATCGACCGCGGTGGCGTTCTGATCAGCTTGCGGCGGTTGCTGTTTCAGCGCATGAGTCCACTCGAGCAGATCCTGCAGGTGGATCACGCCCCGCACCTCGTCGTCACCGCCGGCGAGTACGGGATAACGCGTGTGCCCGGTACTCATCAGGGTCAGCACGTCGCCGGCCGGCAGATCCGCATCGACATGATCGGTGTTCGGCCGCGGGATCATTGCGTGTTCAGCTGTGCGCGTAGGGAATTCGAGTACGCGGTCGAGCAGGACGGACAGATCGTCGGGCAGATCGCCGGCGTCCCGGGACTCGGCCACGATGTGCTCGAGATCGCGCACCGACGCCGAATGCTCGACGTCGTGGACGGGTTCGATGCGCAGCGCCCGGAGCAACAGGTTCGACGACTTGTCGAACAGGGCGATGAGCCAGCCGAACACGGCCAGGTAGATCGTGGTCGACCGAGCGAGCCACCGTGCGACCGGCTCGGGCCGGGCGATGGCGAGGTTCTTGGGGAACAGCTCACCGAAGACCATCTGCACGACGGTCGAGAAGATGATCGCGATGATCGTGCCGATCGCGACGCCCACCCCGACCGGGATGCCGACGCCGCCGAGCAACTCCCCGACGCCGGAACCGATCAGCGGTTCGGCGACGTAACCGACGAGAAGGCCGGTGACGGTGATGCCCAGCTGCGCGCCGGAGAGCATGAAGGATGTGCGGCGGGTGACCGCGAGCGCGCGTTTCGCGGCAGCGTCGCCGGCTTCGGCACGGGCTTTGAGGCGGGACCGGTCGACCGCCATGTAGCCGAATTCCTGGGCCACGAAGTAACCGGTGAGGGCGGTGATCAGAAAGACCACCAGGATTCCGAGTCCGATTCCGAGGAGGGTCAGCATGTGACCGCCCCGGTGCCGGGCGGAACACCCGGATGATTCAGTTCAGAACAGGGGGCCGACTGGTGTCGTCGGCGTTTTCGGCGCTTTCCGCGTCTCATCGTCTCTCTCGCTGGTGCTCGGCTGTTCCATACCGGGTGCCGAGCGCTGAGGCATGTGGGTAAATGTCCGGTATGTGGTCCCAACGTACCCAACGCGCCGCGAGTTCCGCGACACGCCCGGCGATGTTTTCCCGCGGCCCCCGGGTCGACACCCACGTCCGATGACGTTCTCGTCGCTGCGCGAGCAGGTCGCCGAGGCCGCTCGACGGGTGGCCGCCGAAGGCCTCCTGATCGGCACCGCGGGCAACGTGTCGGCCCGCGCGGGCGACCACGTCGCCATCACCGGGACCGGGATCGTCCTCGCGGAATGTTCGGCAGCCGACGTCACGGTCGTGTCCCTCTCCGGCGACGCCGTCGACGGGATGATCGCCCCGTCCTCCGAGCTCGACCTGCACCTTCGCGTATACGAGCGAACGAGTGCCCAGGCGATCGTGCACACGCACGCACCCTTCGGCACCGCGGTTGCCTGCGTGAGCGGACTGACCTCGCTGCCGGTACTGCATTATAAACAGCTCGGTCTCGGTGGCGCGATACCGATCGCCCCCTATGCGACGTTCGGCAGCCCGGAACTGGCGGAGATCGTCGCCGGCGCCCTGGCCGACACACAGGTCGCGCTGATGGCGAATCACGGTTCGGTGGCACGCGGTTCCAGCCTGGCCGACGCCGTGGCGAACGCCCTGCTGCTGGAATGGCTCGCCACGTTGTACCACCGGGCCAGCAGCATCGGCCGACCCCGAGAGCTGACCGCCGACGAACAACAGTCCACTGTCGCCCAGGCGATCCGACTGGACTACGGGACCCCCAAGGAGAACCGCACGTGACACCTTCGTCCGCGACGACCGCCCCCCTCACGATCGCGACCGTGGGCGTCCACGTGCTGGACATACATGTCGTCGGTGTCGATTCCATCCCGGCGGGCTCCGACGGCGCGTTGGTCGAGTCCATCGGCTTCTCGGCGGCCGGTACCGCGGGCGGCACCGCGCTCGTGCTCAGCCGGTTGGGCGCCTCGGTCCGGACCCACGGTGCGATCGGCGGCGACCCGATCGGGCGATCGCTGACCGCGCTGCTCGACGCCGAGGGCGTCGACACACGCGGTCTCGTGCCCAAGGACGGGGTCCAGACGTCGTCCTCGGTCATACCCGTGCGGCCCAACGGGGACCGGCCCGCGTGGCACTGCATCGGAGCCAATGCCCGGTTCGTCCTGGACGACCTCGCCTCCGGCGCGCTCGACGGGCTCGATCATCTGCACCTCGGCGGACCCGAATTCCTCGGCGGCCCGGTGGCCGCCGAACTCCTGGGCCGCGCCCGCGACCGCGGGATCACGACGTCGGCGGACCTGCTCTCCGGTGGCGACCCCGGGCTCCTCGAGTGGATCGGCGAGGCGCTCCCCCACCTCGACTACCTGCTGCCCAACGACGAGCAGACCCGCGGCCTGACCGGCTCCGACGACCTCGAGAACGGCGCACGAGCGCTCCTCGGGCGCGGTGTCGGATGTGTGGCACTCACCCGCGGCGCCGAGGGTGCGCTGGTCGTGACCGCCGACGACGCGATCGGGGTACCCGCGTTCCCGGTGGACGTCGTCGACACCACCGGGTGCGGTGACGCGTTCTCCGCCGGATTCCTCACCGGTCGGCTCCGCGGGCTCGATCTCGCCGACTCCGCCGAACTCGGTTGCGCTGTCGCCGCGCATGTCGCGCAGGGCATCGGAACCGCCGCGAACTCCTACGACCTGGCCGCGATCGAGACCTTCCGGCAATCCCGCGCCGCCACCTGAGCGACCAGCCGGCCGTCGACGTCGGTTTGGTGGCCCCGACCTCGGGTAGGCGGTCAGCATGAGCGACAAGAACGAGATCACCGGTTCGACCGTCGTCATCGCCGGGGCGTCCAGCGGGTTCGGGCGCGGTCCCGCGGTCCGGCTCGGTGAACTCGGCGCCAACGTGGTGGTCGCGGCCCGTCGAACCGCCGTGCTCGACGAAATCGTCGCGGAGATCACCGGCCAGGGCGGGTCCGCGATGGCGGTACCCACCGACGTCAGCGATCCGCGCGCGGTCGCCCATCTGGCATCCGCTGCACTCGAACGCTTCCGCTCCGTCGACGTATGGGTGAACAACGTCGGGGTCGGCGCGGTCGGGTACTTCTGGGACATCCCGATCGAGGATCACGCCCGCCTCGTCGACGTGAACCTGAAGGGGCTGATCTACGGTGCGCATGCGGCACTTCGCATCTTCCGGTCGCAAGGTCACGGCACGCTGGTGAATGTGGGCTCGGTCGACAGCGCGGTTCCCATCGCGCTCCAGAACACTTATGCGGCAACAAAAGCGGCGGACCGGAGCCTCGGACACTCGCTCAGCGAGGAGCTGCGAATGGCCGGCGCCGACGAGATCAAGGTCGGCACCATCATGCCGTGGGCCGTGGACACACCGTGGTGGGTTCACGCCGCCAACTACACCGGGCACGAACCTCGCATGTCCGCGATGGACGACCCGCAGATCGTGGTCGACGCGATCGTCGCCGCCTGCACCGACCCGAAACTGGACCAACCGGTCGGCTACAAGGCCAAGGCCGCCAACGCCTCTCACCAGATCATGCCGGGACTCACCGAGCGGTTCTCGGCGGCGGTCGCGAAGTCCGAGACCGAGAAGGGCACGCCCGTCGAGCCGCATTCGGGCGCGATCCACGACCCCAACCCGGACAGCACCGGAGTGTCCGGTGGAATCCGTGAACGAATGGTCGCCGAGGACTCCCGCTGACACCAGAGGTTCATCGCGACCGATCCCCACATGTTGTACACCATTCTGTGAATACAGAAGATCATGTACCGTACGCTCATGGAGACTGTTGCTGCGAGTCAGCGCGATGCGCTGACCAGATTCGGATACGCGCTTTCGGACTCGACGCGCACGCAGGTGCTGTTGCGGCTACGGACTGGTGGTGCGTATCCCGCGGAGTTGGCCGAGGCTATCGGCGTGTCGCGCCAGGCGTTGTCGAACCATCTTGCTTGTCTCCGGGGATGTGGTCTCGTTGTCACGGTTCCCGAAGGTCGCCGCAAACGATACGAGCTGACCGATGGCCGGATCGCTCACGCCTTGGATGACTTGCTCGGTTTGGTCCTTGCGGTCGACCCGGCCTGTTGTCCGGCCTCGGACGAGCAGGGATGCTGCTGATGGCCTCCGAGCTGGATCTACCGTCGATGGGTCGACCGGCCCTCGACGGTGCGCGCCGGGAGTTGTTGCAGCGTCGTATCCGGTGGTTCGTCGCGGCCACCATCGCCTACAACGTCATCGAGGCCGTGATCGCGATCAGCGAGGGTGCGCGAGTCTCCTCAGGGGCTTTGATCGGTTTCGGCCTGGACTCGGTCATCGAGGTGTCCTCGGCCGCTGCGGTCGCGTGGCAGTTCGCCGGTTCCGATCCGGAACGGCGCGAGAAGGTCGCGCTCCGGATCATCGCGGTCTCCTTCTTCGCCCTGGCGGCCTACGTTGGTATCGACTCGCTACAGTCCTTGTTCGGTCTGGGTGACGAGGCGCGACACTCCTCGATCGGCATCGCACTGGCGGCGGTCAGTTTGCTGATCATGCCGCTGTTGTCGTGGGCCGAACGTCGAGCCGGCCGCGAGCTCGGCTCGTTGAGCGCGGTGGCCGACTCCAAACAGACGCTGCTGTGCACGTACCTGTCTGCGGTGCTGCTTGTCGGGTTGGTACTCAACAGCCTGCTCGGATGGTCGTGGGCCGATCCGATCGCGGCGCTCGTCATCGCGGCGATCGCAGTCCGCGAGGGCATCAACGCGTGGAAGGGCGACGCATGCTGCGCGCCAAGTATCGGCCGGTGTGACGGGCAGCCCGCGGGCTGCACTTGCTGCATCACGGATAAGACCGGTCACGCCACGCGTCAGTGACCGGTTTGTGCCAGGTGATCGAGTATCGCCACAGTGGTAGCCGACGCCACTTCATACCGGGAAGTACCGCGGCGGCGATCTGCCTGACCTCGCCGAAGGTGTGCGGAAACTGCATTCGTACAGGGGCATTGTGCTGCCAGAAGCCGCGAGTGCGAGACAAGACCTGGTGCTGCGCCGTTCCTACCAGGTCGCAGGCGAAATCATACGCGGATGAGCTACGGGCGCAGCCGATCACAACCACGGTGCCGCCGGCAGCGGCGAGTTCGGCCAGCCGCTCGAGTCCGACGGCAAGCTCCGGGAAATGATGAACGGTGGCGACGGCGACCACGAGGTCGTAGTGAGCTTCGGGCAGCTTGTAAGTCAGAACATCCCCGGTAATCCAGGTGATATCGGCCGGGGCGCTCGACCGAGCACGGGCGATGCTCTCGGCGTCCGAGTCGATACCGGTGACCTCAGGGAACTTCTCAGCGAGACGAATCGCCAGGAGTCCATCACCAGTGCCCACGTCAAGAGCAGCGCGTGTGTTCGTCGGCGCCGCGTCGAGGGCTTTGTTGTAGTAGTGGATGTTGTGGTTCCACACGGCTCCTTCTTTGCGCACCTCGCCATCGTGGCATGCACAACACAGCCCCGGTATCAGCTCGACGGCCACAAGGCGACGGTGAGGTGATGACGACGACTCCGGTGCGATTCGGTCTGCTGTTTCCCACGGCGAACGCTGATGCACGGGACTTCTCAAGCCTGCTGAGCCGAGCGGCGCCCGGCGCAACGCTCGGAGTCGTGGAGTTGTCGTGGCCAACAGGCACCCATTCTGAGCTCGGCTCAATGTCAGACGACGAGCTGGCAGTCACCGTGGCGCAGTTGGGCGACCCGTCAGTCATCGCTGAGGCGCTGAGCGGATCGGCGGGACAGTATGAGGCTGTTGCGCTGGCGGTCACCTCGGCGAGCTTCTTGCGGAGTGCAAACGAGCATCGCCGCCAACTTGAAGCGATCGAAACGACTGCCCAGAGTGCAGAGACTTCGACGTTGCGAGGATTTCAGGACGCCATCACCCACCTTGGCGTGATCAGCGTCAGTGTGGCATCGGTGTATCCGCCGCACTTCACTGACAGTTTCATCGACCACGTCAGCCGACCCAGGGTGGATGTCGTCCATCGTGTCGATGCCAACGCCCGCACCGATCGGGACCCCGCTCAGTGGGGGGACGCCAAGATCATCGACCTGGTCGCCAAGGCCGCCCACCCCCGAGCCCAGGCCGTCTTACTCCCGGAAACTGCCCTGCACACCGACCATCTGACCTCCTCCCTCGAAGATGTCGCTGGGGTGCCTGTCCTGACAGCCACCCAAGTCACTGTCTGGTCTCTCTACCGGTCCGTCGACACCATGCCCAGTGCGACTGGCGCGGGGCTCCTATTCATCGGTTAGAGCGCCGATCTGGCCATGCCCGGGAGTGTTGATCCCGCCTCGAGGTACACGCCGCCAGCAGGGCTTCGATCCGCCGTCTCTGTGGTCTCGCTTCACGCTGGCCGTACTCAACGCTCAGGCGGCGGCTACTGATGAACCCATCGATCCTGTTGTGCGTCCGGCGATTTCGCAGTGGCCTGATGATGCACCCGCGGAGCGGTCTCGACGTTGGTCAACTCGTAGCCAAAACCCGCGGAATCCCCTTGACTCGAACGCATATTCGAGTACAGTGGAGTCATGTCATCGGGGGCGGGGGCCGGATCCACCACATCGGTGGACCCATCACAGCATTCCGTCGAACCGCGCCTTCGTCCCGACAATGAACTCTCCGCCGCCGAACTCGTCGAGGTCTTGAGTCATTGCGCCGGCCTGGCGGCCGCGTCTGCGTATCGAATGATGACCGTTGCCAGTCTCATTCACGACGAACGCGAAATGGACTACACCCAGCGGCGCGCTGAGGTGCACACCGGCGAACTCGACTCCATCGAAGCCTTCGGCGCCCTGTCGGCGCGCGTGGCCGCCGGGGAGAACCCGTATGAGCAGTTCGGTCCGACCGGCCTCGAACAGGCCATCGCCGAAGTCGGCGCCACCCTCACGGTCACCCCGGCCGAAGCGAAAGAACTCATCTTCGCCGGTGACGCACTGCGCTACCGGCTCGCGTTCACCGGACACGCACTCGCCTGCGGTCGAATAGACAAGCGCCGCTTCCTGATCGCCCTCAAGCGCACCGAACTGATCACCGACGACGAAGAAATGCAGACCGTCGACGCCCACCTCGCCGAAGCGATCTTCGCCCGAGCACCGATGTCCACCACCCGCTTCACCGCCATGGTCGACGCGATCGTCGCGACATGGGCACCCGATGCGATCCGCCGCCGCAACGAGCGCGTACACACCGGCCGCAAGGTGACCGTCACCCCCGACCGCTTCACGCCCGGACAGTCCCGGATCTCCGGCACGCTCCCCGACGCCGACGCCGCCGAGTTCGATGCCCGCCTCTCGTCGATGGCAGGCGACGTCCACGCCGGCGACCCACGAACCTTGCCCGAGCGCCGCGCCGACGCCCTCAAAGCACTAGCCCGCAGCCAAACGTCGATCGCCTGCCAGTGCCACGACTGCACCAATGCCGCAACCGAATCCGACAACGCAGCGGTTCAGAACATCGACGACACACGTCGTGTCGACGAGGCACCAGTCGCCGACCCGCCCGGGTCGACCGCCTCCCCGTCGCCATCACAGGCTCCGCGCGCGACCTTTCACATCGTGGTGAACCTGTCGACGCTGATCGGCCTCGACGACGACCCCGCGTTCCTCGACCGGCTCGGCATCGTCGACGCCGACACGGCCCGAACACTCCTCACCGAAGCCCGACGCACCTACATCCAGCCGGCACCGGCCGACGCCGGCCCGCCAGTGGCAACCACCGACCCGGCGTCCCGATACACCCCATCAAAAAGACTGCAGGCGTTGGTGCGTGCCGGTGAACTGTGCTGCACCTTCCCCGGCTGCAACGCCCCGGTCTGGCAGATCGACCTCGATCACACCGACCCGTTCGACCACACCGACCCACGACGCGGCGGACCGACTGATGCGCGCAATCTGAAACCGCTGTGCCGGTTCCACCACCGCATCAAGACCTTCACCAGCTGGCAGGACCACCAGGACGAATTTCTGACGGCCTGGTTCACCACACCCACCGGGCACATGTTCGTCGGCAACGCCTTCAGCGGGCGGGACCTGTTCAACCGACTCGCCCCGAGACGGCCACCCGACCACCCCGCACGAGCCCAACTGAAACAGTTGCGCGACAACGACTTCCGACGCCAGCAGCGTGCCGAGAAACGCTGGAACGACGCCAACCCACCGCCCTTCTGAACACCGCCGTCACCGACGCGGTGGGCGAAGTCATGCGTCGCGCGACGCCCCGTAATAGCGGCGAAGGAATTCGTCGCGGTACTCGGTGTACGTGCCGTTCTCGATGGCCTCGCGGGCCCGGTCGACGAGCGTGACGATGAAGGACACGTTGTGCAGTGTGGCGAGGGTCGGGCCGAGTCCTTCCTTCGCCTTGAACAGATGGTGCAGATATGCGCGGCTGTACTGCGACGTGTAGTTCTCGACCTCGGGGTCGAGCGGACGGAAGTCGCTGCGGTACTTGGCGTTGGTGACGTTGTACCGGCCGTCGAGTGAGTAGATGGCACCGTTGCGGGCGACCCGCGTCGGCGACACACAATCGAAGGTGTCCACCCCGTTCTCGATGGCGGTGAAGATGTCGTCCGGTTCACTGATCCCGAGCAGGTGTTTCGGCGAGTCCTCCGGCAGCTCGTCGTTCACCCATCCGACTATCGTGCCGAGGTTGTCCTTCTCGAGCGCCCCGCCGATGCCGTAGCCGCCGAACCCCTTTCCGCCGGCCCCGCGATCCGCCTCGCTGAGGGCGACGAGGTCGCGAGCTGCCTTGCGCCGCAGATCCTCGTACTGGGCACCCTGGATGACACCCCACAGGGCCTGCTGCGGCCGATGAGCGCGCTCGACGCTCAACCGATTGTGTTCGTCGAGGCACCGGATCGCCCACAGCCGGGTCCGCTCCAGCGAATTCACCTGATAGTCGCGGGTGTTCATCAGCGTGGTGAGTTCGTCGAAAGCGAAGATGATGTCGGCGCCCAGCTGGTGTTGGATCTGCATCGACACCTCCGGGGTGAAGCGATGCGTCGAGCCGTCCAGGTGCGACTTGAAGGTCACCCCGTCGTCGTCGACCCGCGACAGCCGTTCCTTGCCGTTGGCGGTCAGGTCGTCGTCGGGGGTGCCGGTGGCCTCCATCGAGATGACCTTCTTGAATCCCGCACCGAGCGACATCACCTGGAATCCGCCGCTGTCGGTGTAGGTGGGTCCTCGCCAGTTCATGAACGCGCCGAGCCCGCCCGCGGCGTCGATGATCTCCGGACCCGGCTGCAGGTACAGGTGGTAGGCGTTGGCGAGCACCGCCTGGGCGCCGAGGGCCGAGATCGATTCCGGCAGTACCGTCTTGACCGTCGCCTTGGTACCGACGGGCACGAACGCCGGGGTGTGGATCGGCCCGTGCGGCGTGGTGATCGTCCCCGTGCGCCCGCGGGTGCCGGGCAGGGTGGTGCCGATGGCGTACGTGGGGTCGGCGAGTTCGGTTCCGGTACTGCTCACGTCCTGCATCTTCGCAGGTCCAGCCCGCCCGCCCAAACCGGCGCGGGTGGCGACGACCTGTTCGGAGCGCGCCACCCCATTCGCTACCGTGGGGAACCATGTCGCGTAGAACTCGTCCCACCGGTGCCACCACGAGCCGCCCTCGCCGAACGATCAAGGTCGCCGCGACGGCCGTCGGACTCGCCGCGGCGATGTCGACGCTCCTGGCGTGCGGCGCGGAACAGGACGTGACCACCGCCTCGTCGACCACCCAGGCCGGCGCTGCGGAGTCCGTACCGCAGTCCGCCGAACAACCCGCCACGTCGCCCCCGGTGGTCCCTGGTCGCAAGCCCGTGTCGCCGACGCCGACCTCCAGCGCAGTCGCATCCGACGACTCCGACACCTCCTGCGGCACGATCCCCGGCCCCGACGGCTCGTTGCGGGTCATGGTGCTCGCCGGCGACGTGGCCTGCGACTCGGCGCGCACCATCGCCACCCAGTACGGACCGAAGATCACCACGGGCCAGCAGCAGTCGATCGCCGGCTGGACCTGCGCGCCGTCGCAACTCGAGGGCGTCCTCGCCGCCTGTCAGAAGGGCACCACGGTCATCGGCTTCGCACCGTGAACCCGACGACAGCCCGAACCCCCCACACTTGACCCTCACGCGACGTCAGGCAGCAGGGTAGGTGCCGTGAGCGAGGAAAAGCGCACCGAGAGCGACAACGTCCGCGATCTGACCGTGGGTGTCGTCGCCGGGCTGGTGGGGGTCAGCGTCCGCACCCTGCATCACTACGACCAGATCGGTCTGGTGGTGCCGTCCGGCCGGACGCCGGCCGGGTACCGCGTGTACGACGACACCGACGTCGAACGACTCCACCAGGTACTCACCTACCGTGAGCTGGGCTTTTCCCTCGAGCAGATAGCGACCCTGCTCGACGACCCCGATGCGGACCCGCTGAGTCATCTCCAGACCCAGCGCGAGATCCTCACCGGCCGGATCGATCGCCTGCTCCGGATGGTCGCAGCACTGGAGGAGATGATGAACGCCAAGAAGAAGGGCATCACCCTGTCGGCGGCCGACCAGGCCGAGATCTTCGGAGACGACTGGCCCGGCGAGGAGTACGCCGCCGAAGCCGAGGAACGCTGGGGAAACACCGAGGCATGGACACAGAGCCGGCAGCGGACCGCCCAGTATTCCAAGGCGGACTGGCAACGGATCAAGGACGAGACCGACGATCTCGAGCGCCGTCTGGCCGAGGCGATGCGTCGCGACGTGACACCCGGTTCGGCGGAGGCCAACGCGCTCGCCGAGGAGCACCGGGCTCAGATCGGTCGCTTCTACGACTGCGACCACGCCATGCAGGTCTGCCTCGCCGACATGTACGTCGCGGACCCGCGGTTCACCGAGCACTATGACGAACACGCGCCCGGGCTCGCCGTCTACCTGCGAGAGGTGATCCGAGCCAACGCGGCGCAACAGTGACCGATGCCGGGCACGGTCGTCGAACACCGGAGGATGAGTTCGACGACCGTGCGTCGGCGGTTCACTCACGAAGCGCTCCGAAAGTGGTCCGGTTCGACTAACTTCGGTGCACATGACCACCGACCCGGGCGTTCACAACCAATCCGGTGGCGCCCGCGCCACCACCAACATCGGCGATGCGATGACCCTGCGCACCGTCTTCACCCGCGATGGAGAGGCCACCGACCTCCCCAAGTTCGCGCTGGGTGACTCGATGTTGTTGCCCGAGACGGCATATCAGATCGTCCACGACGAGGCGATGCTCGACGGCAATGCTCGCCTCAACCTCGCGACCTTCGTCTCCACGTGGATGGACGACGAGGCGCAGAAGCTGTACGCGGAGACCGTCGACAAGAACATGATCGACAAGGACGAGTATCCGCAGACGGCGGCCATCGAGGACCGGTGCTGGCGCATCCTCGCCGACCTGTGGCACAACCCGGACGTCGACAACGCGATCGGCACCTCCACGATCGGTTCGTCGGAGGCGTGCATGCTCGGTGGACTCGCCCTCAAGCGGCACTGGCAGACCCGACGCCGCGCCGAGGGCAAGTCGACCGAGAACCCCAACATCGTTCTCTCGACCGCGGTCCAGGTGTGCTGGGAGAAGTTCTGCAACTACTTCGAGGTCGAGCCGAAATGGGTGCCCATCAGCCCCGACCACCTCGTGCTCGACGGCCACGAACTCGAGAAGTACGTGGACGAGAACACCATCGGCGTCGTCGCCATCATGGGTCAGACCTACACGGGCATGTACGAGCCGGTGACCGCGATCGCGGCGAAGCTGGACGAGATCCAGGCCGACACCGGCCTCGACGTCAAGATCCACATCGACGGGGCGTCGGGTGCCATGATCGCCCCCTTCTGCCAGCCGGATCTCGAGTGGGATTTCCGCGTCGATCGGGTGGTCTCGATCAACACCTCCGGCCACAAGTACGGGCTGGTCTATCCCGGTGTCGGATGGATCGTGTGGCGCGACACCGACGCGTTGCCGGAGAGCATGGTGTTCCACTGCTCCTACCTCGGCGGCGACATGCCTACGCTCGCGCTCAACTTCTCGCGCCCCGGCGCCCAGGTCCTGTTGCAGTACTACATGTTCCTGCGACTCGGCCGCGACGGCTTCACCCAGGTCCAACAGGGCTCTCTCGATGTGGCGCAATGGCTTTCCGGCCAGATTTCCCAGATCGACGGTCTCGAGCTGGTCAGCAAGGGCGACACCATTCCGGTCTTCGCCTGGAAACTGAAGGCCGGGCACAGCGAGAACTGGAACCTCTACGACCTGTCCGACCGGCTACGCATGAAAGGCTGGCTGGTCCCCGCCTACCCGATGGCCGACGACCTCGCCGACCTGACCGTCCAGCGAATCGTCGTGCGCGCCGGGCTGAGTCACGACCTCGCCCGGGCCCTCATCGCCGACATCCGGGCCGAGGTCGACTTCCTCAATCGTCTCGAGAGCCCGATGCCTCGCGAGGGGGACGGGTCACACTTCCACCACTGACCCTGCCGGTTGAGCTTCCCCCTGCCGGTTGAGCTTCCCCTGCCGGTTGAGCTTGTCGAAACCTCACTCCAGCAGCGCCTGCGCCACCCGTTCGAGTGCGGCGACCCGGCTGCCCTTGACCAGGACCGCGGTCCCCTCGTCGAGGGCGCCGAGTTCGGCCGTCACGCCGTCGACGTCGGACACGTGCCGGGCGGTGTCGCCGTAGCCGGTCTCGGCGACGGCGATGACCTCGATCCCGAGGTCTCGGGCCTCGAGCGCGATCGCCTGATGTTGGGCCGCCGAATCGGCGCCGAGTTCGGCCATGGTGCCGAGTACCGCCACGCGTCGGGTCGCGGCCAGGGCGGCCAGCGACCGCAGCGCGGCCGACATCGACGTCGGATTCGCGTTGTAGGCGTCGTTCAGCACGACGACGCCCTTCGATGATGTCGCGAGTTCCATTCGCAGGCCGGACAATTGCGCTCCGAGCAGGCCGGTCGCGATGTCGTCGACGGGGACCCCGAGACCCCCACCCGCAGCCGCGGCGGCCAGCGCGTTGGGGACCTGATGCTCGCCGCGGGCACCCAACCGCACGTCGGTCGAACCCCACGGGGTGTGCAGTCGGAAAGACGCGCGCAACTCGTCGTCCATCACGATGTCGGATGCGTACACATCGGCATCCGGCGAGAGTCCATATCGCAGGACGCGCGCCGAGGTGCGATCCGCCATCGCGGCGACATACCGGTGGTCGGCGTTGAGCACCGCGATCCCGTCGGCCGGGAGCGATTCCACCAGTTCACCTTTCGCGCGCGCGACGGACTCGATGTCGCCGAACAGCTCCAGGTGCACACCTTCGACGCGCGTGATGACGCCGACCGTCGGACTGCCGATGGAGCACAGCAGGTCGATGTGTCCGATCCCGCGCGCACCCATCTCGAGGACCACCGCCTCCACGTCGTCGGCGGCCGCCGCGAGGGTGATCGGGAGTCCGAGCTCGTTGTTGAACGACCTCTCGCTGGCCGCGGTCCGGTAGGTGGTGCTCAGCACCCCGGCGAGCAGGTCCTTGGTCGAGGTCTTGCCGACAGACCCGGTGATGCCCACCACGCGGTCGGGGATCCGGGCACGGACGGCGCGCCCGAGGTCGGCTAGCGCGAGCGCGGTGTCGGGGACACGGATCGCGGTCCCGCCGACCGGATCGGTTCGCGACGTGAGGTAGGCGGTGGCACCGCCGTCGAGGGCCGCCGGGATGAAGTCGTGGCCGTCGCGCTCGGCGACGATCGGTACGAACAGCTGTCCCGGCCGGACGCTCCGCGAGTCGATGCTCGCCCCGTCGATCTGCACGTCGGGGCCGAGAAGCTCCCCGCCCACGGCCTCCGCGACCTCACTCGCTCTGAAATGCACGGTCTCACGCTAGCCGACGGGCCTGCCCTGCCGGCTGAGCCGCCGACGAGCACGGGGCCGTATCGTGACAGGCATGTCTTCTCGGCTGTTGCGTCTGGTGGTCCTCTTTGGTGGAGTCTCCGCCGAGCACGATGTGTCGCGGGTCACAGCCGCGCATGTTCTGGCCGCGGCCGATCGGAACAAGTACGACCTGGTCCCCATCGGCATCGCCAAGGACGGGACCTGGCTACGCAACGACAAGGCGATCGCGGCCATCGCCGACGGGACGCCACTCCCCGACACGCTCGAGGTCGCCGGGACCGTCGTCGACCCGCTCACCGAACTGCGCGGTCACGCGGACGAGGCCATCACGGTCGTCCTTCCGCTTCTGCACGGACCGCACGGCGAGGACGGCACCATCCAGGGGATGCTCGAGCTGTTCAAGCTGCCGTACGTGGGCGCGGGAGTGCTGTCGTCGGCGGTCTGCATGGACAAGGCGATGGCGAAGATCGTCGCCGAGCAGGCGGGCATCCCGCAGTGCCGCTGGGTCGAGTTCCGCGACGGCGTCGACGACCCGGAGACGATCACCGGCCGGGCGATCGACGCCCTGGGGCTTCCGGTCTTCGTCAAACCCGCGAACCTCGGCTCGTCGGTCGGCATCACCAAGGCCCACGACGAGGCCGAACTCGACGCGGCGGTGGATCTCGCGCTCCGCTACGACAACGTGGTCATCATCGAAGAGGCCGTGACCGGGCGCGAGATCGAGGTCGCCGTTCTCGGCGACACCGCGCCCGAGACCTCCGTGCCGGGGGAGATCAAGCCGGGGAGCGAGTTCTACGACTACGAGGACAAGTACGTCACCGGTGCCGCCCAGCTGGTCATCCCCGCCCCGGTGTCCGACGCGGCGGCCGCCGAGGTTCGCGAACTCGCGGCGAAGACGTTCACCGCGATGCGATGCTCCGGCATGGCCCGCGTCGACTTCTTCTACGAGGAGTCCGGCCGCGGCTGGCTGCTCAACGAGGTCAACACCATCCCGGGATTCACCCCGGGGTCGATGTATCCCAAACTGTGGGAAGCGACCGGCGTTCCCTACCCCGAACTGATCGATTCGCTGGTCACCTTCGCACTCGAGGTGCACCGACGCCGCGTGGGGTTCTCCACCGAGCACTGACCCCGCGATCCGTGACGGCCGGGTGCGCGGCGCCCGCATGTTTTCCACAGATCCGGAGGGTGGCGGGTTGTAGCATCACACCCGTGACCCACTCCCAGTCTGCGCGGGCCCTGCGGGTGCTGGTCTATTCCGACGACGCGCAGACCCGCGCCCAGGTCATCGGTGCGATCGGCAGCCACCCGGATCCCGGCATCCCACCCGTCAGCTACATCGAGGTCGCCACGGCCCCAATGGTGTTCGCACAGCTCGACGCCGGTGTCGTCGATGCCGTGATCGCCGACGGCGAGGCCACCCCGGCCGGCGGCATGGGCTTGGCCAAGCAGATGAAGGACGAACTCGACCCCGCTCCGCCGGTGCTCGTCCTCCTCGGGCGCGCCGACGACCGATGGCTCGCGGACTGGTCCCGCGCCGATGCCGTGGCCGTCCTGCCCGTCGACCCGATCGCCCTCCCACGCGCGTTCGTCGACATGATCGGAAACGCCGAACTCTAGAAAACAGTGACTCGCGCCACACACTCACCTAGGCTTGTGTTGCAGCTCACATTCGTACTGGCGGACCAGATCGGCCGGCAGCGCGGATAGGACGAACACCCGGGCCGGCCGCACCGAACAGGTGCACTCCGGTCGCCACAAGCGAGGAGGGGTCCGCGCTTTGAACGCCTACGTCCCGATCATGGTCCTCGGGGCAATCGGCGTGGCGTTTGCCGTTTTCAGCGTCTTCATCGGCATCGCGATCGGCCCGAAACGGTACAACCGCGCCAAACTCGAGCCCTACGAGTGCGGCATCGAGCCGGTCGAACAGAGCCTGCTCTACCCGACGCGTCGCACCGCGGGCGGCACGGTGGCAACCGGCTCCATCCAGCGCGTGCCGGTCAAGTACTACCTCACCGCGATGCTCTTCATCATCTTCGACATCGAGATCGTGTTCCTCTACCCATGGGCTGTCGCATTCGACTCACTCGGGTGGTTCGGTCTCATGGCCATGCTCCTGTTCATCGTCAACGTGTCCGTCGCCTACGCCTACGAATGGCGTCGCGGCGGACTGAGTTGGGACTGAGAGCTTTTCACCGATCCGACCCCGACAAGGAGGCCACCCATGGGACTCGAGGAACGGCTCCCCAGCGGATTCCTGCTGAGTACTGTCGAGGATCTGGCGGGGTTCATGCGCAAGGGTTCGTTGTGGCCGGCGACCTTCGGCCTCGCCTGCTGCGCCATCGAGATGATGGCCACCACGTCGGGACGCTACGATCTCGCCCGCTTCGGCATGGAGGCGTTCCGGGCATCGCCCCGGCAGGCCGACCTCATGATCGTCGCCGGTCGCGTCAGCCAGAAGATGGCCCCCGTCCTGCGTCAGATCTACGATCAGATGCCGGAACCCAAATGGGTTCTCGCCATGGGGGTCTGCGCGTCATCGGGCGGGATGTTCAACAATTACGCGATCGTCCAGGGCGTCGACCACGTGGTCCCCGTCGACATCTATCTGCCGGGTTGCCCACCACGTCCGGAGATGCTCCTGCACGCGATCCTCAAACTGCACGAGAAGATCCAGGAGATGCCGCTCGGAGTCAACCGCGAGGAGGCCATCTGGGCGGCCGAACGCGCAGCGCTCCAAGCCACCCCGACGATCGAGCTGAAGGGGCTGCTCCGATGACCACGCCCGCGGGCCACCAAGATCCCGAGAACCCGGCACCCCCACCACCTGACGCCGAACAGATCGGCGTCCGCCACGGCCTGTTCGGCCCGCCCGGGACCGGCGACACGTCCGGATATGGCGGGTTGATCCGCCCGGTCACACTGCCGCCCAGCTCGTCCCGCCCGTACGGCGGCTACTTCGACGAGATCGCCGACCACCTGCTCGGCGAATTGGGCGAGCGCCACGACGAGGCCATCGAAAAGGTCGTGATCTTCCGCGACGAGATGACCATCCACGTTGCACGCGAGCACCTCCCGACCGTCGCTCTTGCACTCCGTAATGCGCCGGCGCTACGTTTCGAGCTCTGCCTCGGGGTCAACGGTGTCCACTACCCCGGCGACGCGGACCGTGAACTCCACGCCGTCTATCCCATGGCGTCGCTGACGCACGGTCGACGGGTCCGGCTCGAGGTCGCCGCCCCGGACACCGATCCGCACATCCCGAGCATCTGCGACATCTACCCGACCAACGACTGGCACGAACGCGAGACCTACGACTTCTTCGGCATCGTCTTCGACGGACACCGATCGCTGACCAGGATCGAGATGCCCGACGACTGGGAGGGTCACCCCCAGCGCAAGGACTATCCGCTCGGCGGAGTTCCGGTGGAATACAAGGGAACCCGCGTCGATCCGCCCGACCGGAGGAGGTCGTACAACTGATGACCGACACCAACACTCGCACGTACACCGTGTCCGGGCAGGACTGGGATTCCATCGTGTCCGACGTCCGCACCCGTGCCGAGCAACAACCCGGGGACGAACGCATCGTCGTCAACATGGGTCCGCAACATCCGTCGACGCACGGTGTCCTGCGCCTGATCCTGGAGATCGAAGGCGAGACCGTCACCGAGGCCCGGTGCGGAATCGGCTACCTGCACACCGGCATCGAGAAGAGTCTGGAGTACCGCAACTGGACCCAGGGCGTCACGTTCGTCACCCGGATGGACTACCTGTCCCCGTTCTTCAACGAGACCGCCTACTGCCTCGGCGTCGAGAAACTCCTCGGGATCACCGACGACATCCCGGAACGTGCCACCGTCATCCGGGTGATGCTGATGGAGCTCAATCGGATCTCCAGCCATCTCGTCGCACTCGCAACCGGCGGAATGGAACTCGGCGCGGTGACGGCGATGTTCCTCGGATTCCGCGAGCGGGAGATGATCCTCGACCTGTTCGAACTCATCACAGGCCTGCGGATGAACCACGCCTACATCCGGCCCGGCGGCGTCGCGCAGGACCTCCCGGCCGACGGTGTCGACCGGGTCGCCGAGGTGATCCGTCAGCTTCCCGGTCGCCTCGACGAACTCGGCGACCTGCTGAACGACAACTACATCTGGAAGGCCCGGACCCAGGGCGTCGGTTATCTGGACCTCACCGGCTGCATGGCACTCGGGATCACCGGCCCGGTGCTGCGGTCGACCGGGTACCCGCACGACCTGCGCCGGACCGAACCGTACTGCGGGTACGAGACCTACGAGTTCGACGTCATCACCGAGGACACGTGCGATTCGTACGGCCGCTACCTGATCCGCATGCGGGAGATGCGCGAGTCGATCCGCATCGTCGAACAGTGTCTGGAACGACTCCGCCCCGGACCGGTGATGGTCGCCGACCGCAAACTCGCCTGGCCGGCCGACCTCGCGCTCGGACCGGACGGACTGGGCAACTCGCCCGAACACATCGCCCGGATCATGGGCACCTCCATGGAGGCCCTCATCCACCACTTCAAACTGGTCACCGAGGGGATGCGCGTACCGGCCGGTCAGTGCTACGTCGCCGTCGAATCACCGCGCGGGGAACTCGGCGTCCACATGGTCAGCGACGGCGGCACCCGTCCCTACCGCGTCCACTTCCGCGACCCGTCGTTCACGAATCTGCAAGCGGTTGCGGCGATGTGCGAAGGCGGGATGGTGGCCGACGTCATCACCGCGGTGGCCAGCATCGACCCCGTGATGGGAGGCGTGGACCGATGACCGATCCCGTGTTCGTGGACCTGAGCACCGCACCCCCACCGGAGGGAACGGGACCCACGCACGACATGCCGGTCCCGCCGATCACATTCGACGGCCCGGCCGGTTACCCCGATGAGGTCGTCGAACATCTGACCGCCGAGGCGCTTACGATCATCGGCCGCTATCCCCACGCACGATCGGCGCTGCTACCGCTGCTGCACCTGGTGCAAGCCCAAGATGGCCGCCTGACCCGCGCCGGCATCGAATTCTGCGCCGCACAACTGGATATGACGCCTGCCCAGGTGGCCTCGGTCGCCACCTTCTATTCGATGTACCGGCGCACACCCACCGGCGAGTACCTGGTGGGGGTCTGCACGAACACCCTGTGTGCGACCCTCGGCGGCGACGAGATCCTGCGGTCGGTCTGCGACCACCTCGGCATCGAACCCGGAGACACGACGGCCGATCGCCGAATCACCGTCGAACACGTGGAGTGCAATGCGGCCTGCGACTTCGCGCCGGTGGTGATGGTCAACTGGGAGTTCTTCGACGACCAGACCCCGGAGTCGACGATCGAACTCATCGAGGACCTCCGCGCCGGTGTCGCGGTCTCCCCGGTTCGAGGCACCGGTCCCGTACGGTCGTTCCGCGAGACCGAACGCGACCTCGCCGGCCCGGCCTCCCCGCTGGTCGATCCGGCACCTTCTCCGCTGGCCGACCCGTCCCGGAGCGCTTCTCCGCTGGTTGAGCCATCCCGGAGCGCTTCTCCGCTGGTTGAGCCATCCCGGAGCGCTTCTCCGCTGGTTGAGCCGTCCCGGAGCGCTTCTCCGCTGGTTGAGCCGGCACCGAGCGCAGCGAGGAGCCGAGTCGAAACCACCTCGCAACCACCATCACCCGAGCCCGAACCCCCCGAGACCCCGGTCCTGTCCCGCCACTGGGACGAGCCGGAATCCTGGACCCTGGACAACCACCGGCGCCACAACGGGTATCGGGCGTTGTCGACCGCACTGACAACCCCTCCCGACGACATCATCGAGACGATCAAGGCCTCCGGTCTCCGCGGGCGCGGCGGTGCGGGGTTCCCGGTGGGGATGAAATGGTCGTTCATTCCCCAGGAGGATCCCACCCAGACCGACCCGTCCGTCCCGCACTACCTCGTGGTCAACGCCGATGAGTCCGAGCCCGGCACCTGCAAGGACATGCCGTTGATGCTCGCGTCGCCGCACACGCTCGTCGAGGGCGTGATCATCGCGGCGTACGCCATCCGGGCGCACCACGCGTTCATCTACGTTCGCGGCGAAGTCGCCTCGGTTCTCCGTCGACTGCGCACCGCCGTCGACGAGGCCTACGCCGCAGGCTATCTCGGCACCGACATCCTGGGTTCCGGCTTCGATCTCGAACTGGTCGTCCATGCCGGCGCGGGCGCCTACATCTGCGGTGAGGAAACCGCTCTGCTGGATTCGCTCGAGGGCCGCCGGGGACAACCGCGGCTGCGCCCGCCCTTCCCCGCGGTCGCCGGGTTGTACGCGAGTCCGACGGTCGTGAACAACGTGGAGTCGATCGCCAGTGTCCCGGCGATCATCCGCAACGGTGTCGACTGGTTCCGGTCCATGGGCACCGAGAAGTCGCCCGGGTTCACCCTGTACTCGCTGTCGGGTCATGTCACGCGCCCCGGGCAGTACGAGGCGCCGCTCGGGGTTTCGTTGCGCGAGTTGCTCGATCGTGCGGGCGGGGTACGCACCGGACACGAGCTCAAGTTCTGGACTCCGGGCGGGTCGTCGACGCCGCTCCTGACGCCGGAGCACCTCGACGTACCGCTCGACTACGAGGGCGTCGGGGCGGCCGGCTCGATGCTCGGTACCAAGGCCCTGCAGATCTTCGACGAGACGACGTGCGTGGTCGGTGCAGTCCTGCGATGGACGGAGTTCTACGAACACGAGTCCTGCGGCAAATGCACCCCGTGTCGCGAAGGCACGTACTGGCTGGTGCAACTGCTCCACCGGTTGGAACACGAGGGCGGAACCGCCGCCGACCTCGACACCCTCGCCGACGTCACCAACAGCATCGTGGGGAAGTCGTTCTGCGCGCTCGGGGACGGCGCGGGCAGTCCGATCGTGTCGTCGTTGAAGTACTTCCGCGACGAGTACCTGGCCCACCTCGACCACGGATGCCCATTCGACCACTCACGATCGACCGTCTGGTCGGGAGGCGTCCGATGACACTCACCCACGGCAGCGACCCCACTGCGACGACCGACAACCTGGTGGGCATCACCATCGACGACCGTGCCGTCCGAGTGCCTAAGGGCACCCTGGTCATCCGTGCCGCCGAACAGATCGGGATCACGATCCCGCGGTTCTGCGACCATCCGCTTCTCGACCCGGTCGGCGCCTGCCGCCAGTGCCTCGTCGAGGTCGAGGGGCAGCGCAAGCCACTCGCGTCGTGCACGACGGTGGCGACCGAGGGGATGGTGGTCCGCACCCAGCTCACCTCGCAGATCGCGGCGGGAGCGCAACGCGGGGTGATGGAGCTGCTCCTGATCAACCACCCCCTGGATTGCCCGGTGTGCGACAAGGGCGGCGAGTGCCCCCTGCAGAACCAGGCCATGTCGGCCGGACGTTCCGAATCGCGATTCGACGGCGTCAAGCGAACTTTCACCAAACCGGTCCCGCTGTCGTCGGAGGTCCTGCTCGACCGGGAACGCTGTGTGCTGTGTGCCCGTTGCACGCGGTTCGCCACGGAGGTCGCCGGCGATCCGCTCATCGAACTCGCGGATCGCGGTGCGCTGCAACAGGTCAGCATCTACGCGGACGAACCGTTCGACTCCTACTTCTCCGGCAACACCGTCCAGATCTGTCCGGTGGGTGCACTGACCGGGGCGCAGTACCGGTTCCGCGCCCGCCCCTTCGACCTGGTGTCGACGCCGAGCGTGTGCGAGCACTGCGCGAGCGGGTGCGCCCAGCGCACCGATCACCGTCGTGGCAAGGTGTTGCGCCGCCTCGCCGGTGACGATCCCGACGTCAACTCCGAGTGGAACTGTGACAAGGGACGGTGGGCGTTCGCCTACGCGTCCTCGGCCGAGCGGATCACCGCCCCCCTGGTTCGCGACCGGAACGGTGAGCTGACCGAGGTGTCGTGGGCGCACGCCGTGCGCGCCGCCGCGGAGGGGCTGTCCGCTGCGCTCGGCAACGTCGGCGTCCTCACCGGCGGACGGTTGACCGTGGAGGACGCCTACGCGTACTCCCGGTTTGCGCGAACTGTCCTGCACACGAACGACATCGACTTCCGCGTACGCAGCCACAGCACCGAGGAGGCCGCCTTCCTCGCCGCCCGGGTGGCCGGCCACGGACTCGCGACCACGTACGACGACCTGTCCGCTGCCCCCGCGGTGCTGCTCGCCGGCTTCGAACCCGAGGAGGAGTCGCCGATCGTCTTCCTCCGCCTCCGCCGTGCGGTACGCACCGCAGGCCAACGCATTGCGACCGTGGCGCCGTTCGCGAGTCGCGGAGCGACCAAACTCGACGCCGCCCTGTTCCCCGTCGTACCGGGCGACGAGGCCCGGGTGCTGCGGTCCGACGCCGTGCTCGCCCATCTCGAGGCACCCGGTTCGATCATCCTCGTCGGCGAGCGGCTCGCCTCCCGGCCCGGAGCACTGCTCGCGGCCACCGAGCTGGCCGACCGCTCCGGCGCCCGACTCGCCTGGATTCCGCGGCGCGCCGGCGAACGAGGCGCGCTCGAAGCGGGCGCGTTGCCAGGCCTCCTGCCCGGCGGCCGGCCGCTCGCCGACGATGCCGCTCGTGCCGCGGTATCCGCGGTCTGGGGCACCGATCTCGACCCGCGGGCGGGACGCGACACCGCCGGGATCATCGACGCCGCGCGGTATCACGGACTCGCGCTGATGGTCGCCGGCGTCGACGTCGACGACCTGCCCGACCCGGCCGCGGCGACCGAGGCCCTCGCGGCAGCGCCGTTCATCGTCAGCCTCGAGCAACGCCTCAGCGCGGTCGCCCGATCCGCGGACGTCGTCTTCCCGGTGGCCGCCGTCGCGGAGAAAGAAGGCACCTTCGTCGACTGGGAGGGCCGCCCGCGCAGCTTCACCACTGCGCTGAAGGATTCGGGCCATCTGCCCGACCACCGCATCATCGACGCGATCGCCCGGCAGATGGGTGCCGACCTCCGATGCGCCGACGTACCGACCATCCACATCGACCTGCGGCGGATCGGCGCGTGGTCGGGCCGCCGAACCACCATCGACGCTGTCGACCGGACGCAACCCAGTCCCGCTGCCGGCCAAGCGGTTCTGGCCGGATGGCACACACTGCTCGACGACGGCCGGTTGCAGGACGGGGAACCGCACCTCGCCGGCACCGCCCGCCCGCCGGTGGCCCGGCTCGCGCCGTCGACCGCCGCCGAGGCCGGTGTCGGTGCGGGCGACCGTCTCCGCGTCAGCACCGCCGACGGCGCCATCGTCCTGCCGGTCGAGATCACCGACATGCCGGATCGGGTCGTGTGGCTCCCGCTGTTCTCACGCGGCTCACACGTCCACGCCGCGCTCCGCGCGCAGGAGGGTGACCTCGTGGCGCTCGCACCGGCCCCGGCACCGGTCGACATCACCGACGACGCCGAAGGGGGTGCCGCGTGAGCATCGCCGCCGATTTCCCCACACTCGACGACTTCGGGCACGACCCGATCTGGCTCGTCGTCGCCAAAGCGCTGGCCGTATTCGTGTTCCTCGTGGTCAATCCGCTCATCGCCATCCTGCTCGAGCGAAAGATCATGGCGCGCATGCAGACCCGGATCGGGCCGAACCGCGTGGGCCCCAGAGGGGTTCTCCAGAGCCTCGCCGACGGCGTCAAACTCGCCCTCAAGGAAGGGATCATCCCCACCGGCGTCGACAAGGTGATCTATCTGTTGGCGCCGATCATCGCAGTCGTCCCGGCGGTGATGGCCTTCGCCGTCATCCCGTTCGGCCCGATGGTGTCGGTGTTCGGTCACCAGACGCCGTTGCAGCTCACCGATCTCCCGGTCGGGGTGCTGTACGTCCTGGCCGTGACGTCGGTGGGCGTCTACGGGATCGTCCTGGCGGGCTGGTCGTCGGGCTCCACCTACCCGCTGCTCGGCGGACTCCGCTCGACCGCCCAGGTGATCTCGTACGAGATCGCGATGGGCCTCACCTTCGCCGCCGTGTTCCTCGACGCCGCGACGATGTCGACATCGGGAATCGTCGCCGCGCAGGAGCGGCACTGGTACGTGCTGCTCCTGCTGCCCTCGTTCGTCATCTACGCCATCTCGATGGTCGGCGAGACCAACCGGGCGCCCTTCGATCTGCCCGAGGCGGAGGGTGAGCTGGTCGGTGGCTTCCACACCGAGTACTCGTCGCTGAAGTTCGCGATGTTCATGCTCGCCGAGTACATCAACATGGTCACCGTCTCCGCGCTGGCCACCACGCTGTTCCTCGGTGGGTGGCAGGCGCCGTGGCCGGTGAGCACCTTCGACTGGGCGAATTCCGGATGGTGGCCGGTGCTCTGGTTCACGTTGAAGGTGTGGGCATTCCTGTTCGTCTTCATCTGGCTCCGAACCAGCCTGCCGCGCTTGCGGTACGACCAGTTCATGAACCTGGGTTGGAAGGTCCTGATCCCCATCTCGCTCACCTGGGTGATGGTCGTCGCGATCATCCGCGCCGCCTTCGCCGGTGAGGACGCCGACCTCACCCGCGCGCTCGTCTCCGCCGGCGCCGGACTCGTGGTGACCGGGTTGATCGCCTACGCGGTCTGGCGCCTGATGCGCGTTCCCGACATCCCGGACCCGCCGCAGGAGTATGCAGACCCGACCGCACCCGACGAGTTCGACCCGATGGCCGGCGGTTTCCCCGTCCCGCCGATGCCCAGCACCGTGAGGGAGACGACCGATGCCTGACTTCCTGAAACCGGTGAGCGGGTTGCGCGTCACCTTCGGCGGCATGTTCCAGCCGACCATCACCGAGCAGTACCCCGAGCAGAAGCGACCCACAGCCGCCCGGTATCACGGTCGGCACCAATTGAATCGGCACCCCGACGGTCTCGAGAAGTGCATCGGATGCGAGCTGTGCGCGTGGGCGTGCCCGGCCGACGCCATCTACGTGGAGGGTGCCGACAACACGCCCGACGAGCGCTACTCGCCCGGCGAACGATATGGACGCGTCTACCAGATCAACTATCTGCGGTGCATCGGCTGCGGACTGTGCATCGAGGCGTGCCCCACGAGGGCGCTCACGATGACGAACGACTACGAACTCGCCGACGACAACCGCGCCGACCTCATCTACGAGAAGGACCGTCTCCTGGCCCCGCTGCAACCCGGCGTCGACGCGCCGCCACATGCGATGGCGCCGGGCTCCACCGAGGAGAACTACTACCGAGGCGAAGTGACTGCCGACGGTCGCGTGACCCTGCCGAATCCGACTGTGCGGGACAGCAGCGCACGGGAGACACGGCCATGACCCCCGCGGGCACGCTGTGGCTCGCCGACGAGGTGGTGCGCACCTCCACCGGTGAGGCGATCCAGTTCTGGATTCTCGGAGCGGTCGCGGTCGCCGGCGCACTGGGTGTCGTGTTCGCCACCAAAGCCGTGTACTCCGCGATCTTCCTGGCCACCACGATGATCGTGCTCGCCGTCTTCTACGTCGCGCAGGGGGCGCTGTTCCTCGGCGTGGTGCAGGTGGTCGTCTACACCGGTGCGGTGATGATGCTGTTCCTGTTCGTCATCATGCTGATCGGCGTCGACTCCTCCGACTCGTTGCGCGAGACGCTACGAGGTCAGCGCGTGTCCGCAGCTCTCATCGGGCTCGGCTTCGGGATTCTGCTGATCGCCGGGATCGGCAGCGCCACCGTCGGAGTGGTCACCGGCGCCCGGAATCCCGGAGTCGTGGCCGCGCAGAGCGACTCCGGTGTCGAGGCCATCGCCGAGCTGATCTTCGTCCGCTACCTGTGGGCCTTCGAACTGACGGGGGCCCTCCTCATCGCCGCCACGCTCGGTGCCATGGTGCTCGCGCACCGGGAGCGCTTCGGACCACGCCTCACCCAGAAAGAGCTGTCGCAGGCGCGGTTCCGCAGTGGGGTCAACCTGACCCCGCTGCCGACGCCCGGCGTGTACGCGCGTCACAACGCGGTCGACGTGCCGGCACGCCTTCCCGACGGATCGCCGTCGGACCTGTCGGTGAACGCCATCCTGGCCGCGCGGACGCTCCGGACTCGGCCCCCCGAGGACTCGGGGAGCGACCGGTGAACCCGGAGAACTACCTCTACCTCTCGGCGCTGCTGTTCACCATCGGCGCGGCCGGAGTGCTGCTGCGACGCAACGCGATCGTCGTCTTCATGTGTGTCGAGCTCATGCTCAACGCAGCGAACCTCGCCTTCGTCACCTTCGCCCGGATGAACCAGTCGTTCGACGGTCAGGTGATCGCCTTCTTCACGATGGTCGTCGCCGCCGCCGAAGTGGTGGTCGGGCTGGCGATCATCATGACCATCTTCCGATCACGCCGCTCGGCGTCGGTCGACGACGCGGATCTGCTGAAGCGGTAGAGGAGGATTGGTGAACGCCGAACTCACTGCGTCACTGCTCTGGTCGATCCCGGCACTGCCGCTGCTCGGCGCGGCGATCCTTCTCCTCGGCGGCAGGGTCACCGACCGGTGGGGGCACCTGCTCGGCACGGTGCTCGCGATCGCGTCGTTCGCGGTCGCGCTGATCATGTTCGCCGGCATGGTCTCTCGTGGCGCCGATGACCGCGCCGTGTCGGACATCCTGTTCAGTTGGGTACCGGTGGGCGAGCTGCAGGTCGACTTCGGACTTCTCCTCGATCAGCTGTCGATGTGCTTCGTCCTCCTGATCACCGGCGTCGGTTCACTCATCCACGTCTACTCGATCGGATACATGCAGGACGATCCCGATCGTCGTCGATTCTTCGCCTACCTCAACCTGTTTCTCGCGGCCATGCTCGTCCTCGTCCTGGCCGACAACTATCTGGGCCTCTACCTCGGCTGGGAGGGAGTCGGCCTCGCGTCCTACCTGCTGATCGGCTTCTGGCAGCACAAGCCGTCGGCGGCCACCGCGGCCAAAAAGGCCTTCGTCGTCAACCGGGTCGGCGACATCGGGCTGGCCGTCGCCCTCATGATCATGTTCGCCACGTTCGGCTCGGTGGCCTTCACCGCGGTGTTCGGCGGCGCCTCCCAGGCGGGCGAGAGCACCCTCACCGCACTGGGTTTCGTGCTGCTCCTCGCCGCGTGCGGCAAGTCGGCACAGGTGCCGCTGCAGTCCTGGCTTGGCGACGCGATGGAGGGTCCGACCCCGGTGTCGGCGCTGATCCACGCCGCGACCATGGTGACCGCGGGCGTCTACCTCATCGTCCGCTCGGGTGCGATCTTCGACCTCGCCCCCGCCGCCCAGGTCGGGGTCGTGGTCGTCGGCGCGGTCACCCTGTTGTTCGGCGCGATCATCGGTTGCGCGAAGGACGACATCAAGAAGGCACTCGCCGCGTCGACGATGAGTCAGATCGGGTACATGGTCCTGGCCGCCGGGCTCGGGCCGGCGGGCTACGCGTTCGCCATCCTGCACCTGCTGACCCACGGATTCTTCAAGGCAGGCCTGTTCCTCGGCGCGGGTTCGGTGATGCACGGGATGAACGACGAGACCGACATGCGCCGCTACGGTGGCCTGCGCACCCTCATGCCGATCACGTTCGTCACCTTCGGCGTCGGGTACCTCGCCATCATCGGGGTACCGCCGTTCGCCGGCTTCTACTCGAAGGATCACATCATCGAGGCGGCGTTCGGTGCCGGTGGGGCAAAGGGACTGATCCTCGGTGGCGCTGCACTTCTCGGTGCCGGGATCACCGCCTTCTACATGACCCGGGTCATGCTGCTCACCTTCTTCGGCGAGAGGCGCTGGCACGACGGCACGGACTCGCCGGCACCGCACCCGCACGAGTCGCCGCGGGTCATGACCGGCCCGATGATCCTGATCGCACTCGGGTCCATCGCCTCGGGCGGCCTCCTGGCCATCGGCGGATCGCTGGAGACGTGGCTCGAACCCGTTGTCGGCGAACACACCCCGCACCACCTCATCCCGGTGTGGGCCATGACGGCGATCATCCTGCTCGTGGTCGCCGTCGGCGTGGCTGTCGCCTATCGTCGATACGCGACTCGGCCGGTACCGGTGACCGCACCCGAGGACGTGTCCGTGCTCACCGTGGCCGCCCGACGCGATCTGTACGGCGACGCCGTCAACGAAGAGCTGCTGATGCGGCCGGGTCAGCGGGTCACCGCCGGCCTCGTCGCAGTCGAGTCCGACGGCGTCGACGCGCTCACCAGCGGCGTCGGCGATGCGGTGACCGGCGCGTCGCGACGAATACGCGGGTGGCAGAACGGATATGTCCGGTCCTATGCCCTGTCGATGTTCGCCGGCACCACCGTGATCGTCGCCCTGGTGATGGCGGTGAACGTCCTGTGAGCATCCCCTGGCTGACCGTCCTCTGGGTCGCGCCCGCGGTCGGCGCCGCGCTCGTCCTCGCAGTCCCGGCACATCGGGTGACCGCGGCGAAGTGGTTCGCGCTCGTGGTGTCCGTGGCCGTTCTCGCCCTGTCGATCGGTCTCGCGATCGGTTTCGATCCGGACGGCCAGCGGTACCAGTTCGTGGAGGACGTCAGTTGGATACCGGCGTTGGGTACGCGGTACGGATTGGGGCTCGACGGCATCGGGCTGGTCTTGATACTGCTGACCGCGGCGCTCCTGCCACTTCTGCTCGTCGCCGGCTGGCGCGACGTCGAATCGTCGGGCTCGCTGGACAATTCGGGCGGCCGCGCACAGAAGGGCCCGCACATCTATCTGGCGCTGTTCCTCGCGACCGAGGCGATGGTGCTGATGAGCTTCGTCGCGCTCGACGTGCTGCTGTTCTACATCTTCTTCGAGGCGATGCTCATCCCGATGTACTTCCTGATCGGCGGGTTCGGCACCGGACCCAACCGGTCGGCGGCCGCGGTGAAGTTCCTGCTGTACAACCTCTTCGGTGGCCTCGTTCTGTTGGCCGCGGTGATCGGACTCTACGTGGTGACCGCCCAGAACGGCGTCGGTGCGGACGGTGGCGGAACCTTCGCACTGCCGGACATCGCCGCCGCTGTCGCGAGCGGACAGATCGACGACTCGACCGGACTGGCCAAGCTGCTCTTCCTCGGCTTCCTGTTCGCGTTCGCGGTCAAGGCGCCGCTGTGGCCGCTGCATTCGTGGCTGCCCGACGCCGCGGTCGCGGCGACTCCGGCCTCGGCGGTACTGATGATGGCCGTGATGGACAAGGTCGGGACCTTCGCGATGCTGCGATTCTGCATGCAGCTGTTCCCGGACGCGTCACAGTACTTCGCGCCGCTCGTCTGTGGGCTGGCGGTGGTCAGCATCGTCTACGGCGCGGTGCTGGCGATCGGCCAGACCGACGTGATGCGGCTGATCGCCTATACGTCGATCTCCCACTTCGGCTTCATCATCCTCGGCATCTTCGTGATGACCGATCAGGGCCAGACCGGCTCCGCCCTCTACATGGTCAACCACGGGATCTCGACCGCCGCACTGTTCCTCATCGCCGGGTTCCTGGTGTCCCGGCGCGGGAGCACCTTGATCGCCGATTACGGCGGGGTACAGAAGGTCGCGCCGGTCCTCGCGGGCACCTTCCTCGTCGCCGGACTCGCCACTCTCTCCCTCCCCGGTCTCGGGCCGTTCATCAGCGAGTTCCTGGTCCTCATCGGCACATTCACCCGCTATCCGGTCGCCGCAGTGGTCGCCTGTTCGGCGCTCGTCCTCTCGGCGATCTACATCCTGTGGACCTATCAGCGCATGATGGGCGGGCCACCGAAGGCACCTGATGTCCGAGGATCGTCGATGCGCGACCTGGCGGGACGTGAACTGGTGGTCGTCGCCCCGTTGCTCGCGCTGCTCATCGCGCTGGGGGTGTACCCGAAGCCGATGATCGACCTGATCGATCCCGCAGTGCAGGCAACTCTCACCACAGTCGGCGTCGAGGCGCCCGAACCAGCGGTGGCCGAACCGGATGCGGAGGGCAACTGATGAACCCGACAACCCTCACCGACGGTCCGATGACGCTCGCCGCCATCGCCACCCCCAGCGTCGAATACGCGTCACTGTCGCCGATGCTCATCGTGTTCGGCGCCGGCGTCATCGGGGTGCTCGTCGAAGCCTTCGCGCCCAGCCGACTGCGATACCCACTGCAACTGTCGCTCTCACTGGGCGCACTGATCGTCGGCCTCGCCGCGCTGGTCACGGTGACGGTCGAGCAGACGCACGACGGCGCGAACGGCGAGTTCGCTATGTCCGGCGCGGTCGTGATCGACCGCCCGACCCTGTATCTGCAAGGGCTGCTGATGATCATCGCGATCGTCGCGGTCGGGTTCATGGCCGAGCGTCGCCTCGAGCGGGTCGTGGCGCCCGTGACGATGCGCAAACTCGCCGGGGTCGGCGGGTCCGAGTCGTCGGCCGGCAGCGGCATCACCAGCGGCGGCCCGACCGGCGGTGGCGTCGACGCCGACATGTTCACCCCGTCCGGGGCGTCGGTGCCCAACACCGACGCCGAGTTCGAGGCCACCCGCGCCGGCGCGGTCACCACCGAGGTCTTTCCCCTGGCACTGCTCGCGGTGGGTGGGATGATGCTGTTCCCGGCATGCGGCGACCTGCTCACGATGTTCGTGGCGCTGGAGGTGTTCTCGCTCCCGTTGTACCTACTGTGTGGACTTGCGCGGCGACGGCGCCTCATCTCGCAGGAGGCCTCGCTGAAGTACTTCCTGCTGGGCGCGTTCTCGTCGGCGTTCTTCCTGTTCGGTTCGGCATTCGTCTACGGCGCCACCGGTTCGCTCAACCTCTCGACGATCGGTGCGTCGATCTCCGCGACTGCCGACAGCGGTGGCGACACCACGCTGGCCCTCATCGGACTGGCACTGCTCGCAGTGGGCCTGCTCTTCAAAGTGGGTGCGGTGCCGTTCCATTCGTGGATTCCCGATGTCTACCAGGGCGCGCCGACGCCGGTCACCGCGTTCATGGCCGCAGCGACCAAGGTCGCCGCCTTCGGGGCGCTGCTGCGCGTGTTCTACGTCGGCTTCGAGGGGCTCCGCGGGCAGTGGGAGCCCGCGTTGTGGGCGGTGGCGATCGCCTCGATGGTCATCGCCTCGGTGATGGCGGTGACCCAGAACGACGTGAAACGGATGCTCGCGTACTCGTCCATCGCACACGCCGGGTTCATCCTGCTCGGCCTGATCGCCTTCGCCGAGGCCGGCCTCGGCGCCACGCTCTTCTACCTCGCCGCCTACGCGTTCACCACTCTCGGCGCCTTCGCGACCGTCGCGGTGATCCGCGAACCCGACTCCGCCGCCGGGACCTCCACTCGCAACGCCGCCGTCCACGGCACGACACCCGCCCCACGGAACCCGCACCTGTCCGGCCGGGAGGCCACCGACCTCACCCAATGGTCGGGGTTGGGACGCCGATACCCGTTGGTGGGCGCCATGTTCGCGGTCTACCTGCTCTCGTTCGCGGGCATCCCCCTGACCAGCGGTTTCATCGCCAAGTTCGATGTCTTCGCCGCAGCCGCCGGCTCCGGCGGCGGCGTGCTCGTGGTCGTCGGCGTCATCAGCAGCGCGATCGCCGCCTACGTCTACATCCGCATCATCGTGGCCATGTTCTTCGACGACGTCCCCACCACCGGCGCCCCGCATGTGGTGAAGCCGAGCGTGCTGACGACCTCCGGGATCGCCCTGTGCACGCTGGTGACGGTGGCGCTCGGTGTCTTCCCCCAACCGCTGCTCGATCTCGCGGAATCCGCCGCGGTGTTCCTGCGCTGATTGGGCAACAAGCGCCCGTCTGTGGAACAGCAGTGCTGGTAGCCGCGTCCCATGCCGGGTAACCGACTTGCGTCCGGTCTATCCCCAGATGCAACGTGCACCCCGTACGGAAGATCCTGCCCAACTACTATCGTTACGGGTCCGAATACCTCGGGTCGCATGCTCGTCGATAGCTGGGGGTCGCAATGAGCGAGAGAGTGTCGGTTGATCCTGTCAATCTGCGGTATGGGGGTCAACAGCTAGGCGGTTGGCACGACGAGGCCATCGACGTTTTTCATGGCGGGTTCCGGACCTTGGCGGAGGCCGCTGAAGCTGGCTGGGTGGGCGCGTCGGCTCGAGCATTGGCAGAACGAGTTGGTGGACTGCAGGCGTCTGCGCGGGACCTGACCGCACGTCTCGGAGAGAACTCAGCTCGGTTCGTAGCCGCGGCGTACAAGTTCGAACTCGATGACAGTATTTCAGCCGCCAACCTCGCGAAACCGCCTAGCGATGGCCAAGCGGACGTCGCTCCCCCGGTCTCGGACCGAATGCTCAACTTGTGATATCGATATCCGATATCGATCGCTGGAATGCAGCGGACATTGAAGCGGTTTTCCGCGTGTGCGCTGGCCAAGCAGAACACTGCACGACTCAATCAACTAATCTGAAGAACCTGGATACGTTCTCTTCTTGGGACGGTGACGCCGCCGCAGCCGCAAAGCGTTCCATTGGTCGGGCCCGGGTTGACTTCGATGCTCACGGAAACCAAGTCGCCACGATAGCTGCGGCCGCGCGGGCTGCGGCACAAAAGGTCGAAACCATCAAGCGAGTCCTCGGCCAGATCCGCGGCGACGCGTTTAGCGATGGCTTTATCGTCGAGGATAGCGGCAGAGTGGCCTCCACCCTACAGACCGTGATGTCCGCCGAGGACTCGGAGAAGAGGGAGTCCCTTCGGACGGCGCTTCAGATTCGAGTCAACCAACTGTTGATCAATGCAGAGGCTGCGGATGATGATCTGGCCGCGGCGATCAGAGCAGCAGACGGAGAACTTCGTCCTGAACAGATTCCACCGGGAGCATTTGACGGTACCTATGCGGGCGTCTTCGGTATTGCATCGCTTGGTCTTCCACACTACCCGGATGGATCACTGACGAATTCCGAGACTCGGAGTTACTACGCAGAAGCCGAACGGAGACTGAAGTCCCTCAATGACACTTTGGCAAAGTCTGATATGCCATTGGATCAGCGGGCACTGATTGCGCAAGAGCTTCGGAACGAGATCCGAACGAAGGCTCGCGCCCTTATGGCGGATCAAAACCTCGCATCCCAGCTGTTTCGTGAAGAGCCAAACAAGAATATGGAACAACTGATCGAGCACAAAGCTCAAAAATATGGGATGAGCCGCGAGCAGGCACTTGACGACATAATCAGGTCTTCATCCACAAGCCGCGAGTCCGTGAATACGCGTCTCGGGATAGACCCGGACAAGCCGGTTCTGCCGGATCCAAGGGAGGTTGAATCACGGGCGCCTCGAGCTGGCCCAGTAGAAGTAGCTCCCGACCGCATGGGCGCAACAGCCACGAAGGTTGCGGCGAAGATCGCCCTACCAGCGGCAGTGGCCTACGAGGTTTACGACGGGTACAACCAAGTCAAGAATGGCGAGGAGAGCGTCCCTGAAGCGGCGGGAAGTGGCGTAGGTGCCGTCGGTGGTGCGTGGGCGGGCGCCGAGTACGGTGCGTTGGCAGGCGCAGCAGGTGGTCCTATCGGAGTCGGCATCGGGGTAGTCGTCGGTGGCCTTGCCGGCGGACTTATCGGAGGAACATTCGGAAAGCAGATTGGTGGCCTGTTCGATTGAGCGAGAACTGGACTTTGTACGACAGACTTGAGCGGATGGCGGTAGTTCAATCACGCGTCGCCGATCCTCGAACACTCCCGGGTGACGTGCGCATCGAGGTCGACGCTGTCGAATATCGAGCCGACCCCGCAGGTACGCAATTAGGGCTCATAGCCTTGTATTTAGCGCAACAAGCCCAAGAAGAAGGCTTTACGGACAACGTCACCGTGATCCTGACACGTTTCGTAGTGGACGCGACGGTTGACATAAACGACTTGTTCGATCACGCCTTCGTCGAGGCTCGCGAGTTTCCGGAGTGGACCGAGCAACGCGCGGACCGGTATCCGATAAGTACGCGTACCGAAGGAGCGACCATACAAGCAGGCAGTCATCGAGAAGATGACGGCAAATGGCTCTACACGGTCAATAAGTTCGAGGCATATCGACGGGGCAATGTGGCCTACCTCCTGCAGTGCACGGGTACTACCGCGTCAACTCGCCTTGAGACGTGGTCAGCCCTGAACGATATGGTCAGTTCCGCACACTTCGACGATTAACACTTAGGAGTCAGAGTGGTAACACGTGCGTCCATCGTTGCAGACCTCGACCAAGCGCTCGCCACACAGATCGACTTTGTTGCCGATCCGCTCGACAGCTCGTGGTACGTCGGAAACTTCGACGGCGAGTCGATCTATGTGCGAATGGGCAACTTCCCGGACGAAGAGGCGTACTCGCTCTACTTGGGACATGGTCGATGGATGGATTTCAGCCGAGTTCCCGACAACTGGACCATTACCACCCCAGCGGAAGGGTGGCCGTCAACGGCTCGGCAACGCCTACCCAAGGGCGAGTTTCATGCCTGAGCATGGAACCGCATACCTAAACACACAGGATCGGGATGCGCTGATCAGCCGATGGAGCGAGCCCCATCGGAAGTACCATGACGTTCGACACTTGAATCAAGTCATCAGCTCGCTTTCCGTACTACGTTCTGCCGGTACTCCATTCGATGAAGAAGCAGTTCAGCTTGCGGCATGGTTTCACGATTCTGTCTACGAGATTGGCTCTCCAGACAATGAAGAAAAGTCCGCCAACCTTGCCGAGACGATGCTGACCGGCCGTGCGTGTGCGCCCGAGGTCGCACGGCTTGTTCGAGTCACCGCTACGCACACCGCCGACATTTGCGACCAGAACGCGGCGGCACTGTGCGACGCGGACTTGTCGATACTGGCGAGCAGCCCCAGCGAGTATGCCGCCTACAACTCCAGTGTCCGCGACGAATACTCTGCCGTCGAAGACGATGCTTACAAAGCAGGTCGGACTACCGTTCTCAACCATCTACTTGACATGGACTCGCTGTACAAAACGGACTACGGCCGGGCCCACTGGGAACGTCGCGCTCGCGAAAACCTCCGCGACGAACTTGCCCAGCTCAGAGGATAGGCGACGACGGCTCGACACGTGGTACACACACCTTAGCCATGGTCCGGTCCAGCGCACACCCAAAATGCGGTTGTTAGCGACGATTAGCTAGTCACTCTGGTGTTGTGAAGGCCATGCACGGTCCCGTTTCGGGGCCGCGGTTCGAGTTGCGGCAGTTGTGTCCAAAGTCCGGCGCAAACTGCCGCAACGTCGATGAGCTGCAGCTGCATTGGGAACAAGAATCATCCCGATCTCCAAGGCGTTCGACCCGAGAACTTCCTCTGCCGGAGGAGAAGTCGATAACACACCCATCTGCTGCGCAGCACACCAAGGCTCCCCGCAGTAAGCGCGATACATGCGCCGGCCGTTTCAGTCGGCACTGACATTCGATACCTGCCGAACAATGCTGTGCAACAAAGCGTCCGGTGCGGATTCCGGTAGCCAATGCCCACCACGCATCTCGCGAACGTCCACCCCGCGAGCGACTTCGGCGGTCTTGCGCATCACAGCCCTACTGAAGAACGGATCGTCGCGACCGTAGATGTAGACCGTGGGCACCTTCTGATGCGATGACGGCGGGCGGGGGTGCTTCGGCGGCCGAAGCATTTCGAACAACATCCGCCGATACCAGTTGACTGCGCCCCGCGCGGCACCTCCTCGCTTCAGACGTTGCTGATAGTGGCTTGCACGGTCCTCAGAGAGACCTGATCGCTCCAAGAATCGAGCCAAGTGTCTAGTCAGGACGTATTCCGGCGCGGCCGGCAGAGTCAGCGCGAGCATGTACCAGCTCTTCAGAGCTTGGTTTGTCCGCGTCATACCCCACGCCAGGGCCTGGGGGTGCGGGGTCGACACGATGGTGGCGGTACGCAGTCGGTGTGGGTGAGTTCTGCGCATCGTCCACACCAAAGCCCCTCCCCAGTCGTGGCCCACGACGTGAGCGCTGTCGACCTCGGCCGCGTCGAGCAACGCGATGATGTCGGCGACGAGGCGTGGCAACCCGTACCGCGACACCGGCCGCGGACACGCCTCAGGCGAGTAACCACGCAGGTTCGGGATCAGGACCCGGAAACCACGTCCGGCAAGCGACAGACCTACCGCGTCCCACGCCGTGCGGTCCTGGGGGAATCCGTGGAGGAGAACCACAGTCGGGTCGTCGTCGGCTCCCAAATCCGTCACCTCGAAGATCAGTCCGTCGGTGGTGAACGTATCCACGCTGCTTCTCCTCGCTCAGACACATACTGCACCCACCATGCCATCCTGGAACCCGTGGATCTGATCAGGCACCTGCGGTTCTTCGTCGCCGTGGCCGAGGAGGGCCATTTCGGCGAGGCTGCGGCCCGCCTGGAGATGACGCAGCCGCCGGTGTCGCAGGGTCTGCGGCGTCTGGAAAAGCAGTTGGGTCTCCAGCTCATCCGACGCACCACGCGCGGCGCCGAGCTCACCGACGCCGGCCGCGAACTTTTACCCCGAGCCCGACTGCTCATCGACGACGCCTCGAGGTTCCTCGGCGAAGCCCGTCGACTCCACGAACGAACTGAGGTATTACGTTGGGGTGCTGCATCACTCGTCGGTTCGACGATCACGGCCACTCTGGCGCAGCGCATCGCCGGTGTGACATCAGGGCAGGACTCCGTCAGCGCCTCGACAGTGAACCTCATCGAACAGGTCTCGGCAGGCACCATCGACCTCGCCGTCGTCGAAGCACCCTGTGTCACCGGCTCGTGTGCCGCCGGGCCGGTCGTCGTACTCAAGCGTTCGGTGGTGGTTCCTGCAACGCACCCGGTGGCATCCACCGACCGGCCGCGCCTGCGGCAACTGGCCGACTTGCGGTTCTGCCACACGCCGCGATCGTTCAACCCGCCGGCACACGACCAGCTGATCGACCGGCTCCGCGAGTCGGGACTCGACCCGCAGTTGCATCCGGTGACCTCGGCCGATCAGGTGCTGGCGGCGGTCGCCGCCGGGCACGCCTTCGCGCTCACCGCCGATCGTGACGCCCTCGCCGCGGTCGAGGCCGTCGGCTGCGTTCCCATCGGCCGGGACGCCACCGCCCTGCGCCTTCGGGTCGTGTATCGCGAACCCGGCCTCGGCGAGGTGGCCGAAGTCGTCACCGCTGCCCTCTACCGGATCGGCAAGGCCTCGTGAGCGCATCGTCGACCCTGCCCGAGTCCGTCCGTACCGAACTCGATCGGGTTGTCCGCGAGTCTTTCGCCGACGCAGGTTGTTCTGGTTGTGTGCATGTTCGGACGATCGGCCCGACGCCCATCGAGTACTGCCACGACGCCGACACGCCGGTCGTCCTCGCGTCGGTCTACAAACTGGCCGTGCTGATCTCCCTGTGCCGCATCGCAGATCGCGGCGACATCGATCTCTCCGCGTCGGTCACCGTCGATCCCACCCGTTGGGCTCAGGGCCCGACCGGACTCGCGCTCTTCGTCGATCCGGTGACCTTGTCCTGGCGTGACCTCGCAACGTCGATGATGACCGCGTCCGACAATGTCGCCGCCGACGTCATCCTCGCCCAGATCGGATTGCAGCAGGTCCGAGACGATCTCGCCGAACTGGGCCTGACGAACACCCGGATCGTCGGAGGCGTCGCCGAACTCCACGAACGTCTGCAGCGGGAGACCGGCACGAGTACGGTCGCCGAGGCATTCGCCGCACTGGCCGATCCCGACCTCGACGCATCGGTCAGCGCCTACGACGCCGCCTACTCCAGCTCCGCGACACCGCGCGACTGCACGACCCTGCTCGACGCGGTCTGGACCGATCGCGCAGCGTCCGCACCATCGTGCGAGTTCGTCCGCCAGACGATGAGGAAGCAGGTGTTCACCTCGCGACTCGCGTCGGGGTTTCCGTTCCGACGAGTCAGCGTCGCGGGAAAGACGGGCACGCTCGTCGCCGTCCGCAACGAGGTCGGGGTCGTCGAGTTCCCCGGCGAGCTGCCGGTCGCGATCGCGGTGTTCACGATGAGTGCGAGATCCGAGATGGCCCTACCGGAGGTCGATCGTGCGATCGGGTCGGTCGCACGCGCCGTCGTCACCGAATTGCGAACGCCCGATGACGGAGGTTGATGGGGCGTCCCAACAGCGGCGATAGCGAATCACTATCGACCTATCGCGTGCCGAAACTTTGCGTCACGGTGGCCCGATGGGTTGGCTTGCGGACATGCGTCGTTGGTGGGCACTCCTGAGTGCATGTGCGGTGATCGTGGGCACGGTGTCAGGGTGCTTCCTGACCTCGGACTCGCCGGAGGATTCGTTGCGGTCGTTCGCCGCTGCTCTGCAGAAGGGTGATGCCACCGGTGCCGCGGCGCTCACCGACGATCCGGCAGCGGCAGGCGCGGCGATCGCAGCGGTGTTCGACGGCATGGGTCAGACGCCGAAGCTCTCGGTGACCGGCAGCCTCGTCGACGACAAGGAGGTCAGCGGTTCGCTCGATCATCGTTGGCAGATCCGGGACCGCAGTGTCGAATATCAGACCTCTGTGACGCTCGTCGAGTCGAATTCGCAGTGGCGGGTCCGGTGGCAGCCGTCGGTGATGCACCGACAGCTCCGTGCCGGAGAATCGTTCTCCTACAGCGACGATCGCGCATACCGAACCCCGGTGCTCGACTCCAACGGTCGACCCCTCATGACGTGGCAACCCGTGACGCTGGTGAGCCTGTCGCGCACCCAACTCAATTCGGCAGCCACACTCGCGCGTGCGCTCCGGCCTGTCGAACCCGGGATGACGGCCGCCGGGATCCGCGCGAGCTTCGAGGGCAACGACGCTCCGCAACACACGGTCATCCGACTCCGCGACTCCGACATCGGCCGGGTGAAGCGCGACGTGGCAGCCATCCCCGGCGTCACGCTCACCGAGCAGGGCGCGCTCCTCAGCGCGACGAAAGCTCTCCACTCGCCGGCGATGTCGGGACTCGAGGACATCTGGCGCACGGCGATCGACGCCACGGCCGGGTGGTCGGTTCAGATAGTCGACGCCGAGGGCACTCCCACCCACCTGGTGGATTCGGCTCAGCCCGGTCCGACACCGCCGGTGCGAACCACCATCGACCGCGATATCCAGACCCGGGCTCAGCTCGCCGTCGACGGTGACCGACGCCCAGCCATGATCGTCGCAATCAAGCCCTCGACCGGGGGCATCGTCGCCGTCGCACAGAACGACGCCGCCGACAAGTCGGGGTCGGTGTCGCTGTCCGGCCTTTATCCACCGGGTTCGACCTTCAAGACCATCACGACCGCCGCTGCGCTCGATGCCGATGCGGTGCAGGTCGGTTCGCAGGTCCGCTGCCCCGGTCGCGCCACCATCGAGGGGCGGACCATCCCGAATGAGGATGACTTCGACCTGGGGACCGTGCCACTGCCCACCGCGTTCGCACGGTCGTGCAACACGACGATGGGCGCACTCGCGAACAAGCTCTCCGACGACGCCTTGACCACGATGGCGCGCCGCTTCGGCATCGGCGCGGACTACACCATTCCGGGCCTGATGACTGTGACCGGCTCGGTACCCAGAGCCGACTCCCCCGCGCTACGTGTCGAGAACGGCATCGGTCAGGGCACGGTGACCGTGAGCCCCTTCGGCCTTGCGCTCGCCGAGGCTAGTCTCGCGCGCGGCGAAACCGTCGTCCCCAGCTTGGTTCAGGGTCAGCGAACGACAGGAGACATCGAACCGCAACAGATCTCGGACGATGTCACTCGTGCACTTCGGGGCATGATGCGTGACACGGTCATTAGCGGTACGGCCACCGCACTCCGGGACATTCCCGGCTTGGGCGGCAAGACCGGCACCGCCGAGTACGGGGACAACAAGAACCCGCATGGCTGGTTCGCCGGGATCGTCGGGGACCTGGCGTTCGCAACCTTGGTCGTGGGCGGCGGGTCGTCGGCCCCCGCCGTCGACGTGACCGGTGAGTTCCTGCGGCCGTTGAGCGAGTGAGCGCTCCCGAGAGTGCGGAACAGGCAACGGATTCCGGGACGAATCCCGCACTCTGTCAACGGGTCGTCACGACGCCGGCTCGAGGTCCTTTCGGTACAGGTCCTTTCCCGATGCGTCGACCAGAGTCACACTCAGCACCTTGGTCCTGCCGTCGATCGTGACCTCGCCGAAGTGCTGGAATCCCTCGGCCGGCGACACATTCGACTCCGTCGGCGCGTGAACGAACTCGTACTCGGCGCCGAATGTACGGTCCAGCGGACTCTCGGGGAACGCTCCGGCGTGCAGTGGTCCGGCCACGAACTCCCAGAACGGCGAGAAGTCCTGGAAGCCCGCGCGGTCGGGCTCGTAGGAGATCGCGGCGGCGTAGTGGACATCGGCGGTGAGGAACACCATGTTCGGAACGTCCCTCGTCTGAGAAAGGATGCGAGAGAACGCGATCTCTCGACCGAGCGGGCCACCGTCATCCCCCTGCGCGACTGCTTCCATCGCCTTCGGGCCATGGGCCGGTGTCGTGTTCTTGTCCTCCACGACGATGCTCAGCGGCAGGTCGTTGGCGACGATCTTCCACGTGGCCCGCGAACCCCGGAGTCCGTCGATGAGCCACTGCGTCTGCTCGGAACCGAGAAGACCGTCGGCGTTGTCTTTCGACCAGGCATCGGGATTCGGGTCCTTGTGGCTGCGCATGTCGAGAAGGAAGACGTCCAGAAGCGGGCCGTAGGAGACCTTGCGATACACAACATCAACGGAGCCGATCTCGACGGGTTGCCATTCCTGCCAGGCCTGACGTCCATTGCGCGCCAACACATCGACGCTCATCTCGGTGTAACCCTCGCGCCCCTGCCCCGCGAGGCTCTCGCCCGGGAACCAATTGTTGACGACCTCGTGATCGTCCCACTGCACCAGCTGCGGGATAGACCCGACGAAGCGTCGAAAATGATGGTCGGTCAGGTTGTATGCGTAGTTCCCGCGGAACTGGTCGACGGTCTGCGCCACCTGTTCCTTCGCCGGGCTGGTGATACTGCGGTAGACCTTGCCGTCATTTTGCTCTTGCGTCGGTTCGACGGGGTTGTCGGCGTAGATGGCGTCGCCGGAGTGGATGAAGAACTGCGGATCGCGATCGGCCATGGTGCCGAAGATGGTCATCCCGCCCATGTCGGGGTTGATTCCCCACCCCTGACCGACCACGTCGCCGGACCATTGGAACCTGATGTCCCGCTCTCGCACCGGAGCGGTGGTGAAGACGCCGGTCACCGGTTCGGAGAGCGCCCCGTCCTCACTGTCGAGAGTGACGCGGTAGTGCACGGTCTGCCCGGGTTCCAGACCGGCCACCCGCAGTCGGCCGGTCCCATCGCCGGCGGGAGTGAGCATCGGTCCACGGAGTTTCCGTGCATTGCTGAAGGTTTCGCTCGACGCCGTCTCGACGATCATGGTGGCCGGACGGTCCGACCGCGCCCACACGAGTGCCCCTCCGCTGGTGACCTCCCCGGAGGCCACTCCGTGAGTGAGAACGGGTCGATTCCGGACCAGGCTCGGCGCCGCCGAACCAGTATTCGACGACCCACAGGCCGCCATCGCCGATCCGACCGGGACGAGCAGCGCACCCGCAGCGGCGGTGCGCAGAATCGCGCGTCGTGACGGGGTGCCGACTCGTTCGGGTTGGGTCATGATCCTCAGGGTCGCGCAGCACTTTCAATGGATCGTGAAGCGCGGGTGACCAGAAGGTGTCCGTGTCACGGGTCGGCGTTTGTCGGCACGCATGTCGCTTGACCGGACCCATCCGGTCGGTTCAGATGGACTGATGAGCGACGAACTGTTCGAGCACAAGACCAAGACGGAACTGACTCGCGAGGAGGCGGCGAAGAAGATTCACGAACTCGCGGACGCCATCGCGCGACACAACGAAGTGTCCTTCGTGGAGAACAACAAGACCGTCCGCGTGGACATCCCGGCCAGGGTCCAGTTGAAGATCGAGATCGAGCGGGGCGAGGACGAATCCGAGCTGGAGATCGAAATCACCTGGTAGACAGGCGACATTCTCAGTCGGCGGGCCGTGTCAGAGGCTGTGCTGCGTCAGCACCCCGGTCCCGTCCCGTGCCGCATCCGAGCGAACCACACGCGTCAGCCGCCAAGCGGCGAGCGCGAAAGCTGCCTGGCCGACCGCGTTGATCGACTGCTCGAGCCACTGCAGCGACAGCGTCTGTTCTCGACCCGCCAGCGGCCCCAGCGTGTAAGCCGCCACCAGGCACACGGCGAGCAGCGCCACCGTCGTGACGTCACGGACCTTCCACGCATCGCGAGCGAGGGCGGCGTAGAGCGCTGTCGATCCGAGTATCACCGCGATCAGGTACCAGCCCGCGATCGCCGGTACCGACACACCAACAGCCGCCACACCCATGAGAAGGAGAGCGACCGCGAGGTTGCGGACTCCCCACGCAGCTGCCGCGAGCAGCAGAAACCCGCATCCCATGAGTGGAAACAACCCATCCGCCAGCCTGGGGATGTCAGCAACGTCGGAGGCAGCCAGGAGCTTCCAGGTAGCTTTCGCGAATCCACCGGCAAAGATAAGGGCGGCGCCGACATACGCAGGGAGCCAGCCGATTCGGCGCGCGACGATGAATGCCCCAAGAGCACCGAAGACCACCGGCACGAAGTCGAACAGCGCCAGTGGAATCGAGACCTGTTCCGCAGGTGTCACACTCGCCCCTCAGTCCTCGGCGAGTGGCGGCACGCGCTAGGCACCTCGACATTGTTCAGCATGCTGAACAATCTAGCGGGTTCGGTGCGCTCATGCCACCACCCAGCCGCTGTTCGCCCCCACTCCCAGACTTCAACTCGACTGACAGACTTCGATCGAGGTCTGTCAGTCGAGTTGAAGTCTGGCAGTCAGGGTCGACAGCGCTACGGATCACGATCTGCGGACGCGCAGGATGCGCTCCCGTGCGACAACAGTGAAGGCTTCCGCCCAGCCTGACGCAGAACCTCGCCGGTCACCGCGTCGCCCGCTAGCTTCGTCGGCAACCAGACCGTCGAAGGAGCACCATGACCGAGACCGCCACCCGCCTCAATGACGTGGACATCGCCGCCGTCGGCCAACTGGTCGAAGCGATCCAGGGCGACGCCACCAAGGCTCAGACGACGTGGGCCGCGCACGTCCAGTGGAACGGTTCGTTCGCATCGGCGGCCCGGATTCGCAACTTCTCGCCGATCGCATCCGACGAGCCCGCCGCGCTCGGGGGCGGCGACACGGCGCCCAACCCCGTCGAGCAACTACTCGGTGCGTTGGGCAACTGCCTGGCCGTCGGTTACGCCGCGAACGCCACGACGGCGGGCATCGAACTCAAGGATCTGCGAATCGATCTGAAAGGCGACCTCGACCTCCACGTCTTCCTCGGCCTGGCGGAGGGCCATGCGGGGTTCGAGTCCATCACCGCGACAGTCACCATAGACTCCGACGCTCCGCGCGAGAAGCTCGACGAACTGCACGCCAGAGTCCAGGCGAGCTCACCGGTCGGGCACACCCTCGGCAACGCGGTGCCGGTGGAGATCGTCGTGAACTGACACGACCCCCGACGTTCGACAGCAGATCTGTGCCGGATCGGTCGAAGGTTGCCACGCCAACGCTCGATTCGCCGACGATGGCCCGATGCCTACGATGACAGCGCGGCGACTTCTCTTAGGACTCGCCGCAATAGTTGTGTTGACCTTCGGTGTTCTGATCGCCGGCGTATCCGGCGGAGGCGCGCCCGCTCACGCGGACCCAGGTGGTCACAAGGTCGATTACACCTGCGGGTCAGGGTGGTACGAGAACTCGGAGGGGAGCTGCGTCCCTGGTCCCGACAGCTCACCGACCGGAATCCGCTGCAAAGACGGAACTTACAGCCACGCCGAGAACCGCCAGGGTGCCTGTTCCCGGCACGGCGGGATCGCAGACGATTCAGGTACCGCCGGGGCGGGTGGTAGCGGCAGCGCCGAACTCGGCTTCGGCAGCGCGGTGATCGGTAGTTCCGTGATCGGCATCGGATTCCTCGGCGCCCTCCTCTTCGGAAGCAGCTGATCTTCTCGCGTATCGTCACCGTGTGACCGACCGCATCACCGACGAACGGGTACCCGAACACGGAAGCACCGGTCACGCGTTGCTCGACAACCCGGTTCTCGCGGCGCTCACCGGTCCGCACGCCCACTTCACACAGCGCCACGGTTCGGCTCTGCGGTATCACCCCGACGTCTGCCCCATGGCAGCTCTCCCCGACTCTCCCACCGCGCAGGACTGGTCGGACGCCGCCGAACTCGTCGGCCCGGGTGGTTCCCTGTTCTTGCCGGTGGTCACCAATCGTCCACCAGACGAATGGGATACGACGATGGACCTGCCCGGAGTGCAGATGATCGATGCAGGCGTCGACACGCGACGCGACGACGAGGCCGTGCCCCTGGCACCTGCGGATGTGCCGGACATGAGGGATCTGGTCGAACGGACCCGCCCCGGCCCGTTTCGTCCTCGCACCATCGAGATGGGCACCTACCTCGGGATTCGACGCAACGGTCGTCTCATCGCGATGGGCGGCGAACGGCTCGGGCTTCCGGGGTACACCGAGATCAGCGCCGTGTGCACCGACCCGGAGTTTCGCGGCCTCGGGCTGGCCTCACGACTCGTACTCGATCTGGCACACCGCATCCGGGACCGAGGCGACACCCCGATCCTTCATGCCGATGCCCGCAACGTCAGCGCGATCCGGTTATACGAGCAACTGGGTTTCGTCGTCCGCCGGGAGGTCCTGTTCCAGATCGTCACCGCCCCGCGATGAGCACACCGACCGGTCCCGGTCAGTTGCGCTTCAACGACTTCGCCAGCGGCGCAATCTCATCGAGGTAGATCGAGGCCAGCACATCCGATTCGTCCGCCATGTGCCGCACCCGGTCGGCCTCCGCCCGATCCCATTCGGTGGCGACGACATGCTCGAAATCGTTGATCCCGCCTACACGGTCGAGCCACGCCTGCTTCTCCTGCCGATGCTGGATCTGCGCGACGATCTGCTCGTAACCGGCGAACGCCTCCAGGCGCCGGACCAGTTCGTCGAGGCGGCCCGACAGCAGGAGTGACTTCTCGGCAAACGTGGAGACCACTTCCGGGTCGACGGCCAAGTGCCCCGCCGGCGCGTCGCCGAGAATGGCGAACTGGTCGCGAAGGCCGACGGCCGCGTTCGCGATGGCGGTGACCTCACCGCTCAGGTCGACGCGCACCGAGTGGCGATCGAAGAAGTCGAGGCGCCACGCGGGGAGGCCGTCGATGCGTTCGGCAACCGACGCGGTCGTCCATGCGATCTGACCTATCGGGTCGGACGAGAAGCCGTCGAGTTCGTCCACGGCTCGTCTGTACCCCTGAGCCCGACCTCCCGCATCGTCGGGCCCATCGTCGAACCCCACGAGCGATCGACCACACCAGATGTTCAGGGCTCGGAAGATGAACCCGCCGGGATCGCCCTCCCCGCCGTCGGAGGGATCGACGTCCAGGCGCTGTCGAATCGACTCGCATGACTCCCACCGCCGGGCCTGCGCCACCCGAAGCGTGTCGGCGAGTTCGGCCAACGGGTCCGCCGAGGATTCCTCGGGTGCGCGCGTCGGGAGTGGGCCGCCTGCCTTCGACCGCGTGGCCGCCCTCCGGCTGCGGATGTCGTCACGCATGCCGGTGAACATCGCCGAGAATGCGCCGATCGCCATGCCCAGCAGCACGACGAGGGCCGCCGCCATGACCACCACGAAGACGGCAATCACGACGTACATCATCCATTCAGTAGACCACGGTTCACACCCCAACGGTCGCTGTCGCTCAGACAACCGAACCGGCACCAAGCAAGCACTTGGTTTGCTAGGTTCTCCGACGATGGGATTCCTGAAACAGACAACCCCGGAGATCGACTTCCCGACGTGGAGCCGGGGCTCTCGCGCGGAGAAGATCAAGCCGATGGCCCGGCACTGGGCCGAAGTCGGGTTCGGGACGCCGGTGGCCCTACACCTGTTCTATGTGGGCAAGATCCTCGCCTACATCCTCATCGGCTGGGTCGTTGTCATCAGCACCCCCGGCATCGACGGCTTCTTCGACGTCACGACTTGGTACAACGAGCCGATCGTCTTCCAGAAGATCGTGCTCTACACCATGTTGTTCGAGGTCGTGGGCCTCGGATGTGGGTTCGGTCCGCTGAACAACCGGTTCTTCCCGCCGCTGGGTTCGATCCTCTACTGGTTGCGCACGAAGACCATCCGTCAACCACCGTGGCCGCGAATCCCGTTGACCGCAGGAGACTCTCGTGGTCCGGTTGATATCGTCCTCTACGGCGCGCTGCTCGTCGTCCTCGTCATCGCGCTGTTCAGCCCGGGTTCCGGCGCGATCCCGGAATTGGACACGACCGTCGGCGTCCTCCCCAGCTGGCAGATCTGGGCCGTGGTGGGCTTGCTCGCTGCTATCGGTCTGCGCGACAAGACCGTGTTCCTGGCGGCGCGCGGCGAGGTCTACGGCGCGTTCACGGTCGCGTTCCTCTTCAGCGGTGTCGACATGATCATCGCCGCGAAGCTGGTATTCCTCTGCATCTGGCTCGGGGCGGCGACGTCGAAGCTGAACAAACACTTCCCCTTCGTCATCGCGACGATGATGTCCAACAACCCGATCTGGCGGTCGCCGAAGATCAAGCGCAAGTTCTTCGAGAACTTCCCCGATGACCTGAGGCCAGGGCGTCGTTCGCGGTGGATCGCCCACTTCTCGACTGCGATCGAGGGCCTCGTCCCGCTTGTCCTGTTCTTCTCGCACGGCGGATGGGTGACCGCGATCGCGGCGACCATCATGCTCGTCTTCCACTTCGGCATCCTGTCGTCGATCCCGATGGGCGTTCCGTTGGAATGGAACGTCTTCATGATGTTCGGGATCGTGGCGATCTTCCTCGGTCACCCCGGCATCGGACTGACCGATCTCCAATCGCCCTGGCCGATACTGCTCTTCGCAGTCTCCGCAGGCACTGTCGTCGTCGGGAATCTGATGCCGCGCAAGGTCTCGTTCCTGCCGGGAATGCGGTACTACGCCGGCAACTGGGACACCGGCCTGTGGTGCATCAAACCGTCGGCGTCGGCGAAGATCGAGCAGGGCATCGTCGCCATCGCGTCCATGCCGGCCGCACAACTCGAACGCTTCTACGGCAGCCCGGAAGCAGCCCAGATCCCGCTCTACATGGGATATGCGTTCCGTTCGTTCAACAGTCACGGTCGGGCGCTGTTCACGCTGGCGCACCGAGCGATGCACCCGACGCCCGAAGAGCAGTACGTCCTCACCGACGGCGAACGCATCTGCAGCACGGCGATGGGGTGGAATTTCGGGGACGGGCATCTCTCGAACGAGCAACTCATCGAATCCTTGCAGCGACGTTGCCATTTCGAGCCCGGTGAAGTTCGGATCGTGCTGCTCGACGCGCAACCCATTCACCGTCAGACGCAGGAGTACCGTCTCGTCGACCCGGCGATCGGCGAGTTCGAGCGCGGGTACGTGCGTGTCGCCGACCTCGTCACCCGCCAACCGTGGGACGACCAGGTCCCGGTCACGGTGACCTGGCGCGCCGACGGAGACCGCACGGACGAACCCTCCGAGTGAGGGGCAACGCCCGACCTCAGGGAGCAGCGGTTGCCGTACGCGCTTCGGCCTCCCCCCGATCACGTGCCTCGGGCGGCGGTGCCGCACGATTCACCACCCAGGTGGCGCCGCATGCCATCACGAGCCCGAGAGCCGTTGCCCAGCCGAAGGGTTCGCCGTACATCGCGGTGCCCCAGACAGCGGTGACAGGCGGCATGAGGAACATGAGCGTGTTCACCGATGTGACGCCGGATCGTCGTAGGAGCACCCAGTACAACCCGTAGCCGCCGAAGGTGGACAGCACCGTCAGCCAGACGATGGCCAACCAGAAGGCGCCGTCTGCCGGCGGCATCGCCACTCCCGCGAGAAGCCCTGCCACGGTGAAGATCACCGCGGACGCTCCGCAGTGGATCGCCAAGACGACGACAGGCGAGGGTGAGTCGTCGACGCGCCGCTCGAGGAAGGTGGCCGCGACGAGGGCGGCCATCCCCAGCAGCGGAACCAGGTATGCCCACCAGGGCGCACCTGCCGACGATGCCGCGTCCGACCAGGTGACCACGACGACGCCGGCCGCTCCCACGAGCAGTCCCCACCACTGGCGTCGATGGGTGACCGCCCCGAGCAGCGGCCCAGCCATCGCGGCGACGACGAGCGGCTGGACGCCGTCGATCAGTGCCGTCGTGCCGGTGCTGACGCCCAGCGCGATCGCCCAGTACACGGTGACGGTGTAACCCGCTTGCGAGAGGGCCCCGATCACGAGCTGAGAACCGAGCCACCTCGCCGACATAGTCGCCAGACCACGCCGCCGCCACAGGACGTACACGACACCCCCGAGCACGACCGCCACAACCAGGAAGCGCCACATGAGCACGGTGAGCACCGATGCCGCCCCGGCGCCGAGTTTCGCTCCGATGAATCCAGACGACCAGCAGATGACGAACACCGCCGACATCGCAAACGTCGCCCAACGCGCGGGTATACCGATCTGTGAAGTCTGCATGTTCGCCGACCTTACCGATCGGTGTAGTCTTTGTCATGTGCCCACTCATCACGAGGCCGCACCGGCGACCGTGGACTGGACGCCGAAGGCCCGCCTCATCCTGGACGCGGCCTCCGCGCTGTTCTACGAGCGCGGAATCCATGCGGTCGGCGTCGACTCCATCGCGGAGGCGGCAGGCGTCACCAAGCGCACGCTCTACGACCGTTTCGGCTCCAAGGAACAGTTGGTGGTCGAGTACCTACGTGCCCGCAACGCCACCTGGCAGGAATTCCTCCGCTCCCGGCTCGACGCGGCCGACGCGACTCCGGGCGCGCAACTCTCCGCGGTCTTCGACGCCACGCGGGACTGGTCGGCCGACCGAGGCCACAAGGGGTGCGCGATGATCAACGCGCACGCCGAGATCAGCGATCCCGACCATCCGGCCTATCCGATCATCGTCGGGCAGAAGTACGAGCTACGGGATCTGCTCCGCTCGATCGCGGCGGATGCCGGTGTCTCCGACGGGAACACACTGGCGCAACGGTTGTTCATCTTGCACGAGGGCGCGCTGGTGACCGCCGGCATGGGCGTCGAACCCGATGCACTCGACGCCGCTCGGGACGTCGCGCTCGAGATGCTCGCGTCGCAGCAGCCGAATTGACGAACTCTTAGCGCCAGGATCTGTTCCCCGACACCGTTTCACGGAGTAGATCTGATCCGGTGACCTTGTTCGACATGCTGCCCTCACTGAAAGGTGTCACCGTGACCAGAACGTTCGAGACGACAACGTGGGGAACAACGCTGCACGCGTCGGGCACGGATGTCGTCGCCGGCGATCTCTCGCTCCGCGCAGAATCCCTGCACCGCAAGATCGCGTTCTACCTCGACACCGAGGGCCAACCGGTCTGCCAGTCCCTGTGCCCGACCTCGGTGTGGTTCCCCACCCTTGTCACCCGGATCACGTCCGCGGTTGCCGCACACGGTCGCGTCGTCGTCCAGGTCGACGCCGCTCTCCCCCTGCACTCCGCGGTGCTCGACGTCGCTTTCCCCGGCACGCACCTCGCGGGCGCCACCATGGCCGACCTCACCGTGGTCGACCTTTCCCGCCATCGTCGCACCCTGCACGCCGAGGTTCCCGCGCATCTCACGGTCACCGGCACCATCGCCCTGGCGCTGTCACCGGTGGTCGCGCCGCGGACATCGGCCTCGAGAAGCGTCGCCCGGACCGTCACCGCCTGACCCGATCGAATCCGGCACGATATCCACTCGGCAAAGGCGTGCCGACGCGGCCGGGAAGGCCCATAATCGCCTGATGCAACCGGAAACGGTCTCACGGTTCCTGCCCGGGCTGGGAGTGCTCCGCGGTTACGAGAAGTCGTGGCTGAAGGGCGACATCGTCGCCGGTATCGTGCTGACGGCGTTGCTGATCCCCGCGGGTATGGGATACGCCGAAGTCGCCGGGTTGCCGCCGGTCACCGGGCTCTACGCCACGGTGATACCGCTGCTCGTGTACGCCGCCGTCGGACCGTCCCGCATCCTGGTCCTCGGCCCCGACTCGTCGCTCGCACCGATCATCGCGGCGTCGATCATCCCGCTCGCGGCGTTCGACGAAGAACGGATCGCGCTCGCCGGCGTACTGGCCATCGAGGTCGGCCTGGTCCTGCTGATCGGCGGGTTGCTCCGGCTCGGCTTCGTCACCGATCTCCTGTCCAAGCCGATCCGTATCGGTTACCTCAACGGAATCGCACTCGTCGTCGTGCTCAGCCAACTGCCGAAGCTGTTGGGGTTCAGCGTCGACGGCGATTCCGTCATCCAGGAGGCGGTCAACATCGTCAAGGGTGTCGCGTCCGGTGAGGCCGAACTGCTCCCCTCGGCCATCGGCATCGCATGCCTCGTCCTGATCTTCGCGCTCAAGTTCTGGCGCAAGGCCATTCCCGGTGTCCTCGTCGCGGTGGTGGCCTCGATCGTCGCAGTGGCGGTGTTCGGATGGTCCGACGATCTGCCGGTCGTCGGCGCCATGCCCCGCGGGTTCCCGTCACCGTCGTTGGAAGGCGTGACCGTCGACGACGTCATCAGCCTCATCGGCCCAGCTGTCGGTATCGCACTGATCGCCTTCGCCGACACGAGTGTGCTGTCCCGGACCTTTGCTGCCCGAGCCGGCGACCAGGTCAACGGCAGCCAGGAGATGGCGGCCATCGGCACCGCCAACATCGTTACCGGGTTCCTGAGCGGGTTCGCGATCTCGGCGTCGTCGTCCCGGACCCCGGTGGCCGAACAGGCCGGGGCCAAATCGCAACTCGCCGCGGTCGTCGGGGCGCTCCTGATCGTCGTGTTCATCTTCGTCGCACCGGGAGTCACCGCCTACCTGCCGTCGGCAGCGCTGGCCGCCGTCGTGATCGCCGCGGCAATCTCGCTGATCGACATCTCCGGCGTGTTGGCGCTGTTCCGCGCCAACTGGGTCGAGGGCGCGCTGTCGATCGCCGCGTTCCTCGGTGTTGCGCTGATCGGTGTCCTGCAAGGCATCCTGGTGGCGATCGGCCTGTCGTTCATCGCCTTCGTGAATCTCGCGTGGCGTCCGTACCGGACGGAGCTGGGGCGGGTTCCGGGACTACGCGGCTACCACGATGTGACCCGCCATCCCGACGCCGAACGCATCGACGGTGTGCTCATCATCCGGTTCGACGCACCACTCTTCTTCGCCAACGGCGGCATGTTCGACGACTACGTCCGCGGTAAGGTCCGCGAGGCGAGAACAGCGGGCCGACAACTGCACACCGTGATCATCGCGGCCGAACCCATCGTCGACATCGATGCCACCGCGGTCGACGAACTCGTCGAACTGGACGACTATCTGCGCACCCACGCCATCACACTCGTCTTCGCCGAGATGAAAGACCCGGTGCGAGAACAACTGCAGCGTTACGACCTCCGCGTCGACGGTTCCCCCAGGTTCGACGACTCGCATTTCGCACCCACGACCGGCGCGAAGATCGACGAGATCACCGGGCGGTTCCGTGGCGACATCGAGCCGTCCGACGGACGGGCCTGACACCCGGACACCGGACGCCAACGCCCACACCAACGCTCACCGCGCGAACATCACCGGCCCGAGGAATTCGCAGACCGTCAGTGCCAGAGCGAGATCCAGGCGATCGCGGTCCGCCGGGACCTCGGCGAGTGCTTTGCCGACCCGGTACTTCACCGTGTTGCGATGGAGGTTGAGCCGCTCGGCGGTGTGGAGGTGGCTCTCTTTGGTGGCGAAGTACACAGACAGGGTCTCCCGCAACATGTTCGCGGTCGAGGTGTCCTCGGCGAGCCCGCCCAGGACCTCCCGGACCCAGGCCCGCGTCGACTCGAGATCCCGTGCCAGCAGGGACACCACGGCCACACCCCGGTCTCCGAATCCGATCACCCGATCCGCCGTACCACCCGGCATGGTCGCCACCGAGTAGGCGGCGCGCGCCTGCTCGTGGGTTCGCCGGAATCCTCGCGCCCCGGATGCAGGCAGTCCCACCGCGACTCGGATCCCCGCCGGCACGGTCGAGCGGACGGTGACCACGGAGGAGTCGTCGGTGATGTCCCGCCCGACCAAGGGAATCCAGGCCCAGACCGTCGAACGGTCGATCGCGGTGACGATCGGTGGTGCGCCTCCGCCCAGTCGGGTACCGAGTTCGCGGGCCGCGTGGGTGAGCGTCACCAGTTCGCGCGGTTCATCGTCGGAGGACCAGAGGATGAGCGCGACGTGCCGCCGGTCCAGTGGATAACCGGTCTCGGACTCGAAGGCCCGCTCATCGGGTTCGGCGCTGTCGAGGAACGAGTGGATGGCCGCTGATTGCACGTTGCCCTCGACCCCGAGCCACCGCCGGCGTTCATCTTCGTACGCCTCGAACACGTACAGGGAGATCCAATCGATGTAACCGGACAGCACATCGGAGATGTGCCGGGTCAACGCCATCGACTGACCCGCGTCGAGATCGAGATCCTCGACCAATCGATAACATTGGCGCATCACGCTGTTCTGCCCGAGATGGTAGGCCCGGACGAGCGAGTTCGAGGGCACGTCCCGTTGCGCCAGTCGCAACGCGTATTCCACCGCGGCGGTGGTCGGTTGCAGGTGCTCGATCGGGATGTCGTTCGCCAGGACGTGGATGATCGTGGAGACGTTGCCGTGCACGCTCGCCTCGAGCAACTCCACCAGCTTGGGGTCGGTGTCGAGCTGATCGATCTCCCGGGCCATCATCGCACTCAACTCGGAGACGATGTCGGACACGTTCTCCTGCAACGTCTTCGCGATCACGGCCGCCTGCTCGAGCAGTTCGGAACCGGCTGCCGCGGGAACTCCGGCGAGCCGGTCGCGCGCGGCGTCTCCCGCTGTCCACAGCGCACGGGACGATCGCGAGGCGGTCATCGTGTCGACCGTGCGTACCGTAATGCCGACTCGGCGGCATGGTACCCACACAACCCGTGGATACCAGCACCTGGCGGGCTGGCCTGGGAGCAGATGTACACACCCGGTACTCCGATCGCGTACGGATCGAGCGCCGCACGGGGCCGTAGGACCATCTGCAACCCGTCGTTCGCTCCGCCGATGATGTCGCCGCCGGCGAAGTTGGCGTTCGAGGCATGGAGTTGTTCGGTACCAGTGCTCGCGGTCGCGACGATCCGGTCACGGAATCCGGGGGCGAATCTCTCGATCTGCGCGACGATCTGCTCGGTGGCATCCCCGTCGAAGCCTCGAGGGACGTGCGCGTAGGCGTAGATCGGATTGATGCCGCCCGCACTGCGACCGGGATCGGCGATGTACTGCTGACCGAGCAGGACGAACGGCCGTGTGACCATCACACCGGCCGCTCGCTGTCGCTCGGTGTGGGCGATCTCGTCGAAACTCCCACCGAGGTGCACTGTCCCGGCTCGCAGGCAATCCGGATTCGACCACGGGATGTCCCCGTCGATCGCGAAGTCGACCTTGTACGCCGACGACCCGATCCGGTGACGCCGGTACGAGCGTCGGATTCGAGCCGGCATCTCGTCGCCGAAGATCGAGAGGACCTGCGCCGGGGACAAGTCCAGCAACGTGATGTCCGCCGGCGGCAGGTCGGCACGCGAGCTCACCCGGACACCGGTCTCGATCTTGCCGCCCGAATCCCGTAGTGCGCCGACGATCGCCGCGGTGATCGCCCCTGAACCGCCTTCGGCCACCGGCCATCCGTAACGGTGTCCGCTCGCGGCGATCATCAGCCCGAGCGACGCGGTGAGCGGGCGGTCCAACCGGGAGAACAGGTGTGCCGCGATCCCGCCGTACAGCGCGCGGGCACGCTCGGTGCGAAACCAGCGCGCGATGACGGTGGCAGGCAGGACGGCTCGGGGCCCGAACGACGCCAACCGGATCGGGTGACCGGGCACGTGCATGACCGGACGGAGCAGATCGTCGCCCAGATCGTCGAAATGCCGGGCCAGATCACCGAACATCGCCTGCCAGCGCGATCCGTCGGCGCCCAACCCCGCCGCGGTGGCGCCGACCGAGCGGAACAGCAGCCCGGCCTCACCGGAATCGAGAGGATGTGCGCAGTCGGCGTCGGGCCACTTCCACACCAGCCCGTACCGTTCGAGACCGACCTCCGACCAGAACGGCGAGCCCACACCCAACGGGTGGAAGGCCGAACAATGGTCGTGGATGACACCCGGCACCGTGAGCTCGCCCGACCGGGCCCCGCCACCGACGACCTCGGCCGCCTCGAGGACCTGCACGTCGACACCGTTGCGCGCCAGGTGCAGAGCGGCGGCGAGCCCATTGGGCCCGCCGCCGACCACGACAGCTGTGGTCACTGCGGCGCCTGATCCGTCAGCCGGACCGGCGTCGCGCTGCGATCATCGGAGCGCATCTGCGGTTCATGCACCACTTCAGGATCGGTGACGGCGCGACGAGCGTCAACGTCGAGAGTCCAGTCGACATGGAACGGGATGGGGCCGTTGGGCAGCCACGGCTGCTCATTCACCGCATCCACCACCCGGTAGGTTCCGGTCTCGATGACGCCCAGCGCCGCATCGATCACCTTGAACCGCTGTGTGCCCCGGTGGATCGGCTGGGACTCGATCCAGGCCACCGTGAACTCGCCCGGCGCGAAACCGCACCGCTTCTGCAGCGCCGCGATGAGCCGTTCGTCGTGGAGATGCCCGTCACCGAAGTTGAAGGCCACCAGCGAGTTACACGAGAACTCCGCCTCCCTCAGCGTGTAGGAGTCGATGTCGGTGCCGAGATGACGGATCATCAGCGAGTACAGCGCACGCCCCTGGCTGTGCATCGAACGCCAGGCCAGCAGTTGGTGCATCACGACATCGGCCACGTCGGCCGGGTACGACGCGAGGAGCTGGGTGCGGGTGTTCTTCGCGGGCCGCACGATGTGCTGGTCGAGCTTCTCCTCGGCACCAGGCGCGAAAGCCCAGGTGGCCGACGCCCAGTTCCCCGCATACTGGCGCATCGACGGGAGGAACGAGACCAGATCGGGACGGAGGTTGCCGAGCACGGGGAAGAAGCAGAGCGCGGCGGCGATCAGCACCATCGCCCACGGCATCGACGTGTCGGTCAGCGCATAGCCGTCCCAGGCCGGGAATCCGAGGAACAGGAACACCGCGGCATAGGCGAAGAGCAGGTTCCATTCGAGCGGAACGGCCAGTGGGAACGTCGACAGGATGAAGAAGTGGAAGCACACCATGAGGACGACCGCCGCCACGGTGAGCGACTTGCTCGTCGAGAACAGCAAGACCAGTGGGGTGACGACCTCGACGATGGTGCCCAGGACGTGCCCGACGCCGCCGGCCAGCCTCGACGGCCGCATGTCCTCGGGGAAGTTGCGATAGTGCGCCCGCTTGATCTTCTTGCTCGGCAGCCACGGGGTGTTCGACAGCATCGGTGGGATCACCATCGAGAAGTGATGTCCCAGCTTGGAGATCCCGGCGCCGACCCAGACCGACACGATGAGCAGTTTGAGCGCGAGGATCATGTCGACGAAGGGCAGGAAGCCGAAGAAGATCATCGCCGGGAGGTACTGCTCGGAGCGAGCGGCGATGAAGATGACCTTGTCACGCAGGCCGATCACGACGAACAACGCGATGAGCGGGTACATCAGGACGGGGTTCACCAGTCCCTGATTGTCGGCCACCACCGAGTCCAGCGAGTTCGACACGATACCCGGGAGTGCTATCGCAACAGCAAGATTCGCGAGGATGAGCGCGTAGACCGCGATGTCGAACGCGGTGCGGGAGTCACCCTTGGTGAGGGGCACCTTGCCGGGCCATGGTGGGAGCCGGATCGTCTGTGGCCGCAGCCAGTACAGGAAGCCACCGGTCATCGGTTTGAAATGTCCGGCCAGCGGCCCCCACGACCCTCCGATGCCCAGGACCTCCACCAGCACGGTCCACAAGACCAGTTTCTGATAGACGATCGGTTGATTCCACCACTCGGTCACATGCAGCGGGTTCAGTCCGGATGTCAGCGTCGCGAGCACGATCCCGACGCCTCCGTAGAAGACGAAGACCTTCATCAGATAGATCAGATGGACCATCTTCGGTGTCCCGAAACCGTGGTCGGCCCAATGTGCTCCCAGCACGCGAATCCGGTCGAAGAACGGCCGCTGGAGAAATGTCTCCGGGTCCACCTGGGGGAAGTCTGGTTGGGTGAGTCCCATTGGTGCGCACTCCTTGTCTTGTTCTGTGTGTCGGTTGTGTGATGCGGGTCGGGCATTCCCGGTCTCGGCGCGCCGGCCACCGACCCGGCGCCCAGCGCGGGCGTCGAGGTCGGGTCGACGTGAGGATCAGATGGGCTGCGGACTTCGGAGACCGGATCGCAGCGCCGGTTTGTCGATCTTTCCCACCGGATTTCGCGGGAGTTGGTCGACGACCTGGATGATGCTCGGCTGCTTGACCTTTGCCAATCGACCGGCGAGGTGAGCAGCCAGCGTCTCGGCGTCCACCGCGCGGCCCGGGTATGCGACGACGAATGCGACCGGCAACTCGCCGTAGAGCTCGTCCGGCGCGCCCACCACCGCGCACTCGAGCACGTCCGGGTGGGTCGCGAGGGCGTTCTCGATCTCCTTGGGATAGATGTTCTCCCCGCCCCGGATGATCATGTCCTTGATGCGGTCGACCAGGGTGAGGTATCCGTCCTCGTCGAGCCGGCCCACATCCCCGGTGTGCAGTCGGCCGTCGACGATGGTCGACGCGGTGGCTTCCGGCCGGTTCAGGTAGCCGCGCATGACATTCGGCCCACTGATGACGACTTCACCGATCTCACCGGTGGGCACCTCCGTGCCCTGTTCGTCGACGACGGAGATCCGCTGGCCCGGTAGCGCGGGGCCCACCGTCCCGAGTTTGCGTACTCCGACGACCGGATTGCAGGCCGACGCACAGGTGCCCTCGGTCAGGCCGTAGCCCTCGACGACAGGTATCCCGAAAGCGCCCTCGACCCGGTCGAGGAGTTCCCTCGATATCGGGGCGGCGCCGCAGACCGCGAACCGGAGTGACCCGATGGCCTCGCTTGTCAGTCCGTCCTGCGACACCAGTAGCGCGTAGATTGTCGGCACGGCGGAGAAGTATGTCGGGGTGAGGCGTGCGACATCATCGAAGAACCTTGACGGCGAGAACTTTCCGGTGATGCTCAGCTGTCCGCCCGCGAGCATCGGCGCCAGGAAGCTCACGCAGATGGCGTTGACGTGGAACAGGGGCAGCACCAAGAGGGCGTGGTCGGCCTCGGTGAGACCGAAGTGCGTGACCATCGTCGACGCCATGTAGTGCAGATTGCCGTGCGACAACCGGACACCTTTGGGCCTGCCGGTGGAGCCGGAGGTGTAGATGAGCAGTGCGTCGTCGTCGGCGGACGGCGATTCTGAGCCCCGCCAGTCCGCGCTCGGCCCCGTCGCCAGCTCATCCACGTCGAACCGGGCAAGTCCGGACCCTAGTTCCGCTGTGCGGGTGCCGATGACGACCCGTGCTCGCGAATCCGTCAGCTGGTACTCGGCTTCCGCGGGGGTGAATGCCGGATTGACCGGAGTGGCAACCGCACCGATCCGCCATGCCGCCATCAGCGTGACCAGCAGTTCGATCCGGTTGGGCAGAAAGGTGGCCACGACGTCCCCGCGTCGAACGCCACCCCGGCTGAGTTGTTCGGCGACACCCTCGACGCGCCGCGCGAAACCGGCGTAGTCCAGGGCGACCTCGTCATCGCGAACACACGGGGTGTCGGCGCGGTGGGTCAGATCCCATGCGAAGTACGTGCTGGTCAACGGGCTTGCCTCCGAATTCGTAGTGATCGATGTGATCCAGAACACTATGAAAGCGAGAGGCGAACGGGAACGGTCGCGGAGGCCAGACTTCCTCCTGACCTTTGTGCTCGGGGGACAATACGATGGTGGACGAGAACGCACCACCCATGACCGCGCATGCCGGCGGACTCTTGGCGTCGGAACGGACGCCGGGCGACAGGCAGGCGCTCGACGCGGTCGCCGCCTTCGACGCCGGACTGTCCGGCCAGGAGCGGCGGGTGCTGACCGAGCGGGTCTACGCCGCCCACCCTCGAACACAGTCAGAGGTCGCCGAGATCCTCGGACTGTCCCGCGAGCGGATCACCCAGATCGATCGCTCCCTCCGAGCCCGTCTGGCCTCGTTGATAGACGCGGATCCGGTTCTCTCCGAGCTGTCGGCGATGATCGACCGGCGGGCCGCGCCGATCGCGGACGCCACTGCGCTCACCGGCGACTCGACGCTCGCCGGGTCACCGGTGGGCGACCTCGAGGCCCCGTGCTGGCGAGTGGTGGCCGCGGCGTCGGGTCTGCGCACGAGCGAGAACTGGATCATCCGGGGCGGCCTCCGCGCGGTCGCCGAGTTCACGAAGTCAGCCGTCGCGGCGGCGGCACGCCCCGGCGAGGTGCCTCCGGTTGCCGCCATCGCCGACCACCTCGGCCTGCCCGATGATTCGGCCGCACGGTGGTTGCGGCGGGCGGGATACGAAGTGCTCGACGGCCACGCGATCGCCACCCGCTCGACGACGGGGGAGATCGTCGTCGCGACGCTCGCGATACACGGCGCGCCGTTGACATTCGACGAGATCGTGAACGCGACATCGTCGATCCCGCGTGCCCACAACAGTATTCGAAACGCCCTCGCATCGGACGCACGTATCGTCAAGACCGACCGCACCCGCTATGGCCTCGTCGAGTGGGGCCTCCCACGATACGAACCGGTCCATCTGCAGATCGATGCGATTCTCTCCGACCGCGACGGCGCCGCGCCTCTCGACGACGTCATCGCGACGATCCGCGGCCGTCACGACGTCAGCGAGGCCACCATCCGTGCGTACGCCGGGGCCGGCGAGTTCCAGACCCGCGGCGGCATTGTCACCCGGCGCGAACGAACACATCGGCCCCGCCGGACGCCTGGACGGACACGCGGCCTGTACCGCGAGAACGACGTCGTGCACTGGGCGACCACGATCACTCCGGCGCAGTGTCGCGGAACAGGATTCAACATTCCCAGCGCCCTCGCCGGCGTCCTCGGCATCGGCCCCGGCACACCGGTCGCCCTCGAGACCGGGCTGGGGTCACAGACTTTCACGTGGGCGTCGGTTCAGGCACGAACGGGTTCGATCAAACGGTTCATCGACGCACTCGAACTCACGGCCGGTTCGGCGGTCTTTCTCGACTTCGGGCCGAGCACCTTCGCCGTTCGACGGGCCGAGCACTCCAGCACGTCACCCGGCAACTCCATCCTGACCCGGATCGGGCGTCGCCCGGAACGCGTCACCAGGTCCCGGCTCACCCGGATACTCGCGGAATCATTGTGGTTACCCGACGATTCCACCCTCGACGACATCCTCGGCCTCCTCGCCCGGCGTCGTGAGACCGACCTCGCCGACCGGGTCTCCGCCGCGCTGGGCTGAGGTATCGGGCGCATCGGTCACGGAGCGACGGGGGCACCCCACTCGGGCAGCCCGAAGGGCGCGTCGACCGCCACACATGCGCGGGCAGACGCACACGCGAGAATTCGGACCATGGTCTCGCGGGTGCCGAGATCCCCTTCCAGTCGGACACGGGCACCTCGCCGCACACCGCCGTCGTCCTCGGCCATCCACTCCGCCTCGGCCACGAGGCGGCGAGCACTGTCGACAGACCCGGCATCGAGGTCGGTGACGAGGCCACCCTCCTCGCGGATCGGAGCAGCCCCTCCGAGAGCGACGAGTACGAAATCACCGGCAACCCGGTACAGCACCCGGGATCGAGTCGGCGGCACAACGGCTTCGATGAAGTCCTCGACCTCGACGCACTGGTCGATGTGGGCGAAGACGAAACCGACATCCTGAGTGCCGACCGCATTGCAGCGTGGGCCGAGGACGATCGGGACCGTCACGACGTCGGCCTCCAGCAACGAATGCCACGCGAGGACGAACTCCCAACCCGTGTGGATCGCGAGTGCCACCCGGCTCCCGGGAGTGACCCCGCAGAAGACCAGTTGCTCGGCCATCCACTCCACGGACTCATAGAAGCGTTCGAAGTCGATGACGACGTCGCCGGTGTGCACTGCGGGCAATGCACCGTGAATGTCGTGGGCTGCTCCCAGCAGCGAGCACGAAGTCGACGTCCGAGTCACACATCCCCGATGGTCAACGAGTTCGTCTGCGCTGCAGTCGAACCCGACACACAGTGCGTGAACCACAACCCGCGAACGCCGGAGGAGCCCACCGCCTTACAGAGGTTAGGCTACCTTTATTCGAGGGGTGTGTGTCAACCCCTACATAGTTTTTCACTCATCTTCTATTTAGGGTACGTTCACCTACGATCGCCACCCTGCCGCAGCTGACGGGCTCATCCCCCTGCGATGAGTTCTCGACGCAGTGCGACACCCCGTCCGCGGACGGGGAGATGAAACGAGGAGAGCACGAGATGACACAACGAACCTTGCGGGCCGTCGGACTGTCCGCACTCATCGGCGGATCGGTGACTGCCGCGCTGCTCGCCGGCGCCGCGTCGGCGGGCGCAGACGCATTCGTCCGACTTCCGGGCGGCACCGCGAAAGGTGAGGGCATCCAGATCGTCCGGTCCGAGGAGAGCGCCCGGGTCTCGGCGTCGATGGCCGCGAACGGCGTGTCCAGGACCACCTGGGTCAGCGGCCAGATCACCTTGTACGCACCACATCTCAAGCCCGCCAAGGCAGGGCCGAGTGTCGGTGCGGCCGGCGAGACGACACTACCGGGGAGCAACGGAACCGCGACGAACGGCGCCGCCGCCACACTGTCCACCGGTTACATCATCGGATGCCAGGTGAACATCAAGGGCCTCCAGGGCGGGCTGTCCGGCTCGCTGACCCCGACCGCGCCGTCGCTCTCGGGCACCCTGACCGTTCCACTTGCCGCCGGCGACGTCACGTTCGTGGTGCTGAACACCAAGAACATCGAGAAGGCCGGCACCTACCATCTCGGTTACGACGACGCCCAGATCGATGTGCAGAACTGTGGCGGATACGCCCAGGCCCGTGCCTTCACCACGATCGAGACCACCGGCGAGGTGCACCAGAAGGTGAACCTCTACGGCAAGCCGTTCTCCATCGGCTGACCGCGAACCCGTTGACCATGACCAAGACTCGCCGAATCGGAGCTCCCATGACCGTCCCCCAGCGCCCCGCCGCGCGCACCCGGATCATCGCGGCCACAACCGCAATCGCCTGCGCGGCACTGGTGCCCGCGCTGACCGCCGCACCCGCGCAGGCCGACACCGCCGTCCAACTCCCCGGACAGTCCGTCACGAAGAAGTTGAAAGACGGTACGACGGTGACCATCACGCGCAGCAACGAATCCGCGCGGATCAACCCCTCCATGGGCGGTACGCCCCTGCATCGCAATGCATGGGTCTCCGGCAAGTACGTGGTGACCACCTCCGACAAGGCGGCGAAGATCGGCGTCGGCGCGGGTTACATCGTCGGTTGCCAGCTCACCCTCGGCGGCAACTCGAACAGCCGGGCCGGCGCGACCGCACCCGACTTCGACCTCCAGAGCACGACCACGACGGCCGAGACCGGCGCCGGCGTGACCATCGGCCCCGGCCAGGCGGTCAACTACGTCATCAACGACCGTGAATACAAGGACGCGTTCGGTGCAGCCGGACACTCGTCGTCGATCAGCTTCGCCGGCGGCAAGGGCACCCTGGCGTACACCAACGAGACGATGATGGTGAACGGCTGTGCCGGCTACGCACAGGCCCGCTCATACGCCAAGGTGAGCATCACGACCGACAACGTGTCGCAATCGATCGCCGTGTACGGCAAGCCGTTCAGCATGGGCTGATCCGCGGAACCGCGGCCAGAACATCGAAATGGCCCCCCACCCTTGCGAGTGGGGGGCCATTTCTGGCGGTGGCGGAGGGATTTGAACCCTCGGTACGGGGTTACCGCACACAGCATTTCGAGTGCTGCACCTTCGGCCGCTCGGACACGCCACCGCCGAAGACTGTACCGCAGAGGGGCGGTCAGACTTAAATCGGCTGGTCAGGCGTGGGTGTCAGCGCACGTCACCTGCCCTTCGAGGCTCGTCGCTATCGCTCCTCGCACCTCAGGGAGCAGGGGATACGTCGCGCTCCTCGCACCTGATGGAGCAGGGGGCCTAGTGGCCGGTCAGCTTGTCCTTGACGTCGTCGATCTTGCCCTTGACGGCGTCAGCGGCATCGGTGATCTTCTGCTTGCCCTGGGCCTGCGCCTGGTCACCTTTGCCCTCGTTCTTGAGGTCCTGGTTGTCGGTGAGGCTGCCGGCAGCTTCCTTGCCGCGACCCTTCAGCTCTTCGGCCTTGTTCTGTGCGTCGTCAGTGGTTCCCATGAAGCCTCCTCAATAGGGTTCGGCCCATCGGCCGAGTGGAAGAACTCGACGACGTTCGTCGCGCCACGGCTCGACGCCAACGCCGCCGCTCAGGAGCTGACTCCTGCTTCCACCGTGCCACAGGACCACGATGGTCTGCAGAACCCCAGGTCAGCGGTTGTTGAACTTCTGCGACACCTCGTTGAGCTTGTCCTTGGCGGTGGTGAACGCCTCCTGGACCTTCTCGTTCTCGGCGAGGTCGTTGAGCTTGTCCTTCGCGGTGCCCAGGGCGTCCTGCACCTGCTTGCTCTCGACGAACTCGTCGATCTTGTCGCGGGCGGTACCCAGCGCCTCCTGGACCTTGCCGCTCTCGGCGAGTTCGTTGATCTTCGCCTTCGCGGTGTCGAAGGCCGCGGTCACCTTGTCGGACGGATCGGTCATGACTACTCCTCGCGGGTCGGGGGTACTGCAGTCCAATCTGCCAGGACCGAGCGGCCACGACCACCGGACGGGACCCTGAGATCTCACCGATCTTGATGTCTCGCGACCCCGAGACGCCGCGGTCACGGATGTCGTCGGGTGGCGAAGAAGTCGACCATGAGGGCGCGGCACTCGGGTTCGAGCACGCCACCCTTCACCTGGGGCCGATGCGACAGCCGCGGGTCGCGCACGACGTCCCACAGCGAACCGACCGCGCCCGTCTTGGGCTCCCATGCTCCGAACACGACGGCGTCGACCCGGGACAGCGTGATCGCGCCCGCGCACATGGTGCAGGGTTCGACGGTCACCGCGATCGTGCATCCGGGCAGGCGCCAGCCGTCGCCGAACGCCCGCGCCGCCGCACGCAGTGCGAGCACCTCGGCGTGTGCCGTCGGATCGCCATCGGCCTCGCGGCGGTTGGCGGCGCGAGCCAGTTCGATGCCTTCCGGGTCGAACACGACCGCGCCGATGGGAACGTCGTCGGTCCCCGAGAGTGCTGCCGCGTCGAGCGCCGCACGGACCATGGCCTCCCAGGCGGGCGCACTCATCGCACGAGTTCGCGCCGACTCAGTGGCCGAGGGAGTCGAGGACCTTGCCCAGCTCGTCGGCGAAGCCGAGCCGTGCCGCGATCATGCCGAGCTGTTCGTCGGCGTAGAGATCGGTGTCGCCGACGATGATGCTCATCACCGCGTCGGGCAGTCCCAGATCGGCGAGCAACCCGAGATCCCCTTCCTCCCACGGATCGATCTGGTCGAGCTCGTCCGGATCGATGTCGGGCACCTCGACGTTCAGCGTGTCCAGCGCGTCGACCGCGATGTCATAGTCCACGGAGGCGGTCGCGTCGGAGATCAGCAGACGCGCTCCCGTCGGGGACGGCCGCACGATGATGAAGAACTCGTCGTCGACATCCAGCAGCCCGAACACCGCGCCCGCGGAACGCAGCTCACGCAACTGGGTTTCGGCGTCCTCGAGGTCGGAGAGCGCCGACGGTTTCATCGCGGTGACCTTCCAGCCACTCTCGTCGCGGACGACCGCCACGGCGAAACCGTCGATGTCGTCGTCCACGTCCTGCGCGTTCGACCCCGACTTCCCAAATCCGGCACCGGCCATGCAGCAAACCGTAGCCCCTATCACCGGTACTCCCAAGTCCCGGTTCACCGTGCGTGACCGGTATGGGAACGTGTCAGGGTGACTGCCGCGCCGTCGTCCCCCGCTCCCGTCCTCCCCCGACCGGTGTGCGTGCTCGGTCTCGGGCTGATCGGCGGGTCACTGCTGCGGGCCCTGCACGACGCCGGACACGACGCATTCGGCTACAACCGGTCCACCGCGACGGTCGACGCCGCCACCGGCGACGGCTATGACGCGTCTGCGGATCTCGTTGCGACACTTCAGCGCGCGGCGTCGTCGGACGCGCTGGTCGTGCTGGCGACGCCGGTGACGACCATCGAGCCGCTGGTGACCGCTGTCGCCGAACACGCCCCCGGCGTCCTGGTCACCGACGTCATCAGCGTCAAGCAGGAAGTCGCGCGCGTGCTCGCCCACCTCCACCCCGGTGGCCGGTACGTGGGCGGCCATCCGATGGCGGGGACCAGTTCGTCGAGCTGGGCAGCGACCGACGCCGCCCTCTTCGACGGGGCCATGTGGGCGGTCACCACCACCGACGACACGGCGTCGGACGACTGGCTGACGGTGGCCTCGCTGGCTGTGGCCGTCGGCTCACGTGTGGTGCCGGTGGCTCCGGACGCGCACGACCGGGCGGTCGCCGCGATCTCTCACCTGCCGCATCTGACCGCAGCGGCCACCGCCGCCGTCGGAGCCGGGGAGAGCGATCTCGCCCTGCGGCTGGCGGCGGGCAGCTTCCGCGACGGAACCCGGGTCGCCGGCACGGCACCGACCCTGCAACGCGCGATGATCGAGGCCAACGGCATCGCGGTGCTCAACGTCCTCAGTGAGACCATCGACCGTCTCATCGCAGCGCGCGACGAACTCCGCGACCACGGCACCGTCGAAGTGCTCGTCGACGACGGGCACCGCGCCCGGTCGGCCTACGAGCAGTTGCACTCCGGAACCGCTGAGGTCATCAGCGGGGTGACCGTCGGCGACGACGGCTGGCAGCAAGAACTGCGTCGTCAGGCCCACCAGGGCCGGGTGTGGGTGGGCTGAGGTCGGGACCGACCGCCCTCAGACCCGGCGCGCGAGACCCGGGTAGTCGAGGACGAAACCGTTGTCGTCGACGGTGATCGTGGTCGTCGCGAGCGGCGAGTCCACCTCGAAACCGCCCTGAACCGCGGTGTACGACATCGTCGCCGGCTTCACCTCACCACTCGGCAGGTACATGTAGGCGACGGGGACCTCGGCGGCCTCGGTCGACGAGGCCGACACATCGCCGCGACGGATCGGCAGGGAATTGAACATGGGCGACAGGGCAAGCTCGACGTCCTGCGCGCCGCCGAAGTCCGAGCGGGTGGTCTCGCCGTCGGGGCGACGGATCAGCCACGTGCCCTCGTCGTCGCGGGTGATGCCGAACTGCGTCTCGCCGTCGGCGCGCACCAGGTGCACGGTCAGCCGCTTGACCACACCGGCATCGGTGGTCTGCAGCTCGTACGACGCGGAGAACGCCTCGTGGTCGGCGGTCGCCGCGGCGATGATCCGTCCGTATGCCTTGAGGCGCGTGCCGGACACGACCAGGCGGACCTGTTCGAGTCGATCGGTGTCCTCGCCTCGCCACGTGAGCATCGTCTTGAACTCGTCGGTGGAGGCGGAGGACTGACCGCTGTCAGGGGCTGTCTGCGGAGAACTCACGAGACCACGGTAGCGAGCCACGGCCCCGATCACACATCGGACGAGCAGGTCATCCCACCGACACGCGGTATTCGCGGTGACGGGGACGTGAACACCTAAGCGATGCAGGACGCGGTTCGGCGCGTCGACGACGGCGTCACCGTGTCCTCCACCACCTTCTCGCCGTCGACAGTGATCGAACAGCTCACCGAGCTACCCGTCCCCGCGATCACCAACAGACGCAGCGGGTTGATCCCGCCGGTGAAGCGAACCGTCCACGGATTCGTCGGGGCGAATTCGGAGCGCAGGCCGGCGTCGTCGACGTACAGGATGGTGGCCTGCCCGTCGATGGTCGCCTCGTAGGTCACCGGCTTGTTCTGCGGGTCGATTCGCTCACCGGGCTGGCCCGGAAGCTGTTGTCCCGGTTCGGGCGGGGTGAGGCTGGGCGGTTCGAAAGTGCGCGGGATCGGCATCGTGTCGGTGATGAGCGGCGAGTCCGCGACCGGTTCGTCCGACGACCCGTTGCGCAGACCGAGGAAACCGACGAAGGCCACCACGAGCAGCACCACCACCCCGAGCGTCAGAATCAGTGTCGCGGTGGGCACGTCGAGAATGCGCGAACGGGACTCACCGGCTGAGCTGTCGGCCTCGCGCTCGGCGGTCGCGGTGCGCTCCGCCTCTGCGCGCTCCGCGCGCTCGGCCAGGTTCAGTTCGGTGTTCGTCGGCTGGCCGGGACGGAACATCGGGGTGCCGTCGGAGGCGTACCCGAGCGGGGGATAGAGCTGTGGCGCGCCGGGCCGGCCGTAGAGGTCGCGTGGCGACCCGGCGGGCAGGCCGCCGGCCTCGCCGCGGTGCCGCGGGTCACGGGCGCCGTGGTTCGGCTCCCCGTACGGCTGTCCCATCGTCGGCCTCCGGTCGAGATCCTGCGTCGTCGTCGACGCGTCGAAGCACCCGCTCCGAACCGGCGGACCGGGGCGACGCCGCGTGTCATTCCACCTCCGACCTTACGGCGCGAGGTCTGGTGCTCACGCCGACGATCGGAAAGCCGCAGGTCACGTCGATGCGGTGCAGAGAAGCGAACCAGTCGGTCGAATGAGTCGCGACCCGGGAGACCGGGAAATGAAGGCTGTGGCCGCGCTGCCGCCCCGCCCCCGTGCGCTCGGGGGCGGCAGCCCCCTGACAGGCCCCACCGATAGGAGTTCACCGTAGTGAACTGAAAGTACTTTCACATACACCATCGCGGCCCGCAACAGCTGATGGGTCATCGGATCACATGAAACCGGGGTCCGTTTCACCCGCGCGCCCGACGATCACTCTTCCCCTTTCACCATAAGCCCTGGACAGGGGCTTGCCGCAAGGCCCCCCATGCGGTGCAGAATCGCTGTCTCACCTGCCGAGACCACCCTGCCGCCTGCCGATTCGGAGCCCCTCTCTGTGACCTCAGCCCCCGACGCCCCCTCCGACGCGACTTCGACGACCACCGCGGTGTTCGACCTCCCTCACCGCCTTTCCCCGAAGAACGATCCCGCCCTCATCGCCGACGACGCTCGACACTTCACCTCGATCACCACGAATCTGCGCCGCACGCTGGCCGACGCCGACGAACGCTTGCAGGGACTGCGGCGCGAAGCCGGCGGCAAGGGCCGCCGGGCGGTCGACCGCGACATGGAGATCCACCAGCTCGGAGCGCACATTCGATCTCTGCGCCGATTCGGCCTCGACCTCTGCCTGGGCCGTCTGGTCCGCGACGACGGGGAGATCCTGTACATCGGTCGACTCGGTCTGACCGATCCCACCGGCGACACCCTGCTCGTCGACTGGCGCACGCCGCTGGCCGCGCCGTTCTTCGCCGCCACCCGGCGTGACCCGATGGGGCTGCGGAGCAGACGCCGCTACCGCTGGACACACGGTCGGATCACCGACTACTGGGACGAGGTCTTCGTCGACGACCCGGCGGTGCTCGCCTCACACGCGGCACTCGACGACCAGTCCGCCTTCCTCGCCGACCTCGGTGCCAGTCGTTCTCCGCGCATGCGGGATGTCCTGGGCACCATCGCCACCGATCAGGACGCGATCATCCGCGCCGGATCGCACGGCGCCCTCGTCGTCGACGGCGGGCCCGGGACAGGCAAGACCGTCGTCGCGCTGCATCGTGCCGCCTACCTCGTCTACGCCGATCCGCGCCTCGCCGGCAATCGGGGCGGGCTGCTGGTCGTCGGGCCCCACCGGCCCTACCTCTCGTATGTCGCCGATGTGTTGCCGAGCCTCGGCGAGGAGAGTGTCCAGACATGCACTCTCGCCGATCTGGTTGCCGAAGGCGATTCGGCGACAACCGAAGCCGACGCCGACGTCGCAGGGTTGAAGTCGTCGGCTCGCATGGTCGAGGCCGTCGAACCGGCGGTCCGATTCTACGAACAACCACCCACAGCACCCTTTGTCGTCGAAACGCCCTGGGCGGAGACAACTCTGACCCCGACCGACTGGGCGGAGGCCTTCGACGTTCCGGAACGCGGCACGGCGCACAACGATGCCCGCGACGAGGCCTGGGAGGAGCTGATGTCGATCATCGCGTCGCGACACGACGACGACGTGCCGCACCACGCGCTGCGTCGTGCACTGGCGGCGAACGACGAACTCGTGACGGCCTTCTCGCGAGCGTGGCCGGTGCTCGACGCCACGGAGATCGTCGGTGACCTGTGGTCGGTGCCGGCCTTCCTCCGCATGTGCGCGCCGTGGCTGTCACCCTACGAGGTCCGCGCACTCCAGCGCAGCACCCCGGACGCCTGGACCGAGGCCGACCTGCCGATCCTCGACCGCGCCCACCGCCGGATCGGCGACCCGGCGGCGTCGGCCCGTCGTCGTAGGCAGCGCTCCGACCGGGAGGCGGAGCGCGAGAAGATCGACCAGGTGGTCGACGACCTGATCGCCGCCGAGGTCCACGACGACGGCGAGGGGTTGATGGCGATGCTGCGACACGAGAACCTGCGCCACAACCTCGGGGACGACCTCGACGGTGAGACCACCGGCCTGCTGGCCGGGCCGTTCGCGCACATCGTCGTCGACGAGGCCCAGGAACTGACCGACGCCCAGTGGCAGATGCTGATCGATCGTTGCCCGTCGAAGAGCTTCACCGTCGTCGGCGACCGCGCACAGGCCCGCCGAGGATTCGGCGAGTCCTGGGCCGAGCGACTCGAGCGGGTCGGGTTGAGCGACGTCACAGCGGCGGGACTCACGATCAACTACCGAACCCCCGAGGAGATCATGGACGCGGCTGCACCCGTCATCCGCGCGGTTCTCCCCGACGCGAATGTGCCGACTTCTGTTCGGCGGGCGGACATTCCGGTCACGTACGGCGACCGCGCGGACCTCGACGCCGTGGTCGACGAGTGGACGTCGACGCATCGAGACGGGATCGCCTGCGTGATCGGCGAACCGGGGTTCGCCGGGACCGACCGCGTGCGGTCACTCACCCCGACCCTCGCCAAGGGACTCGAGTTCGATCTCGTCGTGCTCGTCGACCCCGACTCCTTCGGCGCGGGCATCGAGGGTGCGGTCGACCGCTACGTGTCGATGACCCGGGCGACCCAGCAGCTGGTGATCCTGCGCGGGTAGCCACCCCCTCGCCGATTGGGGTAGTGCCGTACTCGTGTCGACGCCGTGATCCCCGGCGAGGATGGATGGCACCACGACGGATCATCCGCGAGCTCATCGGCGGCCTCCCGATAACCGCCGTGCCCCAGAGCGTGTGCCCCGGCACCTCGTCCACCCACCCAGGGTTCCGGCGCACACAGAAGAGGCCCGCCACCGGGATCGGTGACGGGCCTCTGTGGTGCGCCCGTAGGGATTCGAACCCCAAACCTTCTGATCCGTAGTCAGATGCTCTATCCGTTGAGCTACGGGCGCGTGATATTCAGTTGTACAGCTCTTCAGTTGTACCGCCGTCGGCCGACTGCGGTGGCGGAGGCGAGAGGATTTGAACCTCCGGTTCCGTTTTAAGCGGAACAACTCATTAGCAGTGAGTCCCATTCGGCCGCTCTGGCACGCCTCCCTGGCGGAGTCCTTTCGAACTGCCGAGTCGAAAGGTTACACACCCTTCGCGTCCACAAGCAAACCGGTTGGTCAGAGCCGGTTTCTGCGTCTCCGGGGTAGCGGCCTACATTGGTCGGGTGAGCTTGCGAATCCGCCCCGACCTGGACGACCTTCCCGTGTACGTGCCGGGCAAGACGTTTCCGGGAGCGGTGAAACTCGCGAGCAACGAGGTCACCGAAGGTCCGCTGCCGAGCGTCATCGACGCCATCGGCGTTGCGGCCGCAGCCGTGAACCGCTACCCCGACAACGGGATGGTCGAGCTGACCGCGGCGCTGGCCAAGGGTCTCGGTGTCACCGAAGACGAGGTCCAGGTCGGCTGCGGATCGGTCATCCTCTGCCAGAACCTGATCCTCATCACGAGCGGACCGGGCGACGAGGTCGTCTTCGGGTGGCGGTCGTTCGAGACCTATCCCCTCGCGACCCGCGTCGCGGGCGCGACACCGGTGCAGGTCCCGCTCACCGGAGACCTGACGTACGACCTGCGCGCGATGGCCGACGCGGTCACCGACCGCACGCGGCTCATCTTCGTGTGCAACCCGAACAACCCGACCGGCACCGTCGTCGAGGCAGCCGATCTCCGTGAGTTCCTGAACAACGTACCGTCGGACATCGTCGTCGCCCTCGACGAGGCGTACTTCGAGTACCTGCGCCTGCCGTCGAATCAGGCGTACGACGCACTCGAGCTCCGCCGTGAGTTCCCCAACCTGGTGGTGCTGCGGACCTTCTCGAAGGCGTACGGACTGGCCGGGTTGCGGGTCGGGTACGCGATCGGCGACCCGGAGGTCATCACAGCCCTCGGAAAGGTCCACATCCCGTTCTCGGTCAGCAGCGTGGCGCAAGCCGCAGCGCTCGCCAGCCTGGACGCCGGCGAGCAGCTGCTGGCCCGCACCGACGCGGTCGTCGCCGAACGTGCCCGCGTCACCGCTCGACTGCGCGACGCCGGATACCGGGTGCCGGACTCACAGGCCAACTTCGTGTGGCTCGAGCTGGGGGCGGCGTCGATGGAATTCGCGCGCGCCTGCGTCGACGCCGGTGTGGTGGTCCGCCCGTTCGACGGTGACGGCGTCCGCGTGACCGTCACCAACGCCACCGAGGACGACGTGTTCCTACGGTTCGCCGAGAACTGGGAGGGCCCGCGGTCCTGACGATCTGCCGTCGCGATCGCGAGCCCGCGGCCGACTACAGCCCGCGGCCGATCGTCGGCCAGAGGACCTCGAGATCGCGCTCCCAGTACGCCCACGTGTGGGTCCCGATGAGCCGGAACCCGTCCGTGTAGCGCACCCCCGCCGCGCGCAGCGTGATGGCGAATTCCAGCGAGCACCGGTATGCACCCAGTTCGAGCGCCGACGACGACGCGGTCACGACCTCGCGCGGCCCCTCTTCCGGATCGATCTGTCGCTGGAGGTCGAGGGGACCGACGGCACCCGACCCGGCGGAGATGAAGATGTTCTTTCCCCGCAAGCGGTCCAGATGCAGGCTCGGATCGTGCGCGCGCCAGCCCGCGGAACCGAACGGGCCCCACATGTTGGTGGCGTCGCCGCCGTCGCGGCCGACGGTCCCCCGGACATACGCCTCGTTGACCGGACCGGACACCGGCGGACAACCGCTGAGCGAGGCCACCCCGGTGTACATCTCGGGATGACGGATGGCCAGCGAGAATGCGGCCTGTCCGCCCATCGACAGCCCGATGACGGCGTTGCGGCCGTTCCCGTCGAACCGTTCGTCGATCAGCGGGGGCAGCTCCTTGGTCAGGAAGGTCTCCCACATCGGCTTCCCGAGCGCCGCGTCCTTCTTCTGCCAGTCGGTGTAGAAGGTGCCCTTGCCGCCCGTGGGCAGCACGACGTTCACGTTCTTGTCCGCGAAGAAGCGCCCGGCCCGACCCTTGGTGATCCAGTCGCTGACCTCGCCCTCGGCACCCGCGCCGTCGAGCATGTAGACCGTCGAGCGCGGCGCCGAACCGCCGACCGGCGTGAGCACCGAGAGCTTGATCCGCTCGTTCATCGCCGGCGAGAACACCCAGATGTCGGTGCGCAGAGCGCTCAGTTTCTCGGACTTGGCGATCCGCGCCACCTGTTTGGGAGCCGCGTCGGCAATGGCGGGGGTCGACAGAATCCCCACCATCAGGCACACCAGACCTGCGATCAATCGCCTCGACATCCAGCCAACTCCCTCGCCGACAGTCCCCCCGAGCGCACTCGGACCCGTCGTGTCACCACGTACGCGTCCGCGCCGGTCGGATCGGCGCGGCGCGGACATCTAGACTCACAGACTACCCGGCGTCCAGCGGAGTGGAAGGCCGTGACCACGGCGTCTCACGGTCACCGGGACCGCCGAGGAAAGTCGACGATGCCCAGTTCACCTGCTGTTCACCCCCAGCCTCCCCAGCCAGACGACGCACCGTCGACCGAGAGGCTCGGACGACACGACTTCGCGTACGTCGCCGACGTCGGGGTGCGATGGTCGGACATGGACGCGTTCGGTCACATCAACCACGCGCGGATGGTCACGCTCATGGAGGAGGCGCGCATCGCGTGGCTGTTGAGCGCCGGCGAGGACCACGCCCCGCTGATCACCAGCGCGATGATCGTGCACGTCGACATCCGATACCAGGCACAGCTGCGCCACGACGACTCGCCACTGCGAATCGGGATGTGGATCAGGGGCTTTCGTTCAGTGGACTTCACCATCGGCTACGAGATCCGCAGCGCCGGCGCCGAAGCCGACAGTCGTCCGGCATGTGTGGCGAGTACGCAGATGGCAGTCGTCGACATCGAGAAGCACACCCTGCGAAGGCTCACCCCCGCCGAGAAGGACTACCTCAGCGCGTGGTCACGAGGGCTCGTAACGGGCGGGTAGCTCGCGAGGCACCGCCGGCGAGATCCGCGCGATGTTGCCCTGCAACACATCTCGATAGATCCGCAGTTGCTCTTCGCCGCTGCGGACCTGCTCGGTGAGTCGCTTGGCGTTGTCGACGGAGATCTCCCGGTCACCTGATCTCGCGATCAGCGCGTCGATGCGATCATCCAGCGTGGCCGCCTTGTTGTACTCGGCGAGGACCTGTAACTCGACGGCCGCGGACTCGACGACGTGCGCGACCTCGCCGAGCGCCTGGACGCGGTCGATGAGCTCGGTCCACACCGGTCGCAGCGTCGTCTCACGCTGATCGATCTGCGCGGCGAAGGTGCGGTCGAAGCCGCCGTTGCGCTTGGCCCGATCGAGGTCGATGCGGACAGCTCGCAGTGCGATGACGTCGGCGGCGATCTCGGCGACCTCGGCATGCAGGTTCACCTGGGTGCGCTGGACCTCGAAGTGGTCGGAACGCCACGCAGGGTTGCCGAGGATGCGGTCGTAGTAGTGGCCGGTGATGAACAAGAGCGTCTCGTAACCGTCCACGAAGGTCGCGGCGCGAGGCGCACCGGCCTGCGCGGCACCGCCCGGCGCCTCGCGCACGCCGGACAGGAACTGGTCGGCCCACTGCCCCGCCTGCGAGTTGCCCGACTTCGCGGCCACCTGCCCGACCACGCCGGCGATCCGGTCGAACGCCGCGGTTCCGGCGCGACGGACATAGCTCGACGTGTTGACGTTGGGGGTCGGCGTGCACAGCAGGCCGGCGAAGAGCCGGTCCCGTTCCTCGATCTCGAGATAGACGTTCTCGCGCCGCTCCCGCCGTATCGCCCTGGTTCCCGACGCGAACACACCCTTGGCTGCGACGATCTGCTTGCGGGCGTCCTCGCGGCGGCGCTGCAGACCGTTGAGCCGGTTGCGCATCACGGCACCGACCACGCCGGGCACCACCGGACTCGACAACTGGTGTTCGATCTGGACGATCGCGCGCTGCATGCGTCGGAGGTCGCCGAAGCCCGCGGACATCGACGGCATCGGCCGGCCGGTGGAGATCCGGCGCACCACGATCGCCCGCCCACCCGGGGTGAGATATCCGGACGCGATGAGCAGCGCCGCGGTGTCGGACAGTTCGCGCCGCTCGCCCGGCACCGCGGAACGATCGCACCACTCGCGGATCTGTTCGCTCGTGCGCGCGGGCATCAACCGATGTCCGCGGGAACTGCTGTCGACCATGTCGTCGCCGCCTTACCTGGAGATTCGGTGTCCGTTCCCGTCGCAGGCACCGATTTCGATGCTACCCGCGGACGACGACCACCCGGCGTGACCGACGTCGCCACTGCCTGTCGAACCGCCGGAAAACGTCCGACGGTGTCACGATGGCCGCATGACAGTGCCCTCGGATGTGTCGGAACCTCGCGGCGTCGAACGCATCCGCGGTCAGATCTGGCGGAACGGTGACCCGGTGGACGGCTTCGACCTCGGCGAGATCTCCCACTGCCTGGAGGATCCCGAGAAGCTGATCTGGGCGGATCTGGAATGTCCCACCCACGAGACGCTGTCCCGGCTCGCCGACGAACTCGAACTCGACCCGTTCGCGATCGAGGACACCGTCGCGGCGGCCGAGCGGGTCAAGACCGTCACGTACACCGGGCACACCTTCGTGATGGTCTACGCGGTGTCGCTGCACAACGGAGACGCACCGTCCGAGGACCGGGACGATGACGATGACGGCTCCGCGGCGACCGATTTCCGCGCCTCTGCGAACGGACGGGCGCGAATGTTCGACCTGCACCGCATTTCCGTCTTCGTCAAACGCAACGCACTGATCACCGTGCGACCGACCCCGGCGCTCGACATCGACGAGGTCATGCGGCGGTGGTCGGACAGCGGGGCCATGCAATACGGGATCGGCGCGCTCGTGCACGGCTTGCTCGACGTCGTCGTCGACGGACATTTCGACGCCGTGCAGCGCCTCGACGACGAGATCGAAGATCTCGAGGCGTTGCTCTTCGACGAGCGCATCCCGGGGCGCGAGCTGCAACGCAGAACCTACGACCTGCGCAAGGACCTCGTCGTCCTACGGCGGGTGGTCCTGCCGATGCGTGAGGTGATCGCCGGCATCCAGCGACGACGGTTCGACAACCACGCACCGCCCGAACTCGATCCGCATTTCTCCGATCTCTACGACCACGCGCTGCGCGCATCGGAGTGGACGGAGTCGTTGCGCGACATGATCACCACTGTTTTCGAGACCAACCTGACCCTCGCCGACGCGCGCCTCAACACGGTCATGAAGAAGCTGACCGCGTGGGCCGCGATCATCGCCGTGCCGACCGCCATCACCGGCTTCTACGGACAGAATGTGCCGTTCCCCGGTTTCGAGCGACTACTCGGCTTCATCACCAGCACGACGCTCATCGTCGTGGTGGTCGTCGGCCTCTACCTCTCGTTCCGTAAACGCGACTGGCTGTGAGCTGAACTCCGATTGGACTGCGCCGCAACAGTTTGCGCGCCAGCTCCCGGCTCTTTCGGTGAATTCTCGCGAATCCGGTTGATTACGAGCGCGTTTGATAGCGTAAGTGGCCAACCCACCAACGGAAGGCACCGATGGAGTCACCCGCGATCACGATCGACGGTCTCACCAAGCGGTTCGGCAGCCTGACCGCGGTCGACGACCTCTCGTTCACCGTTGCGCCCGGTCGCGTCACCGGGTTTCTCGGACCGAACGGTTCGGGCAAGACCACGACCCTGCGGATGCTCCTGGGCCTGGTCGAACCGACCACCGGCCGGGCGCTGATCGGCGACCGTCCGTTCCGGCAGATCCCGCAACCCGCCCAGCACGTCGGCGCGGCACTGGAGGCGTCGAGCTTCCACCCCGGGCGCACCGGACTCGGGCACCTCAAAGCACTCGCTCCACAGGTCGGCGTCACGACGTCACGATGCCGGGAAGTGCTCGACTTCGTCGGACTCGCCCAGGCCGCGGACCGCCGCGTCGGCGGTTACTCGATGGGCATGCGGCAGCGCCTCGGCCTGGCCACCGCGTTGCTCGGCGACCCGCAGATCATCCTACTCGACGAGCCGGCGAACGGACTCGATCCGCAGGGGATCGTGTGGCTGCGCGGACTGCTACGTTCACTGGCCCACGAGGGACGGACGGTTCTCGTCTCCAGCCACGTGCTCGCCGAGGTGCGGAGCACCGTCGACGACGTCGTGGTGATCGGTAACGGCAAGCTGGTCCGGGCGTCGACGCTCGCCGACTTCGAGGCGCTGGCCGAGCACGCGGTCGTCGTGCGGACCCCGTCGCGGGCGTCGTTCGTCGCGCTCGCGGGTGAGCGCGGCTGGCAGGTCGAGGACACCCACGACGGTTTCCGGATTCCCGGCGTGAGCGCTGCCACGGTCGGTACGGCGGCCTTCGCCGCGGGCATCGAACTCCACCAGCTCGCCGACGTCGGCGCCGACCTCGAGGCGGTCTTCCTGAACCTCACGAGGTCGTCGGACGCACCGACGAGTCATTTCCCGAGCGGTCCACCCGGTCCCCCGGCCGCTGGCCCGACGTCGCCGGAGGCTGTCCGATGAGGGCCGCGCTGATCGCCGAGTACCGCAAGTTCACCTCCACCAGGATGTGGTGGGTACTGCTCGTCGCGATGGTCGTATACCTCGGCTTCATCGGTGCGGCGCTGGCCTTCTCGATGACCACCGAGAATGCGATGCAGCAACCGACGACCCTCGTCGGCGCCGACCTGGCCCGCTCGATCTACGCGCTCACCAGCCCGATCGGCTATGTGTTCGCCCTCGTGATCGGCAGCCTCGCGGTGACCGGAGAATTCCGGCACAAGACCATCACCGCGAGCCTGCTCGTCGAGCCCCGACGCGGAGTCCTGTTGGTGGCGAAGCTGATCGCGGGTATCCCGATGGGCCTGCTCTACGGCGTCCTGGGCACGCTGGCGGTCGTCGCGACGGCAGCACCGATCCTCGCCACGGTCGGGGACGGCGCGTTCCTCGGCGACAGCTCCACCCTCGAGGTGATCGGTCTCTCGATGCTGGTGATGGTGCTGTGGACGGCGATGGGCGTCGCGTTCGGCGCGGTGGTGTCCAACCAGGTCGCCGCGATCGTGATCCTGCTGGCCTTCACCCAGCTCGTCGAACCCATCGCGCGCATCGCACTCGCGACGTTCGACGTCACGTCCTCGGTGTCGAAGTTCCTGCCCGGGTCGGCCGCCGACGCCCTTGTCGGATCGAGTTTCTTCGCGACGATGGGCGGCGGGAGCGACGACCTGCTCCCGCAGTGGGCCGGCGCGCTCGTGATGCTCGCCTACATCGCCGCGTTCGCGGTCATCGGTCGGTACACGACGTTCCGTCGCGACATCGCCTGAACCAGGTCAGCCGTGCTCAGGCCGGTCGCGGAATCGCCGAGGTGAGGCTCTGACCGATCCACGACGGCACGTCCCGAGCCACCTCCGCGGGACCGTGGATCTCGACCCGATCGCTCGTGAGCGCGAGACGCCAGTCGATGTCGCCACGCCAGATCTCGGTGAGGGTACGCAAATCGGTCACCACGGTGGCGTCGAGTTCGTAACCGGGGTCGAAGTCGCACACCTGCGCCTCACCGCCGGCGACGACCAGCCACCAGGCACTCGCCTTGCCGATGACGTCTCGAAAGACGAACTGCACCATGGTGCGTCGGCGCGGCCACCGGTCGATCGGGACGGTGCGGTGCATGTCCCACATGAGCAGATGGGGGTCGAGGTCGGCGTCGCCGAGTTCGCCGATCCAGCGGATACCCCACGCGCTCAACGCCTCCACGACCGTCGTGAGCTCCTCCCCCAGGCCGTCAGCGTGTACACCGAACGTCCGCCGACTGTGCCACCTTTCGGCCCGCTCGCTCCGCTCCCGGCGCCGACCTCCGAGCGGTTGATCACCCCCGCGCGCTCGAGACTTCGCAGCCGTTTGGTGAGCAGCGCCGGCGACATCTTCGGCACGCCGCGTCGTAGCTCGTTGAAATGTCTACTGCCCAGAAGGAGTTCGCGAACGATGAGAATTGTCCACCGCTCGTCGAGCAACTCCATCGCCTTGGCCACCGGACAGAACTGTCCATACGATGTCATCGCAGCCTCCCCGCTGCTGGTTGAGCCGGCCCCGAGCGAAGCGAGGCGCGTCTCATGCTGGTTGAGCCGGCCCCGAGCGAAGCGAGGCGCCGTGTCGAAACCTCCTCGACCCAGTACACACCCGTCGTCGACTGATGACCAGTACAGAAACTGAACTGCCACCGGTACAGATCTTGGTCTAGAGGGCGGGCCGGGCTTCGTCGGATGCTCGTTGTGTCCGGTCACGGACAACAGCCACCCGACGACTCGAGGGACCTTCCATCATGACCACTTCGCAACGCGCCCCGTTCGACGCCGAGATCAAGGCTCGCCATCGCAAGCTCTGGGCCTCCGGCGACTATCCGGCCGTCGCCGACCTCATCGCACCGCTGGGCCGACGCCTCGTCGACGCCCTGCACGTCACCGCTGGGGACAAGGTCCTCGACGTCGCCGCCGGCGCCGGGAATGTGGCCGTACCGGCGGCCGAAGCCGGCGGGCACGTCGTCGCCAGTGACCTCACACCCGAACTCCTGTCCGTGGGCGAAGCCCGGCACCGCGACCTGCCGATCACCTGGCGTACCGCCGACGCCGAGGATCTCCCGTTCGACGACAACGAGTTCGACATCGCGACGTCGTGCGTCGGGGTCATGTTCGCGCCGAACCATCAGAAGTGTTCCGACGAGCTCGTCCGCATCGTACGACCCGGCGGACGGATCGGGCTGATCAACTGGACGCCAACAGGTTTCATCGGCGAACTGTTCGCGGTCATGAAGCCGTACGCCCCGCCACCGCCGCCCGGGGCGCAGCCGGGTCCGCTCTGGGGCGACGCCGACCACGTGCGGTCGCTGTTCGGTTCCGGTGTCACCAACCATGAGTTCGTCACCGAGACCGTGGAGATCAGCGAGTTCGACGACGGCGCGGCGTTCCGCGAGTTCTTCAAGGCCCACTATGGACCGACGATCATGGCGTACCGCAACATCGGCGACGACCCCGCGCGGGTCGCCGAACTCGACGCCGCCATCGCCGCCCACGCCGACCGCTACCTCACCGACGGACGGATGGAGTGGGAGTACCTCCGAGCTGTGCTGACCGTCACCTGACCCGGCGCCCCCGCCACCCCACCACTGGTTGAGCCGGCACCGCACCCACTGCTGGTTGAGCCGGCACCGAGCGCCAGCGAGGCGCCGAGTCGAAGCCACTCGCCGAGCCACCCCACCGCTGGTTGAGCCGGCACCGAGCGCAGCCGCCGGGCCGAGCAAGCGACGAAGGAGCGCGTCGAAGTCGAGGCGCCGAGTCGAAGCCACTGGGCCACAACCGGCTTGCGTGATCCGGATGGCGCCGAGCGCCCGGACTCACAGATCGGCGTACTCGACCACCAGCGGGGCGTGATCGGACAGCCGAGCGTCCGGCGATGCCTCCTTGTCGACCGCCACCGCGCGCGCCCGCCGGGCCAGTGCGGGCGACGCGAGTTGGTGATCGATGCGCCATCCGACGTCTTTGACGAACGACTCGCCCGCCCAGCTCCACCAGGTGAGCGGTCCGGGGCGGTCGCCGTGCATTGCGCGGACGACGTCGACGAGCCGGCGCGGCCCGGTGATCTCGCCGAACCACGCCCGTTCTTCGGGCAGGAAGCCCTCCATCTTGCGGGCCGCGCGCCAGTTGGTGACGTCGTGTTCGAGGTACGCCACGTTGAGGTCACCGAGGAGAAGGAACTCCCGGCCGGCGCGACGTGCGGCGAGCCGGTTGCGCGCCAACTCACGCGTGAACCCGGCCAGGAAGCGTTGCTTGCGCGCGTGTTTGGCGCCACCGTCGAGCGGCTCGCGCGACGAACCGGGACGCTGCAACTCGGCGGGTAGCCCACCCTTGGGCAGGTAGATGTTGGCAACGGTCAGCGGCCGATCGGCGAGGTCGACCTCGATGTAGCGGCCCTCGTGGGCGAAGGCGGGCAGTCCGCGGGCCTTGGGCGGATGGCTCACCCACGTGCGCACCGCGGCCGGTTCGTCTCGGGTGAGCACCGCGACGCCGTTCCGTCCCGCGATGGAGCCGACGTCGATCGCAGCGTGATAACCGTCGAAGTCGCCGACGTCGTCGATGCCGCACCGCAACTCCTGCAGTCCGACCACATCGGGCTGCCGTCCGGCAAGCCAGGCGTCGAAGCCACGACGACGCGCAGCCCGAATCCCGTTGACGTTGAACGATGCAACGGTGAAATCACCGGCGCCCATGTCCCTACCTTCCACGGCTGATCTCGTCCGCGCGGTGTGAGCGTTCGCACGGGGTGCTCTGCGCCGCGGTTCGGCCGTCCGGCGAGCTAGTCCTCACCGGAAGTTGAGCCGTCGTCGAGTGGCCGGACCGCCGCCCCTGCGGCGGCGATCCCATCGTCGGCGCCTGTCGCGAGCGAAGTCTTCGACGCCAACACCCGTCAGCTGAGCGTTCAAGTCCCAACAGTCATCACACAGGAGCTCTTCGTCGGCGAGACGCTCGCCGAGTACTCCGATCATGGTCTCGACGCGGTGGGCCGTCGGATCGTCGACCAACCCCAAGTGACACAGATGGACGAGCGTCACAGCGGTTATCACCGACGCCGACGAGCCATACGGGACTACGACGTCTTCTCGAGCCAACGCGGCGAGTGGTTGCTCTCGGATGCGAATCACGACACAGGCGAGTCGGTCTTGCAAAACGCGATACGCCTTCCGCTGGTCGGCGTCTTCCTTACCCGAGTGCCAGTACGCTCCGTCGTATTCGAACCCGAGCATCCGACCGTCCGGCAAGAGGAAACGCATGTCCAAGTGCATGCGCGCGTCACTCGGCAGGCGAATATCACGCTCGCCGTGACCAAGCACGAATCCCAGGAGCGTGAACACTTCCGATTCCAGTTTGGACGTTCGAGGCTCGTCGCCGAGGCAGTTGGCACACCGGTCACCGCGGATATAGCGACCGCGCGAAGAGGTCATCCGATTTCCGCCCATGCAGGGAACGTATCGGAGGCCGCCGACAGCGCCCCGCACTGTGCACTGGGGTTTAAGGACCCGCAACTAGTTTTGGCCGGGAAACAGCGCGGGCGCGGGTTCCGACACCCAACCGGGCGCCGGAACAACCCTTCTGATCTGGCGGAAGCGGAGGGATTTGAACCCCCGGTGGTTTTACCCACGCTCGCTTTCAAGGCGAGTGCATTCGGCCGCTCTGCCACGCTTCCCTGACGAGCAAGGTTACACAGCGACGCCGGAACGGACCTCGCCTGGCACTCCGGTGCGCTGTGACACCATCGAAGAGGTGAAAGCCATCGTCGTCGAATCCGAGAACCTGTCCCTCTCCGATGTGCCCGACCCGACCCCCGCTGCCGGTGAGGTCGTGATCGACGTGGTCGCGGCCGGCGTGAACCGCGCCGACATCCTGCAGCGTGCGGGCAACTATCCCCCGCCACCCGGTGCGTCGGACACCCTCGGCCTGGAGGTCTCCGGGCGGATATCGGCTCTCGGCGATGGCGTCTCCGGCTGGTCCGAGGGCGACGAGGTGTGCGCACTACTCGCCGGCGGCGGTTATGCCGAGAAGGTCGCCGTGCCGGTCGAGCAGCTGCTCGCGGTACCGAAGGGCGTCGACCTGGTCTCCGCGGCGGCGCTGCCCGAGGTCGCCTGCACGGTGTCGTCGAACATCTTCGACACCGCTCACCTGACCACCGGCGAGCTCCTGCTGGTCCACGGCGGGTCCAGCGGTATCGGCACGCATGCCACCCAGATCGCCCATGCGATGGGCGCGCGGGTCGCGGTGACCGCTCGCACCCCGGACAAGCTCGAACGCTGCCGCGAGTTCGGAGCCGAGATCCTCATCGACTACTCGAGCCAGGACTTCGCCGAGGTCCTCAAGGACGCCGGCGGCGCCGACGTCATCCTCGACATCATCGGCGCGAAATACCTGAAGTCGAACCTGAAGGCGCTACGTACCGACGGGCGCCTCGTCATCATCGGCATGCAGGGCGGCACCACCACCGAGATCAACCTCGGGCATCTGCTGGCGAAGCGTTTGTCCGTGATGGGCACGACGCTGCGCGCCCGGCCCGTGCACGGTCCCGGCGGCAAGGCCGAGGTCGTCGCGTCGACGCTGACCCGCACCTGGCCGCTCATCGAAGCCGGGGAGGTCGTTCCCGTCGTCGACCGCGTGTTCCCGCTCGCCGATGCCGCTGCCGCGCATGATCACCTCAACAGCGGAGACGTCGTCGGAAAGGTGCTGCTGAGCGTCGAGGGGTGATCGAGTGCGGAGGGTGTGGTTTCGACACGGCTCCTCGCTGCGCTCGTCGCCTGCTCAACCAGCAGGGGGGCGGTCCCCTGCGCTCGTCGCCTGCTCAACCGGCAGTAGGAGGTTCCGCGGCGTCGACCGCCGCGCGGATCTTGCGGAACGCGGCACCGAGCGCGGCGAACTCGTCCGGGCTCATCGCGTCGACCACGAACTGCCGGATCACCCGATCGCGGACGTTGACGTGGTCGGCGAGGGTGCGTCGTCCCTGATCGGTGAGTCGCACGAGCCGATGCCGCCCGTCGACCTTGGACTCGAGGCGCTCGATGTCGCCGTCGTTGCTGAGGCGGGCGATCATGCGCGACACCGTGCTGACGCGCATGTGCACCGCATCGGCGACCTCGCTCACGCCCAGCTGCCGGCTGGTGCAGACCGCTTCGAGGATGCGCAGGTCGGATACGGACAGGCTCCGTTTGGTGAACTCGTCGTTGACGCGGGCGAACAGTGCCCAGCCGCCGTCGACCAGGTTCTTCCAACTCTCCGCCTCGGCAGCGGTGAGCGACCGGGGTGGGCCCTTGTCTGGACCATCAATCGTTTTTGCCGACACAGCATGACAACATACATTGTCGTTAACTCAAACAACACCATAGTGAATACCGGCACGTTACCGGCGCGCTGTCAGGCGAGTGAACCGAGTGTGCGCACTAGGTGGTCGACCTCGTATGGCGTCGAATACGGGGCCAGCCCGACCGTCACGGCCCCGCCGAAATCGGGTGCGCCCATGCGCGCGAGCGCGCGATTGGGGAGGTCGGCGAGTGCGCAGACACCGTTGTCGGCCAGGCGTCGGACCACCTTGTCCGCACCCACGGACTCGACGGTGAAACTCGCCAGCGGTATCCGGTTGTCCTCGGTGCCCACGAAGTTCACGTGGTTGAGCTGGGACAGTGTCGTCACCAGGTAGTAGGTGAGGCGCTGGAGATATTCGTAGACACCGTCCATCGAGGTGACGAGGCGGCGCCGCCGCTTGCCGATGCCGGCCTCGTCGAGTCCGGCCAGATGTTCCACCGATGCGACGAGCCCCGCGAGCATCGCGCCCTGGTGCGGTTCGGGTTCCAGCCGGGCGGGCCCGCGCGCGGCCGGATCCATGGCCATCAGCTTCAAGCGGTCTATCAGGTGGGGCTCGCGAAAGGCCATGGCCGCCATCCGCGGACCACCCCAGCGCTCGGCCGACACGACGAGGACGTCGGCACCCAGATCGTGGATGTCCAGGCTGAGGTACGGCGCGGCGTTCGTGGCGTCGACAACAAGCAGTGCACCTGCTTCACGGACCAGGGGCGCGATCTCGCTGATGTCGGTGATCGCCCCAGTCGTCGACGACGCGAGCGTCACCGCGACAACCTCCGTCTCCGGGGTGACGAGGTCGCCGAACTGCCAGGCCGGGAGGCCGCCGGTCTCGACGTCGACTTCGGCCCAGCGGACGCGGCCGCCGTACCGATCGGCGGCACGGAGCCAGGGCACGATGTTCGGTTCGTCGTCCTGGCGCGTGACGACGACATCGCCGCGCAACCACGCGTGCGGCGCGAGCGCATCGGCGAGACCGGACAACAGCGCGTAGCGCGACGGTCCGAGGACCACACCCGCGGCGTCGCCGCCGACGAGATCGGCGATCGCCCGGCGCGCACCGTCGACCACCTCGGCGCTCGCCCGAGCCGATGGATACACCCCGCCCGGGGCGGCGGAGAGCGAGCGGAAACTGGTGGTCACCGCGGTCGCGACCGAATCCGGGATCTGCATCCCGGCCTGCGGGTCGAGATGGATCCAGCCGTCGCCGAGCGATGGAATCAATCCACGCACATAGGCGACGTCGAAAGCCATGGGCACGAGGATAGACGTCGGCGATCTGCCGTTTCGCGGTGTCCGGGCACAATGGAGCCCATGGCTATCGAAGGCACTCCAGGACCCGGCCCGACCCCAGGACCGTTCGGCTCGGCCGGCGACTCCGACAACGTGATCATCGTCGGCGCGGGGACGGACGGGCAGACGGGCGACGAGTCGTCGGAATCGACCAGCGTCGCCGACATGGTCGAGCAGCCCGCCAAGGTCATGCGGATCGGCACGATGATCAAGCAGCTGCTCGAAGAGGTTCGCGCGGCTCCGCTCGACGACGCGTCGCGCAACCGCCTGCGTGAGATCCACCAGTCGTCGGTCCGTGAACTCGAAGAGGGGCTCGCGCCGGAGCTCCGTGAAGAGCTCGAGCGGCTCGCCCTCCCGTTCTCCGACGAGGGCACCCCGTCGGATGCCGAACTGCGTATCGCACAGGCCCAGCTCGTCGGTTGGCTCGAGGGCCTGTTCCACGGCATCCAGACCGCACTGTTCGCCCAGCAGATGGCCGCCCGCGCGCAGCTCGAGCAGATGCGACAGGGCGCGCTCCCGCCCGGGATGCCCGCGCCCGGCGGTCCCGGTCACAGCACCGGGCAGTACCTCTGACAGCTGTGGGTCGGGTCGAGTGGCTTCGACACGGCTCCTCGACCTCGACGCGCTCCTTGGCCGCTTGCTCGCCCCGGCGGCTGCGCTCGTCGCCTGCTCAACCAGCGGGGAGCAGCAAATGGGCCGACGGGTACGCTGACTCCTCGTGTCAGCGGTAGTAGACGACGACGCGATTCCCGCGCGTCCCGAGGGGTCCGATTCGCGCAGCTTCGCGCGCGCGGTCAAGGACCTCGGCGACGGTTTCGCAAGCCGCGAGCTGTGGTTCCATCTCGGTTGGCAGGACATCAAGCAGCGTTACCGCCGTTCGGTGCTGGGACCGCTGTGGATCGTCATCGCAACCGGTGTGACCGCCATCGCGATGGGCCTGCTCTACGGCGAGTTGTTCGGCATGGACATCAAGGTGTTCCTGCCGTACGTCGCACTCGGTTTCATCTTCTGGAACTTCATCTCGAGCTCGATCCTCGAGGGTGCGGAAGTCTTCTCGAAGAACGAGGGCCTGATCAAGCAGCTCCCGGCCCCGGTGAGCGTGCACGTCTACCGGGTCGTGTGGCGAGCGCTGATCATCTTCGCCCACAACGTCGTCATCATCGTCATCCTGTTCCTGATCTTTCCGCCGCCGCTCAATTGGACGGTGACGCTGATCGTCCCCGCGCTGGTGCTCTACGTGCTGAACTCGATCTGGGTGACCATCGTCTTCGGTATCTTGTCGACGCGGTTCCGCGACATCGGCCAACTCCTGACCACCGTGGTGCAGCTGGTGTTCTTCATGACGCCGATCATCTGGACCACCCAGAGCCTGGGCAATTCGACGGGCGAGACGTCGTCGCGGCTGAAGCTCGTCGAGCTGAACCCGATGTTCCATTACCTGGAGATCGCACGTGGGCCGCTGCTGGGTGAGTCGGTGGAGTTCTATCACTGGGCCGTCGTCCTGGGCTGCACCGCCGTCGGCTGGGTGCTGGCGATGCTGGTGATGCGCAACTACCGGGCCCGCGTGGCGTACTGGGTGTAGGGACGGAATCGAGATGGCCAAGAACATCAACCCCGTCGACGATCGGGTCCGGGTCGACACGTGGGATGCGTGCGTCGACTTCCCCATCTTCGACGCCAAGACGCGCTCGCTGAAAAAGTCGGTCATCGGCGCCGCCGGCGGCGTGATCGGTTCCACCGAGTCGAACGTGGTGGTCGTCGAGGCGCTCAAGGACATCAACCTGCATCTGAAGCACGGCGACCGGGTCGGCCTGGTCGGACACAACGGCGCAGGCAAGTCGACGCTGCTGCGCCTGCTCTCCGGCATCTACGAACCCACCCGCGGCGCGTGCCGGGTGCACGGCCGCGTCGCACCCGTCTTCGACCTCGGCGTCGGCATGGACCCGGAGATCTCCGGCTACGAGAACATCATCATCCGCGGCATGTTCCTGGGCATGACCCGCAAGGAGATGCTGAAGAAGATCGACGACATCGCGGAGTTCACCGAGCTCGGTGACTACCTGCAGATGCCGTTGCGCACCTACTCCACCGGTATGCGCGTGCGTATCGCGCTCGGCGTCGTGACCTCCATCGATCCCGAGATCCTCATCCTCGACGAGGGCATCGGTGCGGTCGACGCCGACTTCATGCGCAAGGCACGCGGTCGGCTCCAGGCGCTCGTCGAACGGTCGGGAATCCTGGTGTTCGCCAGCCATTCCAACGAGTTCCTGGCCCAGCTCTGCGACCGCGCCCTGTGGATCGACCACGGTCAGGTCCGGATGGAAGGCGGCATCGAAGAGGTCGTCGGCGCGTACGAGGGACCCGACGCCGCGGCGCATGTCCGGAAAGTGATCGCCGACCTCGAGAAGTCCGACGCGCAGGGGAAGCCGGAGTGACCGACGCCGGTGCCGGCCAGAAGGTGATCGCGGTGGTGGTCACCCACCGTCGCGTCGAGTTGCTGGCGGAGTCACTTGCCGTGGTGTCCGGACAGGACCGGCCCGTTGACCACTTGATCGTCGTCGACAACGCCGACGAACCCGAGGTGGCGGCACTGGTTGCCGCACAGTCAGTTCCGACGACGTACCTCGGTTCGCAGCGCAACCTCGGCGGCGCCGGCGGCTTCGCCCTCGGCATGCTGCACGCGCTCGCCCTCGGCGCCGACTGGGTCTGGTGCGCCGACGACGACGGGCGCCCCGACGGACCGACCGTGCTCTCGACGCTCCTGGACTGCGCCGAGCGCCATCGGCTCGACGAGGTGTCGCCCGTCGTCGCCAACCTCGACGACCCCGACATCCTCGCCTTCCCGCTGCGTCGTGGACTCGTCTGGCGGCGGAAGCGGTCAGAGCTCTTTGCCGACGGTGAGGCGCAGTCCGATGACCTGCTGCCCGGTATCGCGTCCCTGTTCAACGGTGCACTGTTCTCCGCGTACTGCCTTGAGCAAGTGGGTGTTCCCGACCTGAGGCTGTTCTTCCGCGGCGACGAGGTCGAGGTGCACCGTCGTCTGGTGCGATCCGGTGTGCGGTTCGGGACATGCCTGCGCGCGGGCTACCTGCACCCGGACGGGTCGGCAGAGTTCCGCCCGATTCTCGGCGGTCGCATGCACACCCAGTACCCGGACAACGAGACCAAACGGTTCTTCACGTACCGCAACCGCGGTTATCTGATGAGCCAGCCCGGACTCCGGAAGCTGCTGCCCCAGGAGTACGCCCGGTTCGGATGGTTCTTCCTTGTGCAGCAACGCGATCCGAAGGGGTTCGCCGAGTGGGTACGACTCCGCGGCCTCGGTCGCCGGGAACGGTTCACGCGGCCCTGAGGGCTAGATCCTGCTCTACTCCCTGAGGTGAAACGAGCCCGCCCACGCTCCCTGAGGTGCGAGCGAAGCGAGCCTCGAAGGGCCCTGCGAGGCACGTGACCGAGCCCTTCGAGGCTCGTCGCTTGCGCTCCTCGCACCTCAGGGAGCCATGGGTCCGGCCACCTCAGGGAGCAGAGGGGGCGCTTCTTTCGGATCAGGGAGCACCATGCCGCGGGGTCATCCCCAACGCTGAAACAGCCCCCAGCGCAGCGATTCCCGCGAGAACCCACCACGCGGTCACGAACGACTGGTGCACGTCTGTGTACACGACCGACGTACCGATGATCGCGACCAGCAGGCTGACGCCGAGGGACATGCCGATCTGGCGACTCATGTTCACCACCGCGCTCCCCGTTGCCGCCTGATCAGCGGGTAGGTCGGCGGTCGCCGACGACAGGATCGACGGCAACGCGAATCCCACTCCCACGCCACCGATCAGCCACCCCGGCAGGATCTCCGATGCGAAATCGGGTGTGGCGTCGACCGACAGGGCGACGAGCACGATGCCGAGCCCGAACAATGCGCACCCGATTGCGACGAGCACACCGACCGGCACGCGTGCGCTGAGACGATGGGAGACGGCCGCGAAGATCGGGACCATCAGCGGTCCGGTCGACACCGCGAGCCCCGTCGCGATCGGCGAGAAGCCCCAGACCTGCTGCAGCCACAGAATATTCGCGAGCAGTGCGCCGGCAAACGGGATCGAGAACAGGAGCATCGTCACGTTGGCGACGGAGAACGCCCGGACCCGGAGCAGAGCCGGCGCGATGACCGGTTCGTCGTGGTGCATCGAACTGACGATGAACCCCACCAGAGCCACCACGGCGATCACCCATGCCCCGGTGATCCGGAAGTCCGACCAGCCCCACTCACTTCCCTGGACCAGGCCGAGCGTGAGCGCACCGACCGACACGACGAGCAGCGTCGCACCCAGTGCATCCGGAAAGCCGCTGACCGAGTCGTTCCGGGGACGGGCCAGCACAACAGCCCCGGCGACGAGGGCTGCCACACCCACCGGGATGTTCACCAGGAAGACCCAGCGCCATGACGCCTCGACGAGCAACCCGCCGACAGCCGGTCCGAACGCAGCGGCGAGTGCCCCGGTGGCGGCCCAGATGCGGACCGACCGGGCGCGGCGCTCTGGCGGGATCGTCGAGACCACCAACCCCAGACTCGCCGGGGTCAGGATCGCCGCGCCGAGCGCCTGCAGCGCCCGGAATGCCACCAGCCACCACACCCCCTGCGCTGCAGCACATGCGGCACTCGCGACGGTGAAGATCGCCAGACCGAGTAGGAATCCACCCTTGCGACCGTACCGGTCGACGATCCGCCCGGCCGGAACCAGCAGTGCGGCATACAGAATGGCATAGGCGTTGAGGATCCACGACATCTGCGACAGGGTTGCGTCGGCGAAGTCGGCACCGATGTCGTCGAAGGCCACGTTGACGATGAACACATCGAGGCTGGCCATGAACGCGGCTCCGGACAGGATGAGCAGGACGATGCCCGGACGCGCGTGAAGTGTGGCCGGGGTGGATGTTCCGGCACGCGTGGCGGTCATCGGGTCGGCCATCCGAGAACGCGACGACTCTGGCGTGCGGAGGCCAGGAGTCGGCCGTTGCGGTCGCGCAGCGAGGTGTCGTCCACCGACCACCCGCCGGACGTCGACGTGTTACGAGTGTGGACGAGAACCGGCGCGGGGGTCGGATCGTCCAACGGGGCGGTCACGTGCATGGAGAAGGCGACCGTCGGAAGCGCCAGAGGCGCAGTCAGAGTCGGGAACACCGCGGGCGGCAGACAGTCTGCGAGCAGAGCTAGGTAGGCGGCATCGACGGCCATCGGGGTGCGAGTGGTGATCCAGGCGCGCATCCACGACTCGCTCGCGCCGGTGAGCGGCAGCGGACCGTCGACCGGCCGCAGGTCCAAATGCGCACCCATGGGCACGATGTCGCGTGGAATCATGAACGCGGCCAGTCCTTCCGGACCAGGCACGCCCGAGATCCGATCGACGACATCCGTGATCTCCGCATCGCCGACGCGTCCCGCGGTGACCGACGCCGTCGCGACCTCGACACCGGCCTGCGTGACCGTGACATCGACGATCCGGGTGTACCGACCGACCTCCCGAACCGACGGCGTCAGGAGCAACTCCCCGCCGTCCGGCTTGCCGACAAACCGCAGATCGAGAGCGCGCACCGATACGTCGGGCGCCGCATCGGCACCGACCCGGACGGCCAACGCCGCGATCGCACCGCCGTGCGGACCCGACCACCCCCACCAGGAGGGGTCGATGGTCGCCGACCAACGGCCATCGCCGGTCGGGGTCGCTCCGAAACTGTCCGACAATCCGTCGTCGACAGGGCTGTGCCTGCTGAGTTGCTTCACGCAACTCATGCAAGCAGGTTGAGTTGCGTCATGCAACCCACTAGTCTGGATTTCATGCGCCGCGCCTCGTTCGCCGAGATGAACTGCTCGATCGCCCAGACATTGGAGGTCGTCGGTGAATGGTGGACGCTGCTCATCGTTCGGGACGCGATGTTCGGCGTGACGCGCTTCGACGAGTTCTCGTCTCGCCTCGGCATCGCCCGGAACGTCCTGACACAGCGACTGGACACCCTCGTGGAGCACGGCGTCCTGACCAAGGAGCCGTATCAAGACAACCCGGTGCGCTACGACTACCGCCTCACCGAGAAGGGGCGCGACCTCTGGACCGTGTTGGCCGCGCTGCGTCAGTGGGGCGACAAGTGGACCGCGGAAGACGGTGCGCCGGTGGTGTCGACCCATTCGTGCGGGCAGACGATGACCGTGGAACCGACGTGCTCGGCGTGCGGCGAGCGCATCGCCGTCGGCGACCTTCGCGTGCACGCCGGCCCCGGCGCGACGGCGGCCAATCCGCTGAAGGCTCTGCGCTAGAGCAAAGCTTCCACCACCCGGGCCGCGGCCAGCGGCCCGTCCTCGGAGGACAGCTTGGCCGAGAGCTCGGTCGCAGCGTGGCGGTATCGGCCATCGTCGACCGCCTCGGTGATCGCTTCGCTGAGCTGCCCGGCGGTCAGTGTGCTGCGCGGAATCGGGCGGGGGGAACACCCCAGTTGCTGGAGACGGTGAGCCCAGAACGGCTGATCCATGATCCCGGGCAAGGCGATAGAGGGGGTTGCCGATCGCAATGTCGAGGCAGTGGTCCCCGCTCCACAGTGGTGTACCACCCCGGCAGTCCGCGGAAAGAGCCACGCATGGGACACATCATCGATGGTGTGCAGTGTTGTGGTGTCGTTGCCACCATCCAGTCGAGCCCACCCGCGCTGTACGACACCCCTTCGACCGGTGTGGCGCAGCGCGTCCGCGACGATCGTACTGATTTCTTCGCCGTTGCTGATGGCTGTACTGCCGAGGCCGACGAACACCGGTGGAGGACCGTCGTCGAGGAAGTCGAGTAGCTCGGCGGAAGGCTTCGTGGCGGAACTGTCCACAGGCCACCAGTATCCGGTCGTGTGCACATGATCCGGCCAATCACGCGGAGTCGGCACAACGTGACTGCTGAACCCACACAGCTGGGTCCAGCATCGTTGCAGGCGACGACGAGCGCCGACCGACTGAGCGGGCAGACCCAGGGTCCGACGGAGGTCATCGATCAAGGGCGCGAAGAACTTCTCACCGGCGGCGGCCAGATTCCACGCCGCACGGTTTCCCCAGCGACCGTATGAACGTGTGCCGAGTGGCGGTGGCGCAAAGTTCCCGGTGGGATACGACGGTTGTAGGACCACCGCGGCACTCGGCCGCCCGCTTGCCTCGGCAACGTGCCAACCGAGCATCGTGCCGACCGGACCGCCGCAGAGAATCAGGTCGGCGTCCTCAGCGGCAACGGCCATGGCCTCGCCGACGCCGCGGAGATCCTCGCGCATACCCTCGAGCGCCTCCCTGGAGGGTTTGAGTCGGCGCCCGTCGACCATGGCCTGTCCGTACGTCGACGCACGAGTATCGGCCTCGGTGTCCCGCGGGAGATGTCGGTACTCGAACCCGGACCCGGTGATCATCGATTCGTAGGGACGCTGCGCGGCGATCGCCACTGTCGCGCCCAGGTGGTCCGCGAGTCCCGCCGCCAGACCGGTCATGGGCCCGACGTCCCCCCGCGTGCCGAAAGCCAGGATGGTGATTCGTGTGCTCATGGTCATCTTCCGATCGCTGAGATGATGATCGAGGCCAGTGCCGACGTGTGACCGAGGACGTCGTAGTCACTGTCACGCGCCAGTTCGCGGACCACGCCGTCTAGAGAAGAGCGGACGATGCTCTTCACCACCGCCGGTGCTGCGGTGGCGTCGAATTCGCCGTCTCGGATTCCGTCGCCGAGGATGGACAACGGATCGAGCAGCGCGAGCTCCGGAGGGACGCCGGCATCATCCACGGATGCTTGCACGGCCTGATCGAACCGGAGACCCCGTTTGTCCCGGTAACTGACCGAGATCTCGTACAGCGCGACGGCCTCTTGCCGGTGGACATCCAGGAACTCGCCGTTCGACTCGATGTAGGCGCGCAGACGGTCGGTCGCGCTCGTCTGCGCGACGATGCGGGGAATCATTGTCGTGGCCGACGCCTCGAAGACTGTTTCGACGATCGCCGAAACCAATTCGTCTTTGCCACGAAAGTGATACAGGACAGCACTTTTCGCAATTCCGGAGCGTTCTGCGATCTTCGCCAACGACGCCGTCGGATACCCCACCTCCGCAATCAACTCGATCGCACACGCCACGATCTGACGTCGCCTCGCCTCGTCGGCGAACGTCCGACCCGTCGTTGATCCTGACCGCATGGACAAATATTAGACCGATCGGTCAGTTGCAGCAAGGGTGTCGTCCGGGCGGCGCCCACCTGCCACAATGACGAACTCCATGCCACGTAACTAGAACGTGTTCTACTGTGAGGGCAGTTCCACTTGCCGTCCCGAGGAGCATGATGCGGTTCACGTTCGCCGAGGCCATGACCGATCCGTCGTACTACGCGCCGCTCGCGCAGGCCGCGGAGTCGGCCGGGTACGCCGGTTTCACCATTCCCGACTCACTCGCCTATCCCGAGGAGTCGGACGCGAAGTATCCGTACACCCCCGACGGCAACCGCGAGTTCCTCGACGGCAAGGCGTTCATCGAGACGTTCATCCAGGCCGCTGCTCTCGGTGCGGTCACCTCGACCATCCGTTTCACGCCCTTCGTGGTGAAATTGCCGGTCCGGCCGCCGGCACTGGTCGCCAAGCAGGCGAGCTCGGTGGCCTATCTGACGAACAACCGGTTCGCGATGGGTGTGGGCACCAGCCCGTGGCCCGAGGACTACGACTTCATGGGCGTGGACTTCAAGCGTCGCGGTAAGCGGATGGACGAGTGCATGGACATCATCCGCGGACTGACCACCGGCGAGTACTTCGAGTTCCACGGCGAGTTCTACGACATCCCGAAGATCAAGATGACCCCCGCGCCCACCGAGCCCATCCCGCTGCTCGTCGGCGGGCATGCCGACGCCGCACTGCGTCGTGCGGTCATCCGGGGTGACGGCTGGATGCACGGTGGCGGGCCGCCCGAGGAACTCGACACGCTCCTCGACCGGATCGCCGAGATCCGCAAGGCCGAGGGCAAGACCAACGACCCGTTCGAGATCCACGTCATCTCGATGGACGCCTATACGGTCGATGGTTGTAAGCGACTGGAAGACAAGGGGATCACCGACGTGATCGTCGGCTTCCGGCTCCCCTACGTCATGGGCGAGGACACCGAGCCGCTGCAGACCAAGATCGACCACCTGAACTGGTACGCGGACAACGTGATCGCGAAGGTCAACGGCTGAAAACGGAGTCCGCCCACCGGACTCGACGCACCGCACCGGCCCGACGCGCCGCCGCCACCGTTGTTGCACCACCCCCGACCCTGGGGCAGACTGCACGAACGGACAAGAGCGCACACCCCGGTGAGTGAACACCTCGGGCGGGAGGACAGCGATGACCGATTCGGCCGCGGGGTCGATGTCGTCGTCGCTGAGCAGGCGCGGATTCTTCCGGGTCGCCGGTGTCGCGGGCACGACGGTCCTCGGCGCGTCAGTCCTGGCCGCATGCGGTGGTGGATCATCGGACACCGCCAACACGATCAAGGCGGCCATTGCTGGTGAACCCGATCAGCTCGATCCGCAGAAATCGAGTTCCTACTTCACCTTCGAGGTTCTCGAGAATGTCTTCGACACACTTGTCGAACCCGACGAACAACTGCAGATGCGGCCTGCCCTGGCCGAGAGCTGGGTGGTCGACGCCGACGGGTTGAACTGGGACTTCACCCTGCGCGACGGGGTCACGTTCCACAACGGCGACCCACTCACCGCGGCCGACGTCGAATACTCCTTCCGTCGGATCATTGACGAAGAGCTCTCCAACGCATACAAACTCGATGCCATCGCCTCGATCACCGCGCTCGACGAACGCCGGGTCAGGTTCACCGTCACCGCTCCCACGCCCAATCTCCTCACCAGCATCGGCGGGTTCAAGGGCCTGGCCATCGTGAACCGCCGCAACGTCGAATCCGGCGAGATCGCCACCACACCCGTGGGAACAGGTCCGTTCCGCTTCGTCTCCCGCTCCCCCGGCGCCTCGATCGTCCTCGCGGCCAACCCCGACTACTGGGGTGGCGCACCCGCCGTCGACGGCGTCCACTTCAGCTTCATCTCGCAGGGCACCACCGCGGTATCGGCACTGCGGTCCGGTGAGATCGACTGGACCGACGCCATTCCCGCTCAGCAGCTGAGCATTCTGCGCCGCGACGACACACTCGACGTGGGCACCGTGGTCGCCAACGACTACTGGTACGTCACGATGAACTTCGACGCCGAACCGTTCGGTGACACCCGGGTCCGGCAAGCCGTGGCCTACGCGCTCGATCGCGAGTCCATCGCTCAGGTCGTGGGATACGGGACCGCGACACCGAATCAGCTCGCCATCCCGTCGACCAGTCCCTGGTTCGCCCCGTATGACCGCTACACCGCGGGCCTCGATCGCGACGCCGCAGTGGCGAAATCGAAAGAGCTGTTGCGCCAGGCCGGTATCCGCGGCCTCGACATGCGGCTCATGGTCACCACCGAGTATCCCGAGACGGTGACCGCCGCACAGGTGATCGCCTCGAACCTGGAGGACGTGGGCATCACGGTCAAGATCGAGCAACTCGACTTCGGCGCATGGCTCGACCGCCAGGCGGCAGGCGACTTCGACGCTCTGCTACTCGGTTGGCTGGGCAACATCGACCCGGACGATTTCTACTACGCCCAACACCATTCCGAGGGCACCTCGAACTCACAGAAGTACTCGAACCCCGAGGTCGACGCGCTGTTGGACCGCGGCCGAACCGAACTCGACGTCGCGACGCGCAAACAGACATATGCCGACGCAGCGAGCATCATCGCCGACGACGTCAGCTATCTCTACCTCTACAACCCGTCGTCGACACAGGCCTTCGTGACACAGCTGCAGGGATACGTCGTCCGCCCCGACAAGGCCATCCGGTTCCGCGATGCCCGGTTGGAGAGGAGCTGAGATGACCGCCCTGCAGTCACCGCTGCTGCGCTTCATCCTCGTGCGACTGCTCTACACGGTCGCAGTGCTTCTCGGCGTGATCGTCGCGGTGTTCTTCCTGATGCAGATCGTTCCCGGCGATCCGGTGCGCATCGCCCTGGGCACCCGCTACACCCCGGAATCGTATGAGGCGCTGCGCAGCGCGTCCGGTCTCGACCAGCCGCTGGCCACACAGCTGGTCAACTACGTCGGAAACGCCTTCACCGGCGATCTCGGAGTCAGCTTCCGCAACAGCGAACCGGTGACGACGATGCTGTTCGAAAGGCTCCCCGCCACCATCACACTGGCGACCGCGGCGATCGTCGTCGCGCTGCTCATCGCCGTCCCGCTGGGATTCTGGGCCGCACTGCGCGAAGGGCGTATGGCCGACAACGTCATTCGCGTCGTGAGTCAGTTCGGGATCTCCGTGCCCGACTTCTGGATGGGCATCCTGCTGATCGGGCTGTTCTCCACCGCGCTCGGTTGGCTGCCCTCCGCCGGGTATCAACCCTTCGCCGACGACCCGCTCGGATGGTTGGAACACCTCGTGCTCCCGGCGATCACGGTCGGGGTGGTCACGGGGGCGATCATGACCCGGTACGTGCGCTCGTCCGTGCTCGACGTGGTCAACGCGCAGTTCGTCACCACCGCGGAGTCCAAGGGTCTGAGCACCAGTAAGGTCATGCTCGACCACGTCGGCCGCAACGCGCTCGTACCCGTCCTGACGATCTCCGGTATCCAGTTCGCCGCCCTCCTGGGCGGTGTCATCGTCGTCGAGGTCGTGTTCGCCTGGCCCGGGCTGGGCCTGCTGGTCTACGACTCCGTCGCCGCCCGCGATTACCCGGTGCTGCAAGGTGCGATCCTGCTCATCGCGGTGATCTTCCTGGTCGTCAACCTCGTCGTCGACATCCTCTATGCCGTCATCGATCCCAGGATCCGACTGTCATGACCCTCACCTCACCCGATCCTCCCGAGCCGGGCACCGCCGACGAGTCGGCCACCGGGGCATCGGGCTCCGGCGCGCCGACCGACTCGGCCTGGCGCCTGCTGTTGCGCAATCGCACATCGGTGATCGGGCTCGTCATCATCGCGGTCGTGCTGGTCTGTGCGGTGTTCGGTCCACTCATCGCTCCCTACGGCGCCAACGAGATCGACGTCCCGAACGCGCTGCAGGCGCCGAGCTGGTCGCACCTGTTCGGCACCGACGACCTGGGGCGCGACGTCTTCTCGAGGGTCGTGCTCGCCGCATCGGTGAGCATGCGGGTGGCGGTCATCGCGGTCGCCATCTCCCTCACGGTCGGCGTGATCCTCGGCATGGTCGCGGGTTTCGCGGGTGGTGTCCTCGACACGGCGCTCATGCGCATCGTCGACGTCGTGTTCTCGTTCCCGGTCCTGCTGCTGGCGCTGGCCATCGTCGCCGTCCTGGGGCCAGGCGTCACCTCGGCGATGATCGCGATCGGCGTCGTGTACATACCGATCTTCGCCCGCGTCGCCCGGGCGGACACGTTGCGGGTGAGGCAGACCCAGTACGTCCAGGCGGCACGCACGATGGGTGTGCGGACGCCGGCGATCCTGGCACGCCATGTGCTGCCGAACATCTCCGGACCGGTCATCGTCCAGACCTCGATCTCGCTGGCATTCGCCATCCTGTCGGAGGCGGCACTGTCGTTCCTCGGCCTCGGTGTTCAACCGCCCGACCCGTCGTGGGGCCGGATGCTCTTCGACGCACAGGGATTCATCACCACCGCGTGGTGGATGGGCGTCTTTCCCGGTCTGGCCATCCTGGTGACGGTCTTCGCGTTCAACCTCGTGGGCGATGGGGTCCGCGACGTACTCGACCCGCGTCAGCGCACGCTGTTGCGCAACCGGGGGCACGAGCGCAGGTCGCCGACGGTGACAAGACCCTCGACCGGGAAGCGCCGCGAATCCGACGGTTCGGTCCTGCGCGTCGAGGATCTCGTCGTCGGTGTCGGCCCGCGCGAGATCGTGCACGGCATAAGCTTCTCCGTCGCACCGGGTGAGACGCTCGGCATCGTCGGGGAGAGCGGATCGGGCAAGTCGCTGAGCGTCCTGTCGGCGACCGGACTGTTCGACGCGCCGAGCGCCTATGTCCACGGCTCGGCGGTTCTCGGTGACACCGAGATCGTCGGCGCCACACCGTCGAAACTTCGGGCACTGCACGGTTCGCGCGTCGGATTCGTCTTCCAGGACCCGTCGTCGAGTCTGAATCCCCTGCTCACCGTCGAGCAGCAGCTCACCGAGGGCCCGCGCCGCCATCTCGGCCTCACGCGTGCCGAGGCGCGGGAGCGAGCGCTGAAGCTGCTGCGCGACGTGAACCTCCCCGATCCCGAGAACCGCCTGCGTTCCTATCCCCACCAGTTGTCCGGCGGCCAGCGGCAGCGCGTGATGATCGCCATCGCGCTCGCCTGCGACCCCGAGCTGCTCATCGCCGACGAGGCCACCACCGCACTCGACGTCACCACGCAGGCGCAGATCGTCGACCTCGTCGCCGAACTCCAGCGCGAACGCGGAATGGCGGTCCTGTGGATCAGCCACGACCTCGGCGTCATCGGTCGGATCGCCGACCGCGTGATGGTCATGCGCGAGGGGCGGATCGTCGAGAGCAGCGACGTCTCACCGCTGTTCGACGATCCGCAAGACGATTACACTCGCACGCTGCTCGATTCGCGTCCGCTGCTGAGCAAGGTCGTGGAGCGCGGCGACGCCCCGGCCCTCGAGAAGCGGATCGATGCCGACCCCCTGCTACGTGTCACGGGGCTGGGCGTCGACTACGTGGTCCGCGGACCGTCGGGACGCCAGGTGGTGCACGCCGTCGACGGTGTCGATCTCGACGTCGCCCGCGGTCGCGCCCTGGGCATCGTCGGTGAGTCGGGTTCGGGCAAATCGACCATCGCGGGTGTCATCACCGGACTCATCACCTCCGGTCAGGGGACGACGGTCCGGGGCAGCGTCGCGGTCACCGTCGACGGCCGACAGGTGGAGGCCGTCGGAGTCGGTGGCTCCGACGAGGCCCTGCTCCGGCGTCGGGTCGCGATGGTCTTCCAGGACCCGGCTGCATCACTCGACCCCCGCATGACCGTGGCCGCGTCGATCGCCGAACCGTTGCGGACGCACGGCCTGGCCGACAGCCGCAACGGGATGCGGCAACGCGCCGAGCAGCTGCTCGCCGACGTCAGCCTGGACGCGTCGTTCCTCGACCGCTATCCGCACGAGATGTCCGGCGGACAGCGGCAGCGGGTGAGCATCGCGCGTGCGCTGGCCTCGGACCCCGAGATCCTGATCCTCGACGAGTCGACCGCGTCGCTCGATGTCTCCGTGCAGGCCAGCGTGCTGGACCTGCTCGCCGAGCTGCAGCGCGAGAAGAACCTCACCTACCTGTTCATCGCGCACGACCTGGCCGTCGTCGAGCAGATCAGCGACACCGTCGCGGTGATGCAGGAGGGGAAGGTCGTCGAGAGCGGACCGGCGTCGGAGATCCTGCACGACCCGGCGACCGACTACACCCGCAAGCTGCTCGCGGCGATCCCGCCCGAAGTGCCGCAGCGGGCGTGACGACCCGTCGACCGTGCGTCGTTTGTCGTCGATCGTGCATCCGATCTCGTCGACTGTGCGCCTGTTTCCGTCGACTGGGCGTCCGATCCCCACCACACGCCCGTCGGGTCGGTTGCCAGGACATCGTCGGCTAGGGTGTCAGCGTGTCTCGACCCGACCCTGGTGATCACGTCCGCGATGACGAAGACCCGAGCCACGAGGACTTCGCCACGCGGCATGCGCCGATGCCGATCGAGCTCCCGCTCGACGACGAAGAGGCATCGACGAATGTCAGCCTGCAGACCCAGCTCATTCGCTTCGTCATCACAGGCGGATTCTCCGGGCTCCTGGACTTCGGGTTGACGATCCTCCTGCAATACGGCCTGGACGTGCCGTTCTGGCCGGCCAAATCTGCGGGGTTCATCCTCGGCACCACGGTCGCGTATCTGCTGAATCGTCGATGGACTTTCCGAGCCGAGCCGAGCATGGCGCGGTTCGTGTCGGTCGTCGCCCTGTATGTGGTGACCTACTTCGTCAACGTCGGCATCTACACGGCCCTGTCCCATGCATGGCAGGAGACGCTGATCTACAGCTTCGCGGCCTACGTCGTCGCCCAAGGCACGGCAACGGTCATCAACTTCGTCGTCCAACGGATGGTCATCTTCAAGATCCGCTGACCCGAGACTGCACAGTCGTCGGTCCAGAACGCACGGTCAACGGAATCAGACGCACAGTCGACGAAAACGGACGCACGGTCGACGAGCGGGTCAGAACTCCTCGTCGACGTCGGAGTCGCGGGCGGCACGTTCGCCGCGGTCGAGGGTGGCGAGTTCGGCAAGATCGGCGTCGTCGAGAGCAAAATCGAAGAGGTCGGCGTTCTCGAGCTGCCGCCCGGTGTGCGACGACTTCGGAACCACGCTGATGCCGTTCTGCACCGACCACCGCAACGCGATCTGGGTGGGCGACTTGCCGTACTTACGCGCGATGCGGAGGATGACCGGATCGGCGAGCAGCCCCTCCTTGCGGCCTGTCGGATGCCATGCCTGTGCGTGAATGCCTTTCTCGGCCATGAACTCTCGCAGTTCGGTGCGCGGCAGGACCGGCGAGCACTGGATCTGGTTGAGCACCGGCCACCGCCCAGTCTCGTCGAACAGCATCTGGAGGTGATGCTGCTTGAAGTTCGACACGCCCGGCGTGCGGACATATCCCTCGTCGGCCAGCGTCAGCAGGGCCTTCCACGAGTCGACGGTGCGGCCCAGGCTCGGGCACGGCCAGTGGATGAGGTAGACGTCGATGTGGGCGACGCCCAGCCGCCGGGCGCTCTCCTTGGCGGCGTTGATCGCCTCGTCGAAACCCTGGTCGCCGCCACCCAACTTGGTCTGCACCACGATGTCCTCGCGGGGGACACCGGCGCCGTGCAGGCCCATTCCGACGCTCAGCTCGTTGCTGTACCGCGGCGCGGTGTCGAGGAGGCGGTAGCCGGATTTGATGGCCGACCCAACGGCGCTCACACACGGCCGGCCGAGCATGTTGTAGGTGCCGAGCCCCACCAGGGGGATCGAGTTTCCGTTGCTGAGCTCGACCGAGGGGATGTCCACCGCATCAGGATATGTCGACAACCGCATCCTGCGTCGTGTGTCGATCTGGAACGCTGGACCGATGGGCATCGCAGACGACTCGTCGTATGACGACATCGTGATCGGCGCGGGCCACAACGGCCTGACCGCCGCCGCGTACCTCGCCCGCGCCGGACGCCGCGTGCTGGTCCTGGAGAAAGCGGACCACGTCGGCGGCGCCACCGTGTCCGCGACACCGTTCGCCGGTCTGTCCGCGCGGTTGTCGCGGTACTCCTACCTGGTCTCGCTGATGCCGCGCGCGGTCATCGCCGACCTCGACCTCGACATCTCGCTCGTCCGCCGACGCTATTCGTCGTACACACCGGTGCCCTCGGACCCGGCGCGCGGAATCCTGGTCGACACCCTCGACGACGACGCGACGGCCGCGACGTTCCGGGAGGTGACCGGGTCCGACGTCGGCTTCACCGCATGGCGGTCGTTCTACCGTCGGCTCGGCGTGGTCGCCGACCGCGTGTTCCCGACCATGACCCAACCCCTACGCACCGCGGCCGAGATGCACGACCTCGTCGTCGGCCGAGACGGGCTCACCACCGACACCTCGACCGCCGAACTGTGGGAAGCGCTCACGACGCTGCCGCTGGGCACGCTCCTGCACCAGTACTTCGACGACGATCTCGTCCGCGGCATCGCCGCGACCGACGGACTCATCGGCACCTTCGCCGACCTCGACGATCCGTCCCTGCGCCAGAACATCTGCTTCCTCTACCACGTCATCGGCGGCGGAACCGGGGACTGGGATGTGCCGGTCGGCGGCATGGGCGCGGTGTCGGGAGCGCTGTATCAGGCGGCGAACTCGGCGGGCGCCGACTTCGTGACGGGAGTCGAGATCACCGGTGTCGATCCCGACGACGGCACCGTCGAGACGACGAACGGGACCTATCGCGGGTCGATGCTCTATGCGGCGTGCGCGCCGCAGGTCTTCAACACGTTTCTCGACGGGGTGCCGATCCCCTGCGAGCCCGACGTCCGGGGAGCACAGCTCAAGATCAATCTGCTGCTCGACCGGTTGCCGCGACTCCGCGACGGGTCGGTCTCGCCGGCGGCGGCCTTCGCCGGAACGTTCCACATCAACCAGACCGCAACCCAACTACGCGATGCGTGGCGGCAGGCGAATCGTGGTGAGGTGCCGGATCTTCCACCCTGCGAGATCTACTGCCACACCCTCACCGATCCGTCGATCCTGGGACCGGAGCTGGCCGGCAAGCACACGCTGACCCTCTTCGGTCTGCACATGCCGCCCGAGGTGTTCGACGAACCCGGTGCCGTCGAACACGCCGTCGGTGCAACCTTCGCGTCGTTGAACTCCGTACTCGGAGAACCCGTTCAGTCGGTCATCGCGCATGACCTGAACGGTCGTCCGTGCATCGAGGTGAAGACGCCGCAAGACCTCGAAGACAGCATCGGTCTCCCCGGCGGGCACATCTTCCACGGTGCACTGCAGTGGCCGTGGGCCGAGACCGCCGCCGAAGTCGGCCGGTGGGGCGTCGAGACCCCGCATCCGCGAGTGTTGTTGTGCGGGGCGGGTGCTCGACGCGGCGGCGGGGTCAGCGGCATCCCGGGCCGCAACGCCGCTGCCGCGGTACTGGGAGTGGACGCGTTGGGCTGACCGGCTCACCGATCCGACCCGGGCCGCTCAGGTGAAGGTCAGTGCCGACACGAGTGCCGACACGAGCCTCGGTATCGCAGTTCGATCCGCCGCGGCGTGCGCGGGGTCCAGCTGCCCGATCGACATCCCCCGACAGTCAGGGTCGTGCAGCAGCGTGACCAGGGCCTGTTCGAGGATCGCGATGGTCGGGCCACTGTTGCGTCCGTTCACGTTCTCGGCGATCGGCGCGTCCAGGAAGTCGAGCACGTCGACGTCGAGGTGCACCACGAACGGACCGGGGGCGAGAGTGCTGCGGGCGGTGCGGGCCGCATCTCCGGGGTCGTCGCAGAGCGTTCGCTGATCGACGATCGCGAGTCCCAGCTCGGCAACCTGATCGCGTTCCCACCGAGTGGTCTCCCGAGTCACATCCACTCCGAGGTAGACCAGGTCCGACGGGTGCAGCATCGGCGTGCGGTCGATGAGGCCGACCAACTCCGGCGCCGCCCCCTCGACGGCCAACGCGTGCGCCATGCCCATCCAGCTCAGCGAGCCCTCCGCCGTCGAGCGCGGGGTGTTGAGATCGAGATGCCGGTCCACGTAGACGATGCGGGGGCGTTCGCCGCCCAGCGCCATCGCGGCACACATCCCGACCGCAGCCGTGCAGCTGCCGCCGAGCACGAGCAGACGCTGCCCGGCTGCGAGCAAGCCGGCAGCAGCTGCGGAGAGTTCCTCGAGTGCATCTGTCTCGTCACCCAGGTTCTGCGCGAACGGGCTCTCCCGGTCGGGAAACCACAACCGGGTCGTGAGATCTCCCGCGTCGACGACCTCCGCGCCAGTGGCAGCCAGCTGCTCGACGAGGCCGGCATCCCGCAATGCGGTGGGCGCACGTTCGACGCCCACGCAGTAGGCACCGGCACTACTCGGCGCCCCCAACACCGTGATCTTCACCGAGTTCTCCTGGCGGCCCGGGTCACTCCCCCTCGATCTTCTGCGAGTTCGCCCATCGGCGTCCGGGGTCGCCACCCCATGCATCCCAGGCCACACGTCCGGCCGAGGGAAAACCGTCTTCGCCGTTGCTGAACCCGGTGGCGTCCTTGTCCACCTCGTGGCGGGAGAAGTAGTTGCGCATCTTGCGGATCTGCTCGTCGTCGACGTCCTTGCCCTCGGCCAACTGGTGGGCCCGATGGCGGCCGGTGTCGGTGAATCCCTTCCCCGCCTTGCCGTCGTCGATCCATCGAACCGCGCGCTGGGCTGCTTCCTGGACGTCCTTGGGAGGCTTGTGACTCATGTGCCGGGCTCCTGTCGTCGGGTTGTGTCCACCGCGTGCCCCTCGACGGAGGCCGTGAAACCCGCGGCCTGTCGTCACCGGGGTCAGTTGTGGACCGGCCACGCGATCTCGGTTGTCCCGCTCTGGCCCGGGATGCCGTCGACATACGTCTCCCTGACCGGCCCGGTCGCACCGATCCCGTGCTCGCTGACGTAGGCCCCGAGGTCGGCGTAGACATCACCGATGGTCGCGTCGTCGCCGTGGTGGGTGGCGACAGCCATGTGAACCGGCGGCAGGTCCTCCCGTCGCACGCGTCCGCCGCCCGTCGCGGCGGCTGTCGGTGACACCGGCCAGAAGACGGCGCAGTCGCCGCGCTCGTCGAGGAACAGCTCCGTCGACCACAGGCCACCCCGAGGCCCCTGAGCGGAGAGCGCCGAACGCTCGAGCTCGTCGTCCAGGTCGTCGTTGGCCTGGGTGAACCATCCGCCGAGATCGACCAGGTCGATCGTGTCGCGAATGACGAGGACCGATACTGCCGGGACCACACGGCGCTCGATCGGCGCCGACGTGGGCGCCGAGTCCGTCAACAGTCGGCGCAGCGATTCCACCGCGGACTGCGTCTCCGCGAGACGTTGCTCCATCCGACGCAGATGATCGGCGATGATCTCGTTCTTGGCAGCTGCGGAGGGCGCTGTCAGCGCACTGCGCACCTCCTCGACCGGCATGTCGAGTGACCGGAGGTGGTGGATCACACGTGCGTCGTCGATCTGCTCGGGTGTGTAGTAGCGATACTGAGTGGCGGCATCGATGCGAGCCGGCTCGAGCAGACCGACGCGGTGGTAGAACCGCAACGCTTTCGCGCTGAGACGGGTGGCTCGGCTGAAGTCACCGCCGGCCGTCGAGACATACCTCGAGGCGACACCGAGCACAGATCCGACCCAGATCTCCGCGCTGTTCGCCGAGTTCGCCACCGTCGTCGACGACGGACACACTTACGACGGGCGTGCCGCGATCGCCTCGTGGCGCGCGGCTGTCGCCGCCCGTTCACGTACACGGCCACACTGATGCGTATCGAGCGCGACGGCGACGCCGTCATCGCCATCCAGCGCATCGAAGGCGACTTCCCCGGCGGCAGAGTGGATCTGGCCAACCGGTTCACGGTCGACGCCGGCGGCCACATCAGCTCGCTACGCATCGAACCGGTGCAGTAGCGGGTCGGGATCCGAACGACCGTCAGAGCCGTTGCGCGACGGTCGGACTCATCTGCTCGTCGAGTTCGGGTTCCAGGCGGGTCCGTCGCGCAGGTAGCGACACGAACGGCGTCGGCCACCAGAACCACCGGCCGGAGAGACGTGCGATCGCCGGCATGACCAGGGTCCGCACGATGAGAGTGTCGATCAGGAGTCCGATGGCGACGGTCGTGCCGATCTGCGCGACATTGTGTGCGTAGCTGGCGAGCATGGCCAGCATCGTGATCCCGAACGTCAGACCTGCCTGCGTGACAACACTTCCCGTGCCGACCATGGCGCGAATCAACCCGGTGCCGCCGCCGGCCCCGTACTCCTCACGAAAGCGGCTGACCAGCAGCATGTTGTAGTCGGCGCCGACGGCCACCAGGAAGGTGAACGCGATCGGCGCGACCGACCAGTGCAGTGGATTGCCGATGATGCCCTGCCACAGGAACACCGACACCCCCATTGCCGACAGGTACGACAGGCCGACGGTCCCGATCACGGCGAGCGCCGCCACCAGACTGCGCAGCAGGAACAGGACGACGCAGAACACGAAGGCGAAGGCGGCGACGACGATGGCGATGAAGTCCTCGTGCGCAAACGACTCGATGTTCAGCAGGGTCCCGCCGGGGCCGCCGATGCTGACGGTGGATCCGGCCAGGGACGTGTCCTTGATCGCGCCCAGGGCAGTCGGGATGACGTGCTCGCTCACGTCCATCGCGTCACGGCTGAATCCCTCACGCTGCGGGGTGACGATCATCCGCGTCGCCTTGCCGTCGTCGGAGAAGTAGTACGGGATACCGCTCTGGAAGAGCGGGCTCTCCAACGCCTGGCTCGGAAGGAAGAATCCGCCGGCAGCGGGACTGCCCGCCGAGTACGCGCCACTGACCTCGTCGAGGAAGTCGGTGATCTCACCCACCTGCGGGAGGAGAGCCCCCAGGGTCGTGCGCAACGGCCCGACCAGGTCACGGATCTGTGTGACCGTGGCGCGCAGCGTCGGGATCTGCTCGGCGGCGGTGGGCAAGGCGCCGCTCAGGGACCGCGTGCCGTTGGCGAGATCCCGGACCGATTCGCGGAGGGCGGGAACATCGTCGAGAACAGACAGCCCGGTCAAGGCGGTGCGGCACGCGGCGACATCCCCACACTGCGGGATCGACCGGACCAGCCCGCGCATCGGTGCGATCCCCGCCGAGAGTTCGTCGACCTTGGCCAGCGTCGAGTCGCTGGTCTGCTGCAGTTGCGTGGTGGCGTCGGACAGCGACCCCGCGCCGGCCGCCCCTTGCCGCAGCGCGGCGTCGACGCCGTCGATGGCGGTGTCCAGGCGGTCGACCGTTGCGCCGATCGCGTCGAGATCGGTGATCCGATCGCGCAGAAGCGATGTCATCTGCCCGAAGCGGTTGCCGATGTACCCGGCCTGCGAGGTGAGGGTTCCCTGGTCGAGGGTCTGCCCGAGGGGGCGGGTGATGCCCTGGACGGCGTTCACACCGTCGATCGAGGCGACCGCGTCGGTCATCTGCGCGAGTGCGATCAGATCCGCCGAATTGCGCATGTCGTGGTCGGATTCGACGATGAGCACACTCGGCGCCATGATGTTGGGCGGTAGATGCCTGTCTGCCGCAGCGAATCCCACGTTCGCGGGCGAGTCCGCCGGTTGCGCGCGGCGTTCGTTGTAGCTCGGCGCGTACATGGCGAGCGGAAGGATCATGACCGCGAGAACGGCGAGCGCCGCCGCGAGTACCGGACCCGGCCAGCGTGCGACGGTGGTGCCGATGCGGCGCCAGCGTCGCGGTGAGGCCGACTCCCGGGGTTCCACGAAACCCAGTCGGGTCGCGACCGCAAGGACCGCCGGCCCGAGGGTGAGTGCAGCGGCGAGGGTGATGAGAATTGCTATGGTGCAGGGCAATCCCGACGTGCTGAACATGGCGAGTCGGGTTGCCGCCAGGCAGGCCATCGCACCCGCGACGGTCAGCGCCGACGCGACGACGATGTGCTGCACACCGGCCAGCGCGTCGTAATAGGCGTCCTCCCGGTCGCGCCCCTTACGTCGGGCCTCTTGATAGCGGCCCACCAGGAAGATCCCGTAGTTGGTGCCTGCGCCCAGGACGATCACCGCCGACAGCGCCGCGGCGAAGATCGAGACCTTGATGACCTCGTTCTCGGCCAGGAAGGAGATGGTCGCGCGGGCCACCGCCAGGGCCAGTCCCACGCCCAACAGGGGGACCATCGCGGTGACCACAGATCGGTAGACGAGCAGCAGCACGGCGCCGACCAGCAACGCGCACACCGACACCAGCAGGATGATGGAGTCGTTGATGGCCACCATCTCGTCGTTGACGACGGCCGACGGTCCGGTGACGTGAACGTCGATGCCGGGTGGCGGCGTCGACGCGGCGATCGTGTCGCGCGCGGACTGGGTCGACTCCATGGCCAGCGCCGTGCCCATGTTGCCGGCGAGGTTGACCAGCACATAGGCGACATGACCGTCGGAACTCTGCGCCGCCGGGGCGAGATCGGGATTCGACCACAGGTCCATCGCGGAGTTCACGTGTTCGGTGTCCGCGGTCAGCTCGGCCAGGAGTTCGTTGTAGTAGGTGCGAGCTTCCGGTCCCAGCGGTTCGTCACCCTCCATCAGGACGTAGACGAAGTTGTTGCTGCCCCCGCCGCCGAAGTACTCGCCCATCTTGACCAGCGCCTGCACCGACGACGCCTCGTCGGGCAGGAAGGACCGGGCGTGTTCGGTGACCGTCGATTCCAGCTGCGGTACAACGATGTTGAGACCACCGGCGATGAGCAGCCAGATGGCGATGACCGGGATCGAACAGGCGTACAGGAAGCGCGCGAACAGGGGACGCGACGATGCCCCGTCACGGAGCACCTCGCGGTGCACGGGTCGCCGGATCTCCGCGAAGAGCCCGTGCCGAAGGCGCGCGAGCCGTCCGCGTGTGGTGGCCATCTGCCGTTCCCCGTCGTCGGTGCTCATCTACGCCACCGGAACCAGACAGTTGGCGACCGTGCTGCCGTCGGCGCCCGAGCCGGCTTGCCGCGCGCGCTCGAATCCGTTGACCCGCACCGCACATGACACCGTTCCGCGGCCCGATGACTGGGTCAGGACCCCGACGGATGTCGTCAGTTTCCGCGTTCGGAGCACCACCCGCCACGGAACGGACACCTTGTCGTCGACGACCCGCCCGCTGGGCTCGATGTAGGACACCCGCGCGGATGATCCCGCCGGGCCGGTCACCACGTACTCGATCGACTTGTCGCGCACGACGCCCGCCTGCGGCGCCGGGGGTGAGTGCCCGATCGCCCGGTCCGGGATCTCACTCAAACGCAGTTTGCCCACATAGAACGCCGACACCGCCATCACGGCAATGACCACCAGAACGATCCACAGCGAGCCGCCACGTGCACCGGATTTCTTCATCGGACCCCCATCGACATCAGCCCTCGTGCGGTTCGACCTGGACTTTCCCGGGTCTGACCACACTCAGACTGCCAGTGGCAGGGACTCTATATGTGACATCGGTCGTTGGCAAGGTTTCGCCCCCTCCTTCCGGGGGTGGTGAGTCACGTCACCAGGCGCGAGCATTGGCTTGTCGCGCAGCGAACAGAGTCTGCCCCTGTGACGGAAGGCGTTGCCCATGAGTACGAGTCGGTTTCCCCTGACCGAGCTTGCCGACCTGCCACCTGACCTTCGTGAACGGATCGAACCCATCGCGTCGAAGTCGGGCTTCGTCCCCAACATCTTCCGCGCACTGGGACACCGACCGAACGAGTTGCGAGCCTTCTTGGACTACCACGACGTCCTGATGGACCAACCCGGGCCACTGTCGAAAGCCGAGCGCGAACTGGTCGTGGTCGCCTCGTCCGGAGCGAACCGGTGCATCTACTGCGTCGTCGCCCACGGCGCCATTCTGCGTGTGCGGTCCAAGGACTCACACCTGTCCGATCACGTCGCAACCAACCCGGCGGGCGCGAACCTGGATGGTCGACAGCGCGCGATCGTCGATCTCAGTCTCGCCCTCACCAGGACACCGGAACTGTTCGCGGACAGTGACATGGCCCGGGCTCGGTCAGCGGGGCTCACCGACGACGAGATCTGGGACATCGGTGCGATCACGGCGTTCTTCGCCGCATCCAACCGTCTCGCACACCTGACGGCGGTCGCACCCAACGACGAGTTCTACTCCATGGGGCGGTGACTCGGAGGGTCGGCGAGGCGATCTGGTTCTCGACCCCGCCCCTCATCCGACCAGCGGCCCACCGAGTTTCCAGTATCCGAGGAACGCGACGTGGTTCTTGTCCATGCCGAGTTCGTGTGTGAGGTACCGACGAATCCGGGTCGTCGTGGTCGATTCACCGGCGATCCAGGCGTAGGCGGCCGGGAGCGTGTCCCGGAAGTCGCCGGCATGCCGAGCACCCCAGTCCCGCACCGCTTCTTCGAGCCGTCGGCCCGTGTCGGGCCCGCGGGTGACGTGCTGTATCCGAGCGTGCGGATGACCCGCGCCGACGATGTCGTCGAGTGGGTCGGCGAGTTCGAGCAACACATCCGTGCGGGTGGTGGGCGGCGTGGCGGCAATGATGTTGCCGATCGCCGGCATCGCGGATTCATCACCGATCAGGAGCAACCGATCAGGTGCGTGAGGTGGCTGGTAGTGAATTCCATAACCGGTGCGCCCGACCCGGACGTCCGGCCCGGTGATCACGAGACGGTCGCCGGCCGAACAGGTCAGAGCCCACCGCGAAGCCGGCCCGGCCGGCTCGTGGACGAACACGTCGACATCGATCTCACCCTGGTCGGGACGGATCGCCGACGGGGTGTAAGTCCGCAGCTCGTTCCTGCGGTCCGCCGGGAGCTCCTTCCAACGGGTGTACCACTGCTTCGGGTGCGGGGTCGGGTCCTCGAGGAGTCCGAAGTCGGGTTCGGTGCCGTCGACCATGGGCAGGACGAGCTTGATGCGTTGGTCGAGGCCCCAGGGAGCGAAATTCCCCAGCGACGGGTCGAGCAGGGTGACGCGGATGAAGGCCGGCGAGATCCTTTGTGTGCCAGAGACTGTCACCGGGAACGCGCTGTACTCCCACGGTCGGGTCGATTCGATCGACTGCGTCATTGTGCTGCCTCCTCGTGCGCGATGGATCCGACGGGCATCGGACGGGGTACGACGAGGGGCCCGCCGGTGATGGGATCGGCGACGACGACATTGGGCAGGTCATAGATTTCTTCGACCCGTTGGCTGGTGACCACCTCCGCGGGTGGGCCTGCCGCGAGGATCTCACCCTCCCGCATGGCGATGATGTGATCGGCGTACCGGGCTGCGTGATTGAGGTCGTGCAGGACCGCGATGACGGTACGTCCCTGGCGATTGAGATGCGCGAACAACTCCATGAGCTCCACCTGGTGGGCGATGTCGAGAAATGTTGTCGGCTCATCCAGGAGGAGAAGATCGGTCTCCTGCGCCAACACCATGGCCACCCAGATGCGTTGGCGTTGCCCGCCGGAGAGCTCGTCGACGCGTCGCGGGGCGAGATCGACAGTCCCCGTGGCCTCGAGCGCGTCGAGGACCGCCTGCTCATCGGCACTGCTCCACTGCCGCAGCAGACCCTGGTGCGGATATCGCCCCCGCGCAACGAGATCGGCGACGGTGATCCCGTCCGGCGCGATCGCGGACTGTGGGAGCAGACCGAGGCGCCGCGCCACGTCTTTCGCCGGCCGGCTCGAGATCGCCTTGCCGTCGAGGATCACCTGCCCGGACGTGGGCGCGAGAAGTCGTGACAGGCCACGGAGAAGTGTGGATTTGCCACACGCGTTCGGGCCGATGATCACGGTGAACGACCGGTCCGGGATCGACGCACTCAGCCCGGCGATGATGGTCTTGCCGTCGTAGCCGAGGGTCACGTCGTCGGCGCGCAACCGCACGGAGCCCTCCGTCGACGTGCGGGGCCGGTTACCGGATGTGGGTGAGTGTTTATCAGGCACGACGACGGATCTCCTGGATGATCATGGCGACGAGGTAGATGCCTCCCACCGAGACGGTGACCACGCCGACGGGCAGCGTCACGGGCAGAACGTGCTGGGCGATCACATCGGACGCCAACAGCAACAGTGCCCCCACGAGCGCCGATACCGTCAGCGACAGATACGGAGTCGCGGACAGTCGTCGTGCGATCTGCGGGGCCGCGAGGGCGATGAAGGCGACCGGCCCGATGACCGCGGTCGCCGCGGACACGAGTGTGACGGCGCTGAGCAGTACCACTGTGCGAACGAGAGCGGGGCGGGCACCGGTGGCCGCGGCGACGTCGTCACCGAGGTCGAGCTGCCGCAGCCGCGGCGTCAGGACCGCCAGCACCATCACCGGGACGATCGCCACGCCTACGGCACCGATCAAAGGCGTTGCGGTGACACCGTTCAGGCTACCCGCGCCCCAGGCGGAGGCGAACATCGCGGTGTCCAGCTCGACCTCGAGGAGCATCCACGTGTTGAGCGACGCCAGCATCGCCGCCACCCCGATGCCGGTGACGATGAGGCGGAAACCCTGCAATCCGCCCTTGTAGGCGAGCATCCAGATGACTGCGGCGGTCACCACACCACCGACGACCGCTCCGGCTGCGATCTGCGACCAGCTCGCCGAGAACACCACAACGGTGACGAGCATGCCGGTGAACGCCCCGTTGGACAGACCCAGGATGTCCGGACTGGCCAGCGGGTTCCGGGTCACCGTCTGGAAGATCGCACCGGCCACCGCCAGTAGTGCGCCGAGAATGATCGCGGCAAGGGTGCGTGCCAGTCGCCATTCGAAGACCACGGTGCGATCGAGCGCGTCGCCCCCGCCCAGCAGGGTCTCGACGACGGCAAGTGGCGACAACGGATAGGTTCCCAGCCCGAGTGCCACGACACCGAGGACGACGACGGCGAGACCGAGGCCGACACCCACGGCCACGCTGCGCGCCCGCACCGGCACCGCGTACGGACCGACGCCGATCACCCGCCGTCGGTAACCGACGTCGATCAACCCGGTGCCGGTCATGACAGCGTGCTCGCTTTCTGCCGCCGAACCAACAGGATCAGTACCGGCGCCCCGACGAACGCCGTGACGATGCCGACCGGAATCTCCGCCGGCGAGATGAGGATTCGCCCCAGCACGTCGGAGAGGAGGACGAGCACCGGCGCCAGGACTACCGACGCCGCCAGGATCCTGCGCTGGTCCACCCCGAACAACCACCGCGCCACATGCGGAACCATCAGTCCCACAAAGGCGATCGGCCCGGCGAGCGCGGTAGCGGTGCCTGCCAGAACCGTCACCGACGCGATGACGCCGATGCGGAGGGCGCGCACGTTCGCCCCCTGCGCCCGCGCGACATCCTCGCCCAGCGCGAGCGCATTCAACCCGGCGGCCAGCACGAACGCCGCGAGCAAGGCGACCGCGACGAGCGGCACGGTCGGGGCCAGCACATCCAGCCCGCGACCGACCAGCGAGCCCGCATTCCACGAACGCATGTGCTCGAAGGCATCCGGATTGCTCAGCGTCATACCCGTGGTCATGCCGGAGAACACCGCGCCCAGCGCCACGCCGGCCAGGGTGAGGCGCACCGGGTCGGCCGAACCGCGGCCCGACGAACCGATGACATACACCCCGAGCGTGACCACCAGCGCCCCCAGAAGCGCCAGCCAGACCGAGGTGAGAATGCTCTGCAACCCGAAGAACGCCACTCCGACCGCAACCGCGAACGCAGCGCCCGCGTTGACTCCCAGGATGCCCGGGTCGGCGAGCGGATTACGGGTGAACGCCTGGATCAACGCGCCGGCGGCGCCAAGTGCCGCCCCCACCACCAGGCCGACGGCCGTACGCGGGATCCGCAGCTCCATGACCACGTACCGCGCCTCGGGCGAACCGCCACCCCGGAGAACCTCGAGCACCGCTGCCGGTGTGATCGAGTTCGACCCGATCATCAGCGACATCGCCACCGCGACAATGAGAAGCAGCGCCACACCCACCAGGCCGATCGGCGTCGGCAAGGCCCGCAGCATCCGTTCGGACGCCGCGTTCTCGCTGCCGGTGCCGGCGGGTGCGTCGATCAACGACGACATCAGGGTTTCTGGAGGAACCGCTCGATGTCGTCGAGAACAAGTGCGCCGCCCTTGAGCCCGACTCCCGAGATCCAATAGCTGGTGTCCACCAATGTCACCGACGGAAACGCAGCCCGGTTCTGGGTGATGGCAGCAGGGATCGTCGACGGGTCGTCGACATCTCTCGTCGTGATGAACACGTCGTCGGCCACCGCCTGCCGGATGTTCTCCGGCGAGATGTCCGCCTGCAGACCGTCTTCCCATTCGCGGTCGGGGATCGTGTACCCCACACACTGCAGGGTCCCGCCGGCGAAGCTGATCGGTCCGTACAGGCTCAGTGTCGTCTCGTCGCGCGGCCGGATCAGATTCGCTGTCTCGCCCTCGACGTCATAGGTGTCCTTGATCTGGGCGCACCGCTCGTTGAAGCCGTTCAGCATTTCTTGCGCTTTGTCCTTGCGGCCCAACGCCTGCCCGACCAGGAGGACGTTCTCCTGCCAGGGGTCCGCCTGCGACGCCATGAAGACCGTCGGCGCGATCGACTCGAGCTGGTCGTACAGCTTGGAATGACGAGACTCGGTACCCAGGATCAGGTCCGGCTTCAAGGCGGCGATCGATTCCAGATCGGGTTCCGGCACCGTTCCGACCGGCTCCACCCCATCGACGCCCAGATACTTCGGAATCCCCGCCACGTTGCTGGCCACCGCGGCGCCCACCGGCGTCACCCCGAGCGCGACCGCGGTATCCAGTTCCACCGGCTCGAGCACGACGACCCGCTGCGGATTCGTCGGAACGTCTGCCGTGCCGCGGGCATGCTCCACACTCTGTGTTCCGCCACCGGCAGCCGAGTCGTCCTCGCCGTCCGACTGAGACGAGCACCCCGCCAATCCCACGACGATCGCCGCCGCCAGCACCACTCCACGTCGAACCACGGACGCACGCATGCAACAAGCCCTTTCACGAATCGGCGCTGCCGAGAGCGGCACCGGTCAACCCCGACCCTGCCAGTTAGCGCATCCTAACCTAACGGATCGTGGCGGCAGTGAGGGGTCCGAGACGTGCCTCGAGCACGTGCCCCGGCGGCTCGAGTCCGCCAACTCACCCGCATGGGTGGGACATAATCGCGGACATGCAGAAGCCGGCTTGCCCGATCCGACGCCGGACCACACCCGAGGTCCGGGAGGCGCTGCTCGTCGCGGCCGTCGCCGAGCTCGACGAGGCCGGTCCGGAGAAGGCGAGCCTGCGCGCCATCGCTCGCCGCGTGGGAATCACCCATCAGTCGGTGGCCCACCACTTCGCCGATCGCCGTGCGCTGTTCACGGCGGTGGCCGTGCAGGGGTTCGACACCCTGCACGCCGAGCACACCCGTGCGCTCGAACAGCTGCCCGGCAATGCGCCGCTCGGAGAGGCGGTGGCCACTCTGGGCCAGGTCTACGTCCGGTTCGCGCGCGACCACCGCGCCGCGGTCGGCCTGATGATGGGTTCACGCCTGGTCGACAACAAAGCCCCGGAGCTGGTCGCGGCGCGGGCACGGGCGTGGGAACTCCACATGCGCACGGTCTCCGACGCCGCGGATGACGGCTGGGGCGGCGGAGTGCCCGGCAATCTCATCGCGATCGCGACCTTCGCGATGGCGCACGGGCTGGCCTCGCTGGAGACCGACTTCGCCACCGAGCTGCCCGACGGCACCGGGGTCGAGGACCTGCTGTCGTTGGTCAACGCCGCGATCATCACTCCCCCGCGTCACGATTCCTGATCCACGGCACCGTCGACCCTGGTCCGTCAGAACAGGTGGGCCCTGCGGCCCGCCGTGGCGCGGGCAGGGTGCGCAGGCCGATCGACCTGGCCGGTCGGGTAGGTGATCAACCTGGCCAACTCGGTTGCAACGTTGCGCGACTTAGTGTCGGGCGTCACATTTTCTTGGACCAGTGTTGCCCGGAGAACCGAGTGGCTGGCCCCTGAGTAAAGGGAGGCCATCATGGCCATCGACGATTCGGCGAGCGCGCACCACGCCGGGGGTGCGGACAGCCATTCGGAGTCTCCGGACTATCTGGCAAGACGCCAGCTCAAGGGCGGGACCGCGGGGTGGTTGCTGCTCGCCGGCCTGGGCGTGAGTTACGTGGTCTCCGGCGACTACTCGGGGTGGAATTTCGGACTGGCGCAGGGCGGTTTCGGCGGGCTCGCGATCGCCGCGGTGGTGATCGCGGCCATGTACCTGTGCCTCGTGCTGGGAATGGCAGAACTGTCCTCGGCCCTCCCCGCGGCCGGTGGCGGTTACACGTTCGCGCGCCGCGCCCTCGGTCCATGGGGCGGCTTCGCCACGGGCACAGCGATTTTGATCGAGTACTCGATCGCACCGGCCGCGATTGCCACGTTCATCGGCGCCTACGTCGAATCGTTGAACCTGTTCGGGATCACCGACGGTTGGTGGGTCTATCTGGCCGTCTATGCGATCTTCATCGGGATTCACCTGTCGGGCGCCGGTGAGGCATTGAAGGTGATGTTCGCGATCACCGCGATTGCGCTGATCGGCCTGGTGATCTTCGCGATCACCGCGATCGGGCACTTCGAGGTCGGCAATCTCACCGACATCGCACCGACCGACGCAGCCGGGGCGTCATCGTTCCTGCCGTTCGGTTACCTCGGCATCTGGGCGGCGATTCCGTTCGCGATCTGGTTCTTCCTGGCCATCGAGGGCGTGCCGCTCGCAGCCGAGGAGGCCGCCGATCCCGAACGCAACGTGCCGCGGGGCATCATCGCCGCGATCAGCGTTCTGCTCGTCACCTGCGTGACCGTGCTGTTCCTCACCACCGGCGCGGGTGGCGCAGGGCCGATGTCGGAGTCGGGCAATCCGCTCGTCGAGGCACTCGGGGATTCGTCGATGGCCAAGGTGGTCAACTACATCGGGCTGGCCGGACTGATCGCGAGCTTCTTCTCGATCATCTACGCATACTCGCGACAGTTGTTCGCGCTCTCGCGCGCAGGCTATCTGCCGCCCGTGTTGTCGGTGACCAACAAGCGCAAGGCGCCGACCCTGGCGCTGATCGTGCCCGGCATCATCGGTTTCCTGTTGTCGCTGACCGGGAAAGGTGACCTGCTGCTGAACATGGCCGTTTTCGGCGCGGCGTCGAGCTACGTGCTGATGATGGTCAGTCACATCATCCTGCGGCGGCGGGAACCCGACATGAATCGCCCCTACCGCACCCCCGGTGGCGTCGTCACCACCGGCTTCGCCCTCGTCGTCGCACTGATCGCCGTCATCGCGACGTTCCTGGTCGACGTGGTCGCAGCGTTGTGCTGCCTCGGTGTGTTCGCCTTGTTCATGCTGTACTTCGCGCTGTACAGCCGCCATCACCTGGTGGCCAACTCTCCTGACGAGGAGTTCGCCGCCCTCGCCGAAGCCGAGGAGGATCTCCGATGAGCTACACCCAGACCATCTCGGGCACGACATACACATTCGACGGGCTGGTCGACCTGATGGCCAAGGCCACCCCCCGTCGCTCCGGCGACGAACTCGCCGGGTGCGCCGCCGAGTCCGATGCCGAACGTGCAGCTGCGGCATGGCAACTCGCCGACCTCCCGCTGACGACCTTCCTCGAGAATCCCGTCGTTCCCTACGAGACAGACGAAGTCACCAGACTGATCATCGACACCCACGACCGCCGCGCGTTCCAGGCGGTCGCACACCTCACCGTCGGCGGCCTTCGAGACTGGTTCCTGGAAACCGCGGTCCGGAAGGACAGCGCCGCCCGAATCGCCGCGGTCGCACCGGGACTGACACCAGAGATGGTTGCCGCGGTGTCGAAGATCATGCGCAACCAGGACTTGATCCTGGCCGCGTCGGCAGCAACGGTCTCCGCAGCATTCCGCACGACCGTCGGACTGCCCGGACGCATCTCCACCCGCCTACAGCCCAACCACCCCACTGACGATCCCCGCGGCATCGCCGCAGCAACCCTGGACGGACTGCTGATGGGGTGCGGGGACGCGGTCATCGGGATCAACCCGGCAACCGACTCACCTCACGCCACCTCCGACCTGCTGCACCTGCTCGACGACATACGGCAACGCTTCGGAATTCCGATGCAGTCCTGCGTCCTGTCCCACGTCACCACCACGATCGAGATGATCGACCAAGGCGTGCCGGTCGACCTCGTGTTCCAGTCCATCGCCGGAACCGAGAAGGCCAACAGCAGCTTCGGGATCGACATCTCGATCCTGCGCGAAGCCAACGAGGCCGCACGGTCGCTGCATCGCGGCACGGTCGGCGACAACCTCATGTATCTCGAAACCGGGCAGGGGTCGGCGCTCTCCGCGAACGCTCACCTGGGGACCGGCGGCAAACCCGTCGATCAGCAGACCCTGGAGGCGCGCGCCTACGCAGTGGCCCGCATCCTCGAACCCCTGCTCGTCAACACGGTCGTCGGATTCATCGGGCCCGAATACCTCTACGACGGAAAGCAGATCATCCGGGCCGGCCTCGAGGACCACTTCTGCGGCAAGATCCTCGGCCTCCCCATGGGCGTGGACGTCTGCTACACCAATCACGCCGAAGCAGACCAGGACGACATGGACACTCTGCTGACCCTGCTCGGCGTTGCCGGGGCGGCCTTCGTCATCGCGGTCCCGGGCGCCGACGATGTCATGCTCGGCTACCAGAGCCTGTCGTTCCACGACGCGCTGTATGTTCGCCGCGCACTGGGCCTTCGCCCTGCCCCGGAGTTCGAGACCTGGCTCGCCGGGCTCGGCATGGTCGACCCCGACGGACGCATCCTGCCCGTCGATCTGGACACCTCACCCCTGCGATCACTGACCGTGGCCCGATGAACGCCTCCTCCCGGCCGGCGCAGGACCCCTGGGCCGAGTTGCGACAGACCACACAGGCGCGCATCGGACTCGGCCGGGCGGGGAACTCGCTCCCGTCGCGGCGGGTGCTCGAGTTCAAGGCCGCCCACTCCGCCGCCCGCGATGCCGTTCACGAACCACTCGACGTCGCCGCCCTCACCGAGCAGATCAGCGACGTCGACATCGAGCCGGCGTTGCACGTCTCCAGCAGAGCCGGGTCCCGCGGTGAGTATCTACGACGACCCGACCTCGGACGGCAGCCCGACGACCTCTCACATCTGCCCGAGACCGGCTCGGACGTCGGGATCGTGCTCGCCGACGGCCTGTCGCCGCGCGCGCTCGTCGACCACGGACGCGGACTGCTCGCGGCGCTCATCGACGAGTTGGGCTCGCGGTTCTCGATCGCACCCCCGGTGATCGCCACCCAGGCCCGGGTCGCCCTGGGTGATCACATCGGCGAAGCCCTCGGCGCGCAGACGATCATCGTGATCATCGGCGAACGTCCCGGTCTGTCGGTCGCGGACAGCCTGGGGATCTACCTCACCCACCTCCCCCGACCGGGGCGCAGCGATGCCGACCGGAACTGCATCTCCAACATCCATCCGCCCGACGGTCTCGACTACACGACCGCGGCCGCCATCACCGCATCCCTCGTCGACGGCGCCCGCAAACTCGGACGATCGGGAGTCGCACTGAAGGACACCTCACGCGCCCAACTCGCCGAAGGCGGTGCGGGCGTTCTCGAGCACGCCGATGAGACCGTGGACAACGTCGAGTAGACGGTCTCGTCGCGCCGTCAGAGCATGTGCACCTTGCGGTAGATGCGCGCCGCGGGCCGGGTGAGCAGGCCGACGTCGTCGAGAAAACCCATCAGGTGCGCGCAGCCCGAGCGGACCATCGATTGGAAGTGGTGGTTGCGGCGCATCTCCCCCACGGCGCGACGGTGGTCCAAGCCGGCGTCGGCGTAGGCCTTGGGACGGACGAGACTGACCAGGATGTACGACACTGCCATCGCGGTGATCACCGAACTGAACTGTCGTCGAAACCAATTGGCGTCCTGCATCGACTGGCGGACCTCTTCGCGAGCAAATCGCATGTGCCGGGATTCTTCCAGGACGTGGATCTCGTTGACGGTCCGCACGAGCGGCAGCACCCGGTCGTCGCGCATGCACCCGCGCTGCAGCACGTCCAGGACCTCCTCCGCGGCAAGGATTCCGGCGTAGGCGACTTCGCTGCCGGCAACCCGCATGAACAGCTTGCCGAAGCGACCCAGGCGCGGGTGCGGCGTATAGCTGGTCCCGGTCAGCTTGTACGACGTCTTGGCGAACATCAGCGAGTGCCGGCACTCGTCGGCGACCTCGGTCAGCGCGAACTGGAACTCCGGCCGGTGATAGTCCCCGAGGTACTGGTCGCGGATCACCATCTCCTGCAGCATCATCTCGAACCAGATGCCGATGCTCATGATCGAGGCTGTCTCGTGCCGGGTGAGGGCGATCCGCTGCTGCTCGGTCATCTCGTCCCAGTACGCGGTGCCGTACAGCGTCGACCATTCCGGGCTGCAGCCGTACTTGCCCGGGTCGAGCGGCGCCTCCCAGTCGATCTCCGTCAGCGCATTGCGCGACAACCGCGCGGCCGACGCCAGGAGTCGCTGCGACACCTCGTCGATCCCGTCGTCGGAACGGGTCACATCACTGAGCGCTTCCATGCCGGACTCCTCGTCGTACGCGGGACTGCGTCTGTGATGCATGCCACCACGGATCGTGCCATCAGTCAATGGTTCGTTTCCTGATGGCACCGACGACCCTCGTGTCCACCGGTGCGCCTCCCGGACCCGGCCCCGGCATGACGGTCGGTGAGCACCTCGCCCAGGTACCCTCTCTAGCGATGTCTACTGAAGAGTTGCTGCCGATCACGACCCGCAAGCTCGTGGGCTGGTCTCGCACCACCCCGATCGAGGGTCATGTCCTGTCCACGCCGTACCCCGAGGTCATCGCCGAGGCCGTGGCCCGCGTGGCCGACGACAACGCGGACAAGCCGGATTACCTCAAGCGCGGCGTCATCGCCCGCGGACTCGGTCGCTCCTACAACGAGTCGGGCCAGAACAGCGGCGGCCTCACTATCGACATGACGCCACTGACCAGGATCTATGCCATCGACGACGAATCGGCCACCGTCGATGTCGATGCCGGTGTCTCCCTGGACGCGCTCATGCAGGCAGCGCTCCCGCACGGCCTGTGGGTGCCGGTTCTTCCGGGCACCCGCCAGGTGACGGTGGGCGGCGCGATCGCGCACGACATCCACGGCAAGAACCACCACAGCCAGGGCAGCTTCGGCAATCATGTCGTCGAGATGCAACTCCTCGTCGCCGACGGACGGGTCCTGACCCTGACCCCGGGCGGCTCGGCCGACGATCCCACCGGCGAACTCTTCTGGGCGACCATCGGCGGCATCGGACTGACCGGGATCGTGTTGCGCGCGACGATCCAGATGAAGCGCACCGAGAGCGCGTACTTCATCGCCGACACCGCTCGTACCGGCTCGCTGCAGGAAACCATCGACCTGCACCTCGAGGACGGCTTCGAGAACGGGTACGAGTACGCCTCGGGCTGGTTCGACACCATCAGCGCACCGCCCAAGCTGGGCCGCGGCACCTTCTCGCGGGGCAACCTCGCCCGCGTCGACGAAATGCCGGAGAAGTACCGGGACAACCCGCTGTCGTTCAACAACAAGCCGCTGGTCCGGTTCCCCGACATCTTCCCGCGCGGGCTCGCCAACAAGCTCAGCTTCTCCGCGGTCGGCGAGGCCTACTACCGGATCGGACCGCCGAGCGAGGGCAAGGTCAAAAATCTCGCGCAGTTCTATCACATGCTCGACGTGTTCGGTGACTGGAACAACGCGTACGGACGCGGTGGCGGCTTCTGCCAGTACCAGTTCATCGTGCCGACCGGCAACGAGGGCGAGTTCACCGCACTCATCGAGGACATCCAGGCGTCGGGCCACGTCAGCTTCCTCAACGTCATCAAGCTCTTCGGCGAGGGCAACCGGGCGCCCCTGAGCTTCCCGTTCAAGGGCTGGAACGTCTGCCTCGACTTCCCCGTCAAGGCCGGTCTCGCCGAGTTCCTCAACGAGCTCGACCGCCGCGTCATGTCGATGGGCGGCCGCCTCTACACCGCCAAGGACTCGCGCACCTCGGCCGAGAACTTTCACGCCATGTACCCGGAGATCGACAAGTGGATCGCCACGCGTCGTCGGATCGACCCCAACCGGGTGTTCATGTCGGACATGGGCCGGCGACTCGAACTCGCCTGACTCCCAGCCTTTCCGACGCACCCCACCGACCTGCACGTCATCGAAAGCGAGTACACATGTTGAACGCCGTGGGCGCCCCGCAGTCCATCCTGGTCCTGGGCGGCAGCTCCGAGATCGGGCTCGCCATCACCGCCGAGTACCTGACCAAGGGCCCGGCGCGGGTCATCCTCGCCACCCTGCCGGGTGATCCCACCGCCGCCGCGGCCGTGGCGAAGGCCAAGAACGCCGGCGCCACCGAGGTCACCCAGATCGACTTCGACGCCCGCGCCACCGACACCCACCGGGCCGTCATCGACAAGGCATTCGCCGACGGCGACGTCGACGTCGCGATCGTCGCCTTCGGCATCCAGGGCGACGACGAACAGGCCTGGCAGGATCACGGCCTCGCCGTCGCCGAAGCCGAGATCAATTACACCGCAGCGGTGTCCGTCGGCGTGCTGCTCGGTGAGAAGTTCAAGGCCCAGGGACACGGCCAGATCATCGCCATGAGTTCGGTCGCCGGCGAGCGCGTCCGTCGCAGCAACTTCGTCTACGGGTCCACCAAGGCCGGCCTCGACGGGTTCTACCTCGGACTCGGAGAGGCGCTGCGCCCCTTCGGTGCTCGCGTCCTCGTCATCCGTCCCGGCCAGGTGCGGACCCGGTTGTCGGCGCATGTCAAGGAAGCGCCGCTCACGGTCGACAAGGAAGATGTGGGGCGCCTCGCCGTGGCCGCGGCCACCAAGGGCAAGGAGATCGTCTGGGTGCCGGGACCGTTCCGCTACATCATGATGGTGCTGCGCCACATCCCGCGGCCGATCTTCCGCAAGCTGCCGATCTGATCGCTGAATCGCCGAGTCTGAGTGGACGTGATGAACCGACCTGACCCTTCGAGACGTCCCTCCGCAAGCTCCGGGACTCCTCAGGGAGCGGGGGGAGACTCGCCGCCCGCAAGCTCCGGGACTCCTCAGGGAGCGGGGGGAGACTCGCCGCCCGCAAGCTCCGGGACTCCTCAGGGAGCGGGGGGAGACTCGCCGCCCGCACCACAGGGAGCGGGGGAAACCTCGCCGGCCGACCGTCGAAGTCCAACGGGCTACGGGCGGACGGCACTGTCACTGCTGATCGCCGTGGTGGTCGGCGGGGCGGTGTCGATGGCGGGACTGACGGCCATCGGAACCGTCGACTGGCCGGCGTTCAACTCCTCCAACGTGACCCGGTCGCTGACGACCGCCGGGCAGGTGCTCGCCATCGCCATCCTGGTGGTGGCCGCACTGCTCTACCGGTACGGCAAGGGACGCCTGCTGGTGCCGGCGCTGTCCGCGGCCGCGATGTCGGGGTTCGTCACCGTCACCATCGGAATGCCGCTGGGCGCAACACGTCTCTACCTGTTCGGATTGTCGGTCGATCAGGAGTTCCGCACCGAGTACCTCACCCGGATGACGTCGAGCCCGCACCTCGCGGACATGACCTACACCGACCTGGCGCCCTATTACCCGGCCGGCTGGTTCTGGTGGGGCGGCCGCTTCGCCAACCTGCTCGGCCAGCCCGGCTGGGAGGCCTACAAGACGTGGGCGATCGTGTCGATGTCGGTCGCGGCAGCCGTGGGCGTCATCCTGTTCATCCGCATGTTCGGCGCGGATCGCGGTGTCGCGCTCGGTCTCGCGGTCACGACCGTCACTCTCCTGTATGCCTCGCCGGAACCGTACGCCGCAATTCTGGTGCTGATCGGCGTGCCGATGCTGATCACCCTGACCTACGCGCTGCGCGGGCGAACGCGAGCCGCCGACGGACCGGTGGGCCCGCTGTTCGGCGCGACGAGCTGGCCTGCCGTGGCGGCGTCCGGTGTGTTCCTGGGTATCTCGGCCGCGACCTACACGCTCTACACCGGTTTGTTCGCCCTCACCGCCGTCCTCTTGGTCGGCTACTTCGCTGTGCAGGGATGGCTGGGCGCGTCGAACAAGGCCACTCCATCGGCGACCGTCACGAGCCGACGACGCGGCGTGGTGCTCGCGGTGGTCGGTCGCCTGGTCGCCGTCGGGGTCATCTCCGGACTGATCGCACTGCTGGTCTGGGCGCCCTACCTCTGGGCGCGCCTGACCAATACCCCCGCCAGCGGGGGGACCGCCGAACACTATCTGCCCGAGCGCGGTTCGGTGTTGCCGCTCCCGATGTTCGGCCTGGATCTCGTCGGCGCCATCACGATGATCGGCCTCCTGTGGATCCTGTTGCGCTTCCGCACACGCACCGTCGCCCTGGCGATGGGCGTCACGGTCGTCACGGTCTACCTCTTCTGTCTGCTGTCGATGCTGATGACCGCACTGGGCACCACCCTGCTCTCGTTCCGCCTCGAGCCCATCTTGGTCGCCACCCTGAGCGCGGCCGGGGTCTTCGGCGTCGTCGATCTCACGCACTGGGCAGTGCGCCGGTTCGGCGACGTGCGCGTCGTCGTGGGGGCACTCGCCGTTCTCTCGGCCATCGCGATGGCACAGAGCATCCCGGGCCATCTGGGGACCGAGATCACCACCGCCTACACCGACACCGACGGCTACGGCGAACGCGCCGATGCCCGCCCGGCCGGCGCCGAATCGTATTTCGCGGAGCTGGACACACTGATCCGTGAGCAGACCGGCAAGCCGCGCACCGACAACGTCGTTCTCACCGCCGATTTCGGGTTCCTGTCGATCTACCCCTACTGGGGTTTCCAGGGACTCACCTCCCACTACGCGAATCCGCTCGCCGAATTCGACAAGCGCGCAGCGGCGATCGCGCGATGGGCGGAGAGTGAGAACGCCGACCAGCTCGTCGACGCCCTCGACCGCTCGCCGTGGACTCCGCCGAATGTCTTCCTGTTCCGGTACAGCGCAGACGGTTACACACTCCGTCTCGCCGAGGACGTCTATCCCAACGACCCGAACGTGAAGCGCTACACGGTCACCTTCGACCCCACGGTCTTCGACGACCCGCGCTTCGACGTCACCGAGCGCGGCCCGTTCGTCCTCGTCGTCCGGAAGTGATCACGATGCGGCGCCCGTTCGGCACCTCGCGGCCGATGACGATCACCCGGGTCGACGGCGATTCCTCGACGACGCACTTCGTCTCCACCGACGTCGTGAACTGGATCCTCCTGGAGGAGGACGGTGAACTGACGCTGATCGACGGCGGTTACCCGGGGCAGGCCGGTCAGGTCGTCGAATCCATCGAGCGGATCGGCCGCTCGCCCGAGGATGTGCGCGGCGCGCTGCTCACCCACGCCCACGTGGATCACCTCGGCGGCCTCGTGAAGCTGCAGGCGCAGTACGGGTTCGACGTCTACATGGATGCGGTCGAGGTGGATCACGCGCTGCGCCACCACCTTCAGCAGGCCAATGCACTCGACCTCGCCCCGCAGGTCGCGAATCCGCGACTATGGGCATGGCTCGCCAAGACCACTCCGCTCGGTGTCCTCAGCCGCGCGGGCCTGGCACGGGCGTCGGGTTTCCCCGTCGACGCCGCCGTCGACGAGCGGCAACCGCTCGATCTCCCGGGTGCGCCCGTCCCCGTCGCGAGTCCCGGCCACACCGACGGCCACAGCGCCTACCTCGTCGCCGACGGCCGCGCCCTGGTATCCGGCGACGCGCTCGTGAGCGGACACGAGATCTCGACGATCACCGGCCCACAGTGCATCCCGTCGCTCTTCCAGCACGACGAACCCACGGCTCGACGCAGCGTCGAACGATTCACCGAGCTCGAGGCCGACATACTGCTTCCCGGCCACGGACCGATCCATCGCGGCGGAGTCGCCACGGCCGCACGTGAGGCGCTGTCGCGCTGAGCAGAACGACGAACCGAGGTCTCGGGCGGAGTGGCATCGAACCACCTGCCTCTCACAACCCGGACAAGGGCGGCGGTATCACCACTGCCCGCCCGGGCACACTCCCGGTCCGAAGCAACCGATAGGCCTCCACAGCCCGGCTCAGGTCGTATCGTGTCACCTCCGACCGGATCTCGCCGCGCCGTGCGAGGTCCGTGACTTCTTTCAGCGCCGATGCCGGGCCCCAGAACGGTGCCGACACCGACCAACCCGGACTCGAGGCTCGTCCCTTGCCAACGGTCAGGTCGCCGCCTGCGCCACCGACCACCGACAGCCGCCCTCCGGGTGCGAGAAGCGAGCGGGCTTGGGACATGGTCGTCGACGTGCCCACGAAATCGAAGATCAGATCTGCGCTGCCCACCGGCGCAAGGGCCTCGGCGAGCGAATGCCCCACGCGGCCGGCTCCGAGCCGGGTCGCCAATCGGAGCGAGTCCTCACGCGTGTCGACAGCCACGACTGTCCCGGTGCCCAGCGAGCGAAGGATCTGAATCGCCAGGTGCCCGAGCCCGCCGACACCGACCACGACCGCAATCGTGTGCGGATCGATGAGCTCGCGATGTTCGTCGATCGCGTGGTACGCAGTCAAGCCGGCATCGGCCAGGGGTGCACAATCCGCGGCAGACAGGCCGTCCGCCCGGATCAGGTGCCGGGCCGATGGCACGAGGATCGCTTGCGCCAGGCCGCCGTGATACCCGAGCCCCGCACCCAGTGGCGCGTGGCGTCCACAGGCGTCGCGACCCAATCCGACACAGTAGTTCTCGCGACCTCGCGCGCAGTTCCGACAGACTCCGCAACCCCAGACCCCGTGCACGACGACCCGTTCACCCACCAGGCTGCGGTCGGCGTCGCTCCCGGTCCTCACCACAGTCCCGGCAACCTCGTGACCGAGTGTCATCGGCAGCTCATAGCCGAACACATCCGGGGCCGCGTCCATCACGCTCAGGTCCGACCGGCACAAACCGGCTGCTCCGACCGAAACCAGGATCTCCTCACCCGTCGGCATGGGGATGGGGACCCGACGCAGTTCTGGCTCGGCACCCCACCTGGTCAACTGAACGGCAAGCATGGACTTCGGTTTCATTGCACCCCTCGAGTGGGACCGTGGCCGGGCCAGAGGTCGGTCAAGCACACCGTCCTGCGCCTCCGCTTGGCAACTCCGAATACATCGAACCGTACACGTCCAGACGCCTTGCCCAGCCCTGGCAGCAAAAAGAATTACGAGCTGAAGTGCGCAGTTCGCTTGACCAACTAAAACACGGATGTTTATCGTGTGTGAGCGGCACCACTCGCTGGGGGGCCTGTGATTCACATCGAAGACAGATTGGAGTTCGCGGTGACGAGAGTCTTCACGATCCCTTACGGAGTTCCCGCGTGATCGGCCAGGCCGTCATTCTGGCGGCGCGTCCCAAGGGTCACGTGTCCACTTCTGACTTCGACGTCGTGATGACGACGGTCCCCGCGCTGCAACCAGGCCACGTCCTGGTCCGAAACACCTGGCTGTCGATCGACCCGTCGGTGCGCCTGCGACTCGGCGACGCCAGCCCGCGTGGCTATCTCCCCGCCTTCGAGGCCGGCCAGATCCTGGAGGGACTGTGCGTCGGCGAGATCGTCGAGTCCAGGGCTGCCGGCTTCGCGCCGGGAGACACGGTCATGCATGCCCATGGCTACCGTGAATACGCAGTCGTCGACGCCGATTCCGGCGGCCTCGCCGGCGCCGGACGCCTGACGCGCGTCAACCCCTCCGAGCACCACCCCAAGGACTACCTCGGTCTACTGGGGAACACCGGCATGGCTGCGTGGGCGGGACTGGTCCTGGTGGCCCAGCTGCGGGAGGGCGACGTCGTCTGGGTGTCCGCGGCGGCCGGGGCGGTCGGCAGCATCGCGGCCAGACTGGCCCGCCTGCGAGGACACACCGTGATCGGCAGCGCGGGGAGTCCGGAGAAGGTGGCCCGGCTCCGCGATGAGTTCCATCTGTCCGCAGCGTTCGACTATCACACGGGTGACCTCACCGACACGCTCGAGGCGATCGCCCCCGAGGGGATCGACGTCTACTTCGACAATGTCGGCGGCGACCATCTGGAGGCGGCACTGAACGTATTGCGTCCCGGCGGGCGGGTGGCCATGTGCGGTGCCATCGCCGACTACGATCGCGACTCTCCGGCTGCCGGGCCCTCCAACCTGTTTCAAGTGGTGAGCAAGTCCCTGACCCTACGGGGCTTCCGATCCGGGGAATTCACTCATCGGTTCGGCGAGATGCGCGACGAGCTGGGCGCCCGTCTCGCCGCCGGCGATCTGACGCTCGACGAAACCGTCTACACGGGAATCGAGTCAGCACCTGCGGCGCTTGTCGACCTCCTCAACGGTCGAAGCCTGGGAAAGACTCTCTGCAGGCTCACCGGTGCCCCCGACGCAGGCCACCCTTCGCCTCGGCGCGACCAGCACGCACGCGCGACCGTCCGATAGCTACGACCCATTGATCAACATCATTGCTCCGCCCCCCGAACCGAAAGTATCCAAACGATGAAGCCAACCAGTTCGCCGAACGGTGCCCGGACCGGCCCCTCGCGCCGAAAGACCTTCGTAGCCACCGTGATCGGCCACGTGATCGAGTGGTTCGACTTTGCCGCATATGCCTTGCTGGCCGTCTACATCGGACACCAGTTCTTCCCGAACGAGAACGAATCGATGCAGCTCATCGCGACCTTCGCGACGTTCGCACTCACGTTCCTGTTCCGCCCGCTCGGCGCTGTCGTGTTCGGCCCCTTGTCGGACCGCATCGGCCGCCTCAAGGTGCTCGCCCTGGTCCTGCTGATCATGTCGGCAGCAACCACGACGATCGGACTCCTTCCGACGTACGACACCATCGGCGTCGCCGCCCCTGTCCTACTCATCGTGATGCGCTGTCTGCAGGGACTGTCAGCCGGTGGCGAGTCCGGTAGCTCCGTCGCATTCATGCTCGAGCACTCACGGCCCGGCCACCGAGGATTCGGCAATTCGTGGGTCACTTTCGCTGCGACCGTTGGTTTCATGCTCGGATCAGCGGTCGCCGCGACGCTGGCGCTGACCCTCGGCGAGGACGCGATGAACGATTGGGGCTGGCGGCTGCCCTTCCTCATCGCCGGGCCGCTGGGCGTGATCGGCCTCTACATCCGGATGAAACTGGAGGACACGCCTGACTTCAAGGCCCTCGAGGAGCGTGGCGAGGTATCGAAATCTCCAGTGCGCGAGGTGTTCACGTACCGCCGCGAGCTGATTACGACCATCCTGATCTGCTCGATGCACTCCGCCGCCTTCTATATGATCCTGACCTACCTGAATTCCTACATCAGTACGACAACCGATTTCGGCAGCGGCATCGCACTCACGGGGACGCTGGTCGGCGCGGCCTGCACCTTGATCCCGATTCCGTTGCTCGCCTCGTTGTCCGACCGGATCGGTCGCAAGCCGGTCCTGCTGGCCAGCAGCATCACGATGGCGGTCATGGCCCTGCCCCTGTTCGCCTTCATCCGGATCTCGCCGTTCACCGCGGTCGCCGGACTCGCGATATTCGGACTGTTGCTGGGTTGTGTCGTATCGGTCACCCTGTGTACGACCAGCGAGATCTTCCCGGCCCGCGTCCGTGGAGCGGGCTTCTCGATCGGGTTCGGTGTGGCGAGCGCGGCAGTCGGTGGCACAGCGCCGCTGATCGCAACCGCCTTGGCCTCCAGCACCGGAAACGTCTACGCTCCAGCCGGGTTCCTCATCGCGGTCTGCATCCTGGGGCTCATCGGATCGTTGGTTCTGATCGACCGGTCGCGAGAGGAACTGCTCGTCGACACCCGACCCGCAACCGACGATGGCGACCCGACCAAGGTCGTCGAACGAGTCTGAGTACTCGACCCCAGAGAACAGGCGTCGCCCCGACCCGGGCGACGCTTGTTCTCGTGTGGGTCGTTCTCGACTCGCCCCGAAAGCAACCGGCCTCGGCGTTCGATGGGCGACCGCGCGGTCCGACCGCCGATCACCTCACGGTGTACGCCTCAGTCGGCGTCCGCCCGCCGAACTCGCAGCTCCGCCTTGCGGATCTTGCCGGATGCGGTCATGGGGAGCTCATCGACGATCGCGACATGATCTGGAATCTTGAATCCCGCGAGTCGTCCCCGCAGCCACGCGCGTATCTGATCGGAATCGACGGTGGCGCCGGCACCGACCGTGACCACGGCTACCGGACGCTCACCCCAATGGTCGTGCGGTACAGCTATGACCGCGGCCTCCAGTACGTCCGGGTTCGCCATGATCGCGGATTCGACCTCGATGGACGAGATGTTCTCCCCGCCGGAGATGATGATGTCCTTGAGGCGGTCGCGGATCTCGAGATAGTTGTCCGGGTGCATCACCGCGAGGTCGCCGGTTCGAAACCAGCCGTCCGGGACGGCCTCGGCAGTCGCCGCTTCGTCCCGGTAGTAGCCCAGCATGACGTTGTTGCCGCGCACCGCGACCTCGCCGACAGTCGTCCCATCCGCCGGTACATCCGCTCCCGCCTCGTCCACGACGCGTATTCTCTCGGCGATCACATTTCCCACGCCCTGACGCGACCGCAACCGGGCCTGCTCCTCGGCCGGAAGTCCGTCCCATTCACGTCGCCACTCGCAGATCGCCAGTGGCCCATAGGTTTCGGTGAGACCGTACAGGTGCGTGATCGACATTCCGAGATCAGCCGCGCGGGAGATCAAGGCCGGCGCGGGCGGCGCTCCCCCCACCGCGACATACAACGGGCGTCCATCGCTGCGCGTCGCGGCGGGATCGGTGCACAATGACGTCAGAACCGTTGGCGCAGCGCATAGATGGGTCACTTCATGCTCGCCGATGGCCGACCACACGTCCGCGGGCCGTACTGCTGGCAGACACACATGCGTGCCACCGGCCGCCGTGATGGCCCACGGCAGGCACCACCCGTTGCAGTGGAACATCGGCAGGGTCCACAGATACACCGACGACGGCGTCACCCCGAAGTGCGAATTGACCGCCAACGACTGTAGGTACGCACCCCGGTGCTGGTAGATGACGCCTTTGGGCGCCCCGGTCGTGCCGCTTGTGTAGTTGAGCGAGAGCATCGAACCCTCGTCGTCCGGCATGTTCATGCGAGGCTCGGCTCCGGCCAAGGCAGCCTCGTAGTCCTCGTCGGCCGCGAGCACGGCGGTCTCCGTTCGTGCGACGGCGCGTACCTGCTCCGCGGTGTCGGCGAGGGTCGGGTCGCAGAGGATGAGCGAACACCCGGCGTGATCGACGATCCGCGCGAGTTCGTCCGCGTCGAGTCGGATGTTCAGGGTGACGATCACTGCTCCGGCGAACGGGACACCGAAGTGCGACTCCAGCATGATGTGCGTGTTGGGCGCCAGGACGGCAACCCGATCGCCCGTTCGAACACCCATCGAGGCCAGCAGTCCCGCCTGCCGAGATGCCCGATCGAGGAGCTCGCGATATGTCCACCGCCGAGTGCCGTCGATCACCGCCACTCGGTCGCCGAAGACGGTCGCCGACCGGCGGAGGAACGTGAGCGGGGTCAGTGGTTCGGTGTGGTGATTTCGGCCTGCGGACATGGCCCGCCTTTCTGATTCTGCCGGTCGCACGATGGTGCGCCGTCGCGACCGCCTCGGCTTTTCGATGGACAAGCATCCGATCTTTACCCATTAAGGAACGATCTGACGAGCGCTTGCACCGGCAGATCGACTTCATATAGCTAAACATCGGATGTTTATTGTATAGTGTGCGTCACAAGTATGGGTGCACAGGCGTCGCGCCACACCGGCACGCCGTCGTGGTCGGCTCGCCGCCGACTCGTGCATGTGATGAACAGGAGGACAATCTGATGGGTTCGCCACCGACAGAGGCGGTAGCAGTCGTCACAGCGGGTTCGGGCGGCATCGGATTCGGAATTGCCCAGGCCCTGATCGCCTCCGGGTTTCGCGTTGTACTCACCGGCCGGGACGCCGCCAAGGGTGACGCCGCCGCCAGGTCCCTCGACCCCTCGGGCAGGGCCCGTTTCCTGGTGGCCGACGCATTGTCGCAGGCGGAAGTCGAAACTGCAGTCGACACCGTGGTCGCCGACCACGGCCGGCTGGACGTCCTGGTGAACAACGCGGGAGGCTCCGGTGGTTTCGCGCCCGTGGCCGAACTCTCCGACGAAGCCTGGGAGCAGGCTTTCACATGGAACGTCAGCTCCGCCTTCTGGGCGACCCGACGCGCACTTCCCACCATGGTCTCCGCCGGCTGGGGACGAATCATCAACATCAGCTCGGTACAGGGCAAACAGGCCAACATCGTGAACTCGGCCCACTACATCACCGCCAAGCACGCCGTGAACGGCTTCACGAAGGCCGTCGCCAAGGAGTACGGACGCTCAGGCATCACGTGTAACGCCATCTGCGTGGGACCGGTCGAAACAGAACTGATGCAGACCGCAGGTGCACGCGCTGCCGCAGCCCGCGGAATCACCTACGCCGAGCACGTTTCGCGCTACGCCGATGCCACGATGACCGGCCAGATCAACCGCACCGAAGAAGTCGGCGCGATGGCCGCATTGCTGGCGTCCGAGAACGGCGCCGGCATCACCGGCGCCCTCCTGAATGTCGACGGTGGCATCAGCCCCTTCTGACGCAGTCTCGTCGTGCCCGCCCCTGCCCCGAAAGGACCCCCATGCCGGACAACCACCATGATCCGAACCTCGCTGCCGCGTTTCACCGACAGGTCGAGATCGACCCCGACGCTCCAGCTCTCGTCGTCGACGAAGACGTCTGGACCCGGGGTGAACTCGCCGCCAAAGCCGATGCCGCAGTGCACCGGCTGATCGATCTCGGCGCCGCGACCGGGGGTCGGGTGATCGCCCAGTACGACACGAGCGCAGCAGACGTCGCCCTCGCCGTTGCTGCGGCGCACTTGGGCCTGGTGTTCATCCCGGTGCCGAAACGCCTGGGCACTCTCGAGATCAACCACCTCATGCAGCGCTCGAACGCCACCCTGTTCGCGTTCCGCGGCGAGGCTCCCCCGGCCGGCGTCGAGCCACCCGACGGAGCGCGCACAGTATCCGTCGAATGGATCACGGCGACCCCCGCCGCCACAACAGCAGATCCGGTGCCGCGCACGTCGGCTCCGCGGTCGGAGGTCGCCCTCATCGGCGTCACCTCCGGTTCCACCGGCCAGCCCAAGGGCGTGATGCACAGTTGGGAGGCCGTGGATTGGGCCGCCGAACGCATGCGTTCGCTGAGCGATGCGCAAGCGGGTGAGTCCATTCTGGTCACCGGCGCCGGCGCGGGCGCTCCGGGCTTCACCTTCTTCACCTACCTGGGTCTGACGCGTGGACTCACCATCGTCCGCGCGGGTCATTGGGATCCGGTGGCGGTCCTGCGGCTCGCCGACAAGCACAAGTGCGTGTGGACCACCATGGTGCCGACCATGCTCTACATGCTGCTCGAGGCGCGGGAAGAGGCGCTGGGCGTCGACGGGCGTCTGACGCACATGCGCTCGGCCACCCTGGGCGGTTCCTATATCAGCGCCGACCTCATCCAGCGCGCCCGGCGCGACCTCGGGGTCGAGATACTACGGATGTATGCGATGGCCGAATGCATGGCCCACTCGAGCAACCTCCTCGACCACGACGAGGCCGACCGGGACGTCATGGACGGAACTCCTGGCCCAGATGCCGAGCTCGCCGTCCTCGATGCGGACCGACGACCTCTGCCGCCTGGTGAGATCGGGGAGGTCGCGATGCGCGGACCGTCGCTGCTCAAGGGCTACCTTGCCGACCAGTCCGAGATGGAGCGCCTGCTCTCGCCGGACGGCTTCTTCTGTAGTGGTGATCTCGGCAAGATCACCGAGGGTGGTTTCGTCCAGATCGTCGGACGCAAGAAGGACCTGATCATCCGTGGCGGGTACAACATCGATCCCGCGGAGGTCGAGGAGCTCATCCGCAAGCACCACGCGGTGGCCAAGGTGATCGTCGTCGGTTATCCCGATGTGAAGTACGGCGAGCGGGCGTGCGCCGTCGTGGAACCGCACCCCGACGAGCACTTCGACTTCGACGTCATGGTCAGTCACCTGATCGGCACCGGCCTGTCGAAGGAAAAACTTCCCGAGCGCCTCGAGATCCTGGACGAACTGCCGCTGTCGCCCGACGGCAAGATCCTGCGCGGGAAGGTACAGAAGCTGGTCGCCGCAGATGAGAGTCCCGCACTTGCCTGAGTGGACGGCGGAACGGTCACGATGACCGCCGCCGTGGCATCTGCACTCCTCCGTGGGGAGAACGACTCGGAGTTCTCCGGGCTGCTGTCGATGCCCGAGACCCGGCCGGTCGTGCTGGTCGTGGCGCTTCACGGGGGAGGAATGCGCGCACGATACTTCGATCCCCCGCCGCTCCCCGGTGACACCAGCCCCCGGTCGCTACTGGCCGCCGGCGCGGCCCGGGGAGCCGCTGTACTGGCGCTGGACCGGCCGGGCTATGGGGCGTCGGCGCCGCACTTCCCGTCGGGCTTGACCGAACCTGAGCAGGCCGGGCGTCTGTGGAATGTCGTCGACGAATTCATGCGCGATCGGGAACTTTGCGTTCCGGTCGTGCTGGTCGGGCACTCGACCGGAGCGAAAGTCGCCGCGTACATGGCGGCGGGTGACCCGTCTGCAGCGGCTTCGACCGCAACGGGACCGCGTCACCGCGTGGCCGGTCTCCACCTGTGCGGCGTCGGTCGGCGCTACAGCTCGGTCATGCGCGCCCACCTGACCGGCACGGCGACGACCCCCCTCTCACGAGAGATGTTCTGGGGCCCTGCTGCCCACTATCCCGCCGAGATCACGTGTCTCGGGAAGTCGGTCTCGTCGCCGACCCCGCCCGAAGAATGGACGACAGTTCTGCAGTGGGAGGACGCCCTACCCGTCCTGGCGCGCCGGATCACCGCACCGACCGAGATCGTGCTGGCCGAGCACGAGCAGGTGTGGATGCTCGACGAGGACGAACGTCGCACGCTCGTGTCGCTGTTCCCGCGGGCGGAAACGGTCCGACTCCGCATGGTGCCCGAGGCAGGTCACAACGTCAGCCTGAGCAACGTTGCCAGCGAGTACCACGCATCGGTCGTCGATTACGCACTGCGTCACGCGGCCCAGACGCCCTCCTGAGCCACGTGACGCGAGTGTCAGGCGCGTCCGCCGTCGACGCGGAGAATCGCACCGGAAGTGAAGGAGGCCGAGCTCCCGGCGAGGAAGAGCGCGGCGCCCACGATCTCAGCGGGGTCCCCGGTGCGCTGCAGAGCCGTCTGCGAGGTCACCAGTTCCACGTCGGCAGGATCCCAATGCGCGCTGACGTCGGTACGGAACGCGCCCGCCATGATCGTGTTCACCCGCACCGTCGGTCCCAGCGATTGCGCGAAGACCTCGGTCAGCACGTTCAGACCGGCTTTCGCGGCCACGTACGGCGCCATCTCCGGACCCGGCCGGATTGAACCGATGCTGCTGATGTTGACGATACTTCCCCCGCCGCGAGCGACCATCCGCTCTCCCAACAGGGCGCTCAATCGGAAGGGCGCGCGAACGTTGACTGCGAACGTTTTGTCCCACAACGCTTCTGAGACCCCGGTCAGGCTGTCGTACAACGGCGACATTCCTGCGTTGTTGACGAGGACGTCCACTTCGACGGCTGCGGCATCGAGCCTGTCGACCAGTTCGTCCAGAGCTGCCCAACGCCCGACATGGCACCCGATACCGATCGCCTCGACGCCGTGTTCGGCACGGAGTTCGTCGGCGACCGCGACGCAACTCTCCTCGTTACGAGAGACGACCACCACCCGCGCCCCCTCCGCGGCGAAGCCGTGTGCCATCTGCCTGCCGAGTCCGCGGCTGCCACCCGTGATCAGCACGGTCTTGTCCGCGAACTGCCGCTCATCCACCATTCGATGCCTCCTGCCCGGCCTGAGAGCCGTTCTTGCCGATTTCGGTTAAAAGGACTATAACTCGGATGTATACCCTTCATCACAACGATCGTCGAATGCGAGCCAGCCAATGGACACTGTCGAAACAGGACTGCCGTCACGGCACCGACAGGGCCTCGATCGGTGGGCCGCCGACACGTTCGGGGATGCGGCGCGGATCGAGAACCTCGTCGACATCAGCGGGAATTCCGGGCACACCTACCGATTCGTGGTCTCGACTCCCGATGGCGACGAGGATTTGGTGCTTCGGCTACCACCGTCGGGCGTTCGCCTCACCGGCGCCTACGATGTCGTCCGCCAGGTGCCGCTGCTGCATGCACTCGAACGATCCGCTGCACCTTGTGCTCGGGCGCGGTTCCACTCCGAGGACACCGCCCTCTTCGGCGTCCCCTACCTCATCGTCTCCGGGCTACCCGGTGAAACCCTCGAGATGGGATCCGACCGGGCCGTGTCGATGGAACCCGCGACGTTCCTCGACTGCCACCTCGTAGCGGTCGACGCGCTGGTCGGCATCCACCAGGTGGACTGGACCTCGACACTCGCGGACTGGGCCGAGCCAACCACTGTGCTCGGCGAGATCGCCTTCTGGCGTCGCGTTCTCGACTCGGGCCGCAACGAGGAATGGATCGCCCGCGGGCACAGGCTCGCCGACGCACTCGTGGAACAAGCACCGCAGTCCCCGACCATCGGTCTGTGCCACGGCGATTTCCAGACGAACAACATCCTCTTCGAGCACCTCGACACCGACCCGACCGTCGCCGGCGTGATCGACTGGGAGGTCGCATCGATCGGACCGGTCCTTCTCGATCTCGGCTGGTTCCTGATGATGAACGACCCGCAGTCCTGGGACCCCGGTCAGCGCCGCGGCGGCGTCGACCTCGACGCCGTCGCCGCACGCTACCGCGCAACCACGGGAGCCGACGCCGCCGACCTCGACTACTTCCGAGCACTCGCCGGCTTCCGAATGGGCGCCATCGCTGCCCGCAACATCATGCTGCACAGGACCGGCCGACGCGTCGACGATGCGTGGGAACGTGCCGCGCCGTCAGTGGACGCTTTGTTCGGACGGGCCGCTGAATTCCTGGGCGCGGACGCCGTTCAGGCGAGAACAGGAGACTGAGATGACCACGCGAGAATACGACTTCATCCGCTACGAACTCCTCGACGACGGGATCATCGCCCGCGTGGAGTTGGACCGGCCACGTACCCGTAACGCACAGAATCGGGGCATGCTCGTCGAATTGGACGAGGCACTCGCCCGCGCCGAAGCCGACGACCGCGTGCGGGTGATCATCCTCGCCGGCACCGGGCCCATGTTCACCTCCGGTCATGACCTCGGCTCCGCCGACGACGTTCGCGAGCGCCAGCCCGGGCCCGGGCAGCACCCGACGATGACTACCCACGGGGGCACCCGACTCGGCACCGAGAACCGGATGCTCCAGGAATGGCACTTCTTCTTCGAGAACACGCGGCGGTGGCGGAATCTGCGGAAGATCACCATCGCCGAGGTCCACGGCACGGTCTATGCCGCCGGCTTGATGCTCGCCTGGGCCTGCGACCTCATCGTTGCCGATGAGGACACCACGTTCGCCGACGTCGTCGGGTCGCGGTTGGGCATGTGCGGTGTCGAGTACTTCGGACACCCATGGGAGTTCGGCCCCCGTCGCGCCAAAGAGCTTCTGCTGACCGGAGATTCCATCGGCGCACGGGAGGCCTACGAGATCGGCATGGTCTCGAAGGTCTTCGCCCCGGACGACCGGCGAGAGAAGACGGACGAGTTCGCCCGTCGCATCGCGGCGAGGCCGACGGTCGCCGCGTTGCTCATCAAGGACTCGGTGAACCAGTCGGTGGACAACATGGGTTTCTACAACGCACTCAATGCCTGCTTCTCGCTCCATCAGATCAACCACGCTCACTGGGCCGAGGTCACGAAGGGCGAGACCCTGCTCGGCACCCCCGAGTTCGGTGTACCGGACTGGCGGGACGCGCCCCCGGTCCACAACCGGGTCGCCGACTCCCCGTGGTAGTCGACGCGACGCCGACGTTGCCGCTCTGGCGACCGGAGCACGTCGAATTGTTGAAACCGTACCGAGAAGGTCTGTCGCAGAGAGAGCTCCGACTCCCCCGATGCACACGCTGCGGACGGTGGTGCTGGTACCCCCTGACCGAACGCTCGACCTGCCACCAGGCGACCTATGACTGGGAGAGCGTCGGCGAGGACGCCACGCTCTTCAGCTTCACGCGGGTGCGACGTCCCTTGATACCGGGCCACGTCGGCTCGTACGTCGTGGGACTCGTCCTGCCGCGACGAGCGCCGGAGTGCCGGGTGGCAGCCGCCATCCTCGACGCTCCCGAGCTCCGCTGCGATGCGGCGCTCGCGCTTCGATTCACCGACTCGGTCACCCCGGGTGGTCACGAGCACCACCCCTACTTCGAACTGCGAGGTGTGCGATGAAATTCGGAATCGCGCTGTTCCCGTTACGGCCCCACCAACTCATCGACGTCTCTGAGCGTGCCGAGTTGTTGGGTTACGACTCCGTCTGGGTGGGCGAACACACCGTGACACCGGTGCAGAACGACTCCGAGTTTCCTTATGCGGGCGACGGCGACAACGGCCACGATGCGTTTCACGCCAACCTGCCGTTCTACGACCCGTATGCAGTGCTGGGACATATCGCAGCTCGCACCGACCGTCTGCGTTTGGCGGTCTCGGTGTCGATCGTCCCGTTGAACGACCCGTTCCACATCGCACGGTCCGCTGCAACGGTCGATCAATTGTCCGGCGGGCGTTTCATACTCGGCATGGGCGCGGGATGGCTCCGTGAGGAGTACGAGGTCCTGGGCAAGGACTTCGACACCCGCGGAAAGCGCTTCGACGAAAGCCTCGATGTCCTCGACAGCCTGTTCGACGACGACGTCACCGAATATCACGGCGAGCAGCTCCGGGTTCCACCCGTCGCCATGACCCCGAAACCCATGACGAGACCCCACCCGCCATACGTTTTCGGTGGTCACTCCCCCGCGGCGATGCGACGCGCAGCCACCCGCGGTGACGGATGGCTGGCCTCCGAGCTGTCACCGGCCGAGGTGGCGCGGGCACTCGACGACCTGCACCGGCGACGCGCGGCTGCCGGACGTGAGACCTCGCCCTTCGAGGTGAGTGTTCACCTCACCGGGGACGTCTCGCGCGAGGCGATCGACGAGTACCGGGAGGCAGGAGTCGACCGATTGGTCATCCGTCCATGGGTGAGAGGGAGCCGGGCCGTGGATGCCATCGACGAATTCGCACGTGCGAACCAGGATCTCTTCGCGCCGGCTCTGTCCGGTCGCTGACACGAAAGGCAACACCATGGCGTGGGACTTCTCCACCGACCCCGAGTACCAGAAGAAGCTGGACTGGGCACAGGCCTTCGTCCGCGACGAGCTCTTCCCGCTCGACACCCTCGATCTCACCGAGGAGCTGATGAACGAGTTGGTGCGTCCGCTACAGGCACGTGTCAAGGAAGCCGGCCTGTGGGCTGCCCACCTCCCCCCCGCCCTGGGAGGCGGGGGGTTCGGGCAGGTCAAGCTCGGCCTACTTCACGAGATCGTCGGCCAGTCCCGGTTGGCACCACTCGTGTTCGGCAACAACGCACCGGATTCCGGAAATGCCGAACTGCTGGCACTCGGCATCGAGCAGAACCCGCAGAGCGAATGGCAACGCGAGCGCTGGCTCCAGCCACTTCTCGACGGCGACATCCGCAGCGCCTTCTCGATGACCGAACCGGGCGCGGGTTCGGACCCCACACTGCTGTCGACCACGGCCGTCTTGGACGGCGACGAGTGGATCATCAACGGTCACAAGTGGTTCACCTCGCACGGGTCGGTCGCCGACATCCTCATCGTCATGGTGGTAACCGACCCCGACGCCGCCCCACATCAACGCAGTTCGATGATCGTCGTACCGGCGGGCACCCCTGGTGTTCGTGTGCTGCGGGATGTTTCGACGATGGAGGATCCCGAACCACATTTCGGCCGCTTCGGCGCCCACTCCGAGATTCTCTACGAGGACGTCCGTGTTCCGGCAGCGAACCTGGTCGGCGAACGCGGCAGGGGCTTTCTCCTTGCCCAGCAACGGCTCGGGCCGGGACGCATCCACCACTGTATGCGCTGGCTCGGTCAGTCCCAGCGAGCCTTCGACATGCTCTGTGAACGTTCGCTGTCGCGCTATGCCCACGGGTCCCTCCTGGCGGACAAGCAGACCGTCCAGAATTGGATCGCCGACTCGAAGGCCGAGATGGAAGCTGCCCGCCTCCTGACCCTGCACGCCGCCTGGAAGATGGACACCTATGGGGTGAAGGCGGCGCTCACGGACATCTCGCTGATCAAGTTCTATGGCGCCCAGGTTCTGTACAACGTCATCGATCGCGCAGTGCAGATCCACGGAGCGCTGGGCCTGACCACAGACCTCCCGCTGGAGTACATGTACCGGGCTGCGCGCGCGGCGCGGATCTACGACGGTCCCGACGAGGTACATCGGGCCACCGTGGCACGTCGAATCCTGCGGGACTACGAGCCCGCCGAGGTTCCTTCACAACATGTTCCGTCGATGCGGGCACATGCGCAGGACCGCTTCGCCGAAACGCTCGAACTCCACACCAGCAATCTTTGAGAGGAGACCGACCGTGCGTCGAACTCTTTACGATCAGGACCACGAAGATTTCCGAAAGACGGTGCGTGACTTCGTCGAACGAGAAATCATCCCCAACAAGAGCGAGTACGAGCGCGAGGGGATGATCGGTCGCAGCGTCTGGCGCAGTGCCGGTGACCTCGGGTTGCTCGGACTCTGCGTGCCCGAACAGTACGGTGGCGCCGGCGCGGACGACTACCGTTTCAACGCCGTGATGGACGAAGAACTCACCCGGGCGGGACTCGCCTACTCGTGCGCGCTCGGAGTCCACACCCACGTGGTCGCGCCGTACCTCGTCGAGCGTACGACCGAGGAACAGCGGCAGCGCTGGCTGCCGGGGTTCTGTTCCGGCGAGATGATCACCGGCGTCGCCATGTCCGAGCCGGGCGGGGGTTCCGATCTCGCGGCCCTGCGCACCAAGGCCGAACGCGATGGAGACGACTGGCTCATCAGCGGCTCCAAGATCTTCATCACCAACGGATACAGCGCCGACTTCCTCGTGGTCGCCGCGCGCACCACTCCCGATACCCGTTCCAAGGGAATCACGCTATTCGGTGTCCCCACCGACTCCGCTGGTTTCACGCGCGGCCGCAAGCTCGACAAGGTCGGGCAGACCGAGGGCGACACCGCGGAACTGTTCTTCGACAAGGTTCGTGTCCCCTCGGCGAACATCATCGGCGAACTCGACGGCGGCTTCGGCATGATGATGCAACACCTCGCGCAAGAACGTCTGGCGTCGGCCGTCTGCAACATCACTCACGCCGGATTGGTACTCGACGCCACCCTGGCCTATGCACGGGAGCGCAGGGCCTTCGGACAGTCCATCGGATCGTTCCAGTACAACCGGTTCATCCTCGCGGACCTACAGACGAGTATCGATGTGACCCGCGCCTATGTGGACGCATGTGTCGCTGCCAGTTCTGACGGCGACATCACGGCGGTCGACGCGTCGAAGGCCAAGCTGTGGTCGTCCGAGGTCCAGGGGCGAGTCACCGACACGTGCCTACAGATGTTCGGCGGCTATGGCTTCATGAACGAATCCCAGGTGGCCCGCGACTGGAAGGATGCTCGGGTCACCCGAATCTGGGCAGGCACCAGCGAGATAATGCGCGATCTGATCAGCCGGTCGCTCGACCTGCAGTGACACCCTCGTCCGACGACCTCAACCTTCGCGCTGGGCCCGGTAGTACGGACGCAATGACTCGATGTGGTCGGCGGTGGCGGCCTCCGCGGCCGCCACGTCGCCGGCGATAATCGCTTCCGCTATCCGACTGTGCTCCGTGCAATTCATGTGCCAGAAATCCTCGGTCGGCGAAGTGCCCGAGAACCTCGCTCGGGCCACCGCTGAGACCGGTCGGCCCATCAACTCGAGCAATTGGTTGCCAGATGCCTTCAGGAGCAGATTGTGAAAGTCCGCGGAGAACTCGAGAGACTGTTCCCGGGAGCCGTCAAGTTCCGGCCTCCGGCAGGCATCGATCAGCGCGTCCGCGTACTCACCCCCACGTCGCCTGGCAGCGAGGCCGGATGCGGGAACATCGATCGCTTTCCAGGCGTCGAGGAAGTCATTCGAGGTGACCTTGTTGGTGACCGCAAGAATGTTGAAGGCATTGCTCAGAGTGCCTTCGACTTTGCTGGCGTCGGGTTCGACGACGAACGTGCCTCCCCGCACACCGCGTCGCGTGGTGACCATTCCCTCCGAACTCAGGATTCGCAAGGCCTCGCGGATGGTTCCCTTGCTGACGCCGAAGAGGCTTGCCATATCGGGCTCGGCGGGGAGCCTCTGACCGGGGGTCAGGTCACCGCCACGAATCAGGTCGCGCAGTTGCTCGGCGACCTGCAGATACGACGATCGAATCGGACGTACATCGAGCTTCGCCGACCCCAGCGGGGACGGCTGGGTCTCATCGCCTGCCGATCCGGGTGTCACAGCGCCAGTTCCGTCCATCCCCAACCATCCCTACATCATATGAATTACTTTCGTGCATGCTACCGTGCCGACTGCCGGTTCGCGGGCGCCACGACTCCGAACGCTCGTGATCCTTTTCCGGATCGACTGCCTGCATACGACCCGGCGACACCGCCACCGGTCAACTGACAATGAAAAAACCGATCTTTGGTGGAAACGATGACTGACCACGACATCGCGATTGTGGGCGTGGGTGAGACCGACTACGTCCGACGCGACGATCGGCCACTGGCAACCATGATCGCCCACGCTGTCCACGCTGCCCTGCGCGACGCCGGACTGACCGTTGCCGATGTCGACGGCATGGTGAGCGAGTCGGCACAGATGCCGCATCACGCATCGGCCGAGGATGTCGGCCGCGCGGCAGGGATCACCCATGACCTCGGGTTCGTCGCGTACGGCGCGGGTTACGGAGCCGGCTTGGTCAGCGCACCACGACTGGCCGAAATGGCTCTGGCCAGCGGGCAGGCATCGGTGGTCGTGTGCTGGTTCGGCCACCGTCTCAGCGCCCAGCACGACGGACCCCGTTCGGTGCACGCCGACGACGACGTCAAGGCGACACTCGAGATGCCCTACGGGTGGTACGGGCAACCCGTCTACTTCGCGGCGATGACTCAGCGCTACGCGCATGAATTCGGATTGCCCACGGAGGCGTTGGCCTCGGTATCGATGGAAGCCCATCGGCACGCGCTCACGACGCCCGGCGCGATGCGACCGCGTCCGATGACCATCGAGAGCTATCTGGACACTCCCATGGTCGCCGAACCACTTCGCTCGGCGGACTGCTGTCTCGTGAACGACGGCGCCACCGCCTTCGTCATGACAGCACTCGACCGCGCTCGTGATCTCGCCAAACCCGTTGTCCGAGTGGCCGGCGTCGGCCTCGGCCGCTCTGAGGTCTCGGGTGTCGAGTGGTTCACCCAGAACAACGATTACCTGGTCACCCCGGCGTCCGTCTCGGGGCCGCGAGCCTTCCGAGATGCGGGGTTGAGGCCGAGCGACGTCGACTTTCTCGAAGCATACGACTGCTTCTCCATCAACACGATTCTGCAGTTCGAGGATCTGGGCTTCGCGCCGAAGGGTGAGGGCGCGAGCTTCGCGATCGAGAAGGGAATCGGACTCGGAGACCGACTGCCCACGAACACTCATGGCGGGCTGCTCGCCCACAGTTTCATGCTGGGCGCCAATCACGTCGTCGAAGCCGTACGGCAGTTGCGTGGTGAACGCGGCGACGGCCAGGTGCCGGGTGCCGAAGTCGGGATGGTGACGGCGCTCGGGGTGCCACACCACGCGTCGATGTTGTTGACAGCCGAGCGCTGAGAATCTCGGCGCCGAGCCCATCACCGGAACACGTCGACCGAAGGAGGCCCCTCTTGCGACTCCGTCCGCTCGGGCGCACTGGCGTCCAGGTCAGTCCGCTCTGCCTGGGGGCCATGATGTTCGGGCCATGGGGCAACGACGACCGCGCCGACTGTATTCGCATCATCCACGCAGCACTCGATGCCGGAATCAACGTCGTCGACACGGCGGACATCTACTCGGGCGGTGTTTCCGAGGAGATCGTCGGCCAAGCCATCGCCCCAGTCCCGACACCGACATCGAGGAGACCCTCGGCGCCCTCACTGATCTCGTGCGCGCCGGCAAGATTCGGTACATCGGTAGCTCGTCATACTCCGGATCTCAGATCGTCGAAGCACAATGGGCGGCCGAGGCCAACAACCTCACCCGCTTCGTCACCGAACAACCGCCGTACTCGATTCTCGTGCGAGGCATCGAAGAAGACGTCTTGCCTGCCGCACGACGCCATGGAATGGGAACGCTGACCTACAGTCCCCTGGCCGGAGGGTGGCTATCCGGGCGATGGCGCAGAGATTCGACATCCACGCCCACGTCCGGCGCCCGCCCGAACATCCGGTTCGACATGACCAGACCAGAGAATCAACGCAAACTCGAAATAGTCGAACAACTCGCGGAACTCGCCGAGCAAGAAGGCCGCAGCCTCATCGAGCTGGCCATCGGGTTCGTCGTCAACCACCCCGCCGTCACCTCCGCGATCGTCGGACCGCGCACGATGCAGCAGTTGCAGTCCTGTCTGCCCGCGATGGACCGGACACTGTCGACAGCGGCTCTCGACCGGATCCACGAACTCGTCGCCCCCGGTGTGACCGTGAACCCCGACGACACCAGTTACGGCGCCATAGAACTCTGCGCAACGCAACTCCGTAGGTGATCGCAGCCCGGGCCCGACGCCCACGCCGTCACCTCGCCAACGGGTAAGGATCGTGGCCCGTCCGGCGTTGGAGATGCACATGAACGTTCCCCGAGATGCCCTCGACCCTGAACTGCTGAAGATCGTCGCCGATCACCAGCAGTCGATCCTCATCACGCTCCGGCGTGACGGACGACCACAATCGTCCAACGTCGTTCATGTCTGGGAGCCGGAGACCGAGTCTGCGCTGATCTCGGTCACGGCGCCGCGCGCGAAGTCGCGCAACGTCGAGCGTGATCCCCGGGTCAGTCTCCATGTCCTCGGCGACGGATTCTTCTCGGGTTACGCCGTGGTCGAGGGCACGGGCACGTTGAGTCCGGTGGCGGCGGCTCCGGACGACGCGACCGTCGACCACCTGGTCGCCTGGTATCGGGCGTTTCGCGGTGAGGATCATCCGGATTGGGACGAGTATCGGGCCGCGATGGTGCGCGAACAGCGGCGACTGCTGCGCGTGCGGCCCGAGCGACTCTACGGAATGACCCGCCTACCGCGCTGACCGCCGCCACCGGACCAGGGTGCGACGCCGCTACTGCTCGAAGCCCACGAAGGTGGTGGCCTCCTCGACCGATTTGCGCTCGGAGATCACCGAGTTGGCCGGGAACGTGTCATCGGGCCAGCCCAGCGCGATGCTCTTCATGATCACCTGGTCGTCCGGAATCCCGGCGTGTTCTCTGACCACGGGTGACTGCATGATGCCTTGACTGTTGATCACCGCGCCCAGACCGCGGGACCAGGCGGCGTTGACCAGTGCGGTCGAGACCGCCCCGCAGTCGAATGGCGTGTCGTCGCTGCCGTCGAGGATGCGGTCGTAGGTCACGATCACGCACACCGGGGCATCGAACTGGCGGAAACCCCGGAGCACCCAGTCCAGCCGCATCTCCGTGTCCTCGCGGGCGATGCCCATCGCACCGAACAGCTGCTTGGCGACCTGGACCTGACGGTCGCGGTGCGGGCCGGTGAACTTCTCCGCACCGGTCCGGAACTCTCGCGAATGGGGCACTCCGGCGAGATTGCGCTCGGTGTTCCCGGCACGGATGCGATCCAGCGGCTCACCGGTGATCACATGGAAGTTCCACGGCTGTGTGTTCATCGACGACGGTGCCCGCATCGCGAGAGCGAGGATCTCCTCGATCAGTTCCCGGGGGACCGGGTCCGGCGTGAACCCGCGAATGCTGCGACGCCCCAGAACCACTTCGTCGTACTGCATCGTCGATCTCTCCTCGCACAAGTCGAACGACCCGATCATCGTCGACGGACCAGCGCTGAACACAGTGTCCGGCGACCAGTGAACAGGTTACATTCGGCGATCTCGGGCGTACGGACGACGCTGCACGCGGGCTCCCGGTCGTGCTGCATCGCGCAACTAAAGGTAGGTTTACCTAGCAAGCTGGCGGGGCCGGAGGAGGGGCCGAGTCCCGCACGGCGTGGCACCGTTGCCCGGGCTCGAGTTCCCGTGGCCCGTCCATGACCGTCGACGTTCCCGCCTCCGCGGAAGTTTGAGGACATGACCAGCCAGAACCCTCTCGAGACACGTCCGACTCACCCCGACGGTGCGGTCGTCACCGACCTCCCGGGCACCGGCACCGCGCACACCGCTGCCGCCCGCTGGCGAGCGGTGGCCGCGGCCCGTGGCGACGCGATCGCGATCCGGACGCCCGAGCAGTCCATCACCTTCGCGGATGCCGCCAGACGAGTCGACGACCTCACGCGCACGATCACCGCGACGACCGACTCGGGCCGACCCGTCGCAGTGGAGATCGAATCCGACATCGACTCGGTCATCGCGATGCTCTCCGTGCTGTGCTCCGGGCGGCCCCTCGTCCTCATCGACCCGTTCCTGCCACCGGACCGACGCGACGTCGTGCTGGAACGCTCCGGTGCGCAACTGCTGGACACCGACGCCGAGGCCGGGCCCTCGCGAACTGACGTCGTCGAGCCAGGACCGAGCGATCCGGCGGTCCTGCTGTTCACCTCGGGATCGACCGGAACCCCCAAAGGCGTTGTGCTGTCGCAGAAGATGCCGGTCAACCATGCCCGGGACGGCCGCCGTTTCCTCGGCATGCGGCCGGCGGATCGTGCCGTGGTCCTGCTGCCGCTCAGTTTCGGCGGCGGCCTGGACGCCCTCGCGATGAGCCTGCTCAACGGGTCGACCATGCTGTTGTGGGACGTCCGCCGCCGCACCACCACCGGGTTGCGGGACTGGCTGGTCGCGCAGGAGGCGACGACCGCACACTGCACCCCGTCGCTGCTGCGGTCGTGGCTGGGTGAACTGTCGGCCGACGACGCCGTCGACTCGCTACGCCTGCTGTCCACGTGTGGCGAACCGACGCATCGTGCCGATGTGCAGCTGGCCCGCGACACGATCCTCGCCGGCGGGGTCTTCTGTTGCTGGGCAGGCGCATCGGAGGTCGGCAACCTGGCCTTCAATCTGTTCCCACCCGACCGGGACATCCAAGCGGGCGCCATTCCGGTGGGTGTACCGGCATCGGACAAGTCCGTCCGCATCGTCGACGCCGACGGCAACGACCTGCCCGTCGGCGCCACCGGTGAGGTCCTTGTCGAGTCCGCTCACATCGCGTCCGGTTACCACCGGAATCCGGAGCTGACCGCCGAGCGTTTCATCCAGCTGCCCGACGGCCGAGCCCGCTATCGCACCGGGGATCTGGGACGACTCGACGAGTCCGGCGAACTCGCGCTCCTCGGACGCAGCGACGACGCGATCAAGATCCGCGGCTACCTCGTCGAACCACTGGAGGTGGAAGCCGCGCTCCGCGCCCTGGCCTGGACCACCGACGCGGTCGTCACCGCCGACCGCGACGAAGCCCGGCTCACCGCCCACGTCGCCGTGGATCCCGAGAAGTGGTCGCCCTCGCCGGCTGAGATCCGGCAGGAGCTCGGGAAGACGTTGACACCGTGGATGATCCCGCGTGACATCGTCGTCCTCGCCGAACTACCCCGCAACGAGCGCGGCAAGGTGGACCGGGCAGCACTGCCACCGCCGCCCGCCCGCCCCGATCACGAGCCGCCCCGCGGGATGACCGAGATGGCGCTGCACCGATTCTGGTGCCAGATCCTCGGTCTCGAATCCATCGGCCGCAACGAGGATTTCGTCGAGCTCGGAGGCGACTCGCTGGCCGCGGCGAAGATGCTGGCCGAGGTTCAGCATCATCTCCAACTCGACGTGAACACCGCAATGCTCGCCGAGGCGCCGACCATCGCGCTGTTCGCGCAGCGCATCGAGTCCGCCGCCAGGGAACGTTCCACGAATGCCTCGGGTGCCACCCTCATCCCGCTGCGAAAGGGTACCGGCCGACCGATCTTCCTGGTCGCCGGCGCCGGCAGCCTCGCAACGAGTCTGACCCCGGTCGTCCGCGCACTACAGACCGACCGCCCGGTCTACGCGATCCAGTCGCGGGGCGTCGAAAAGCGCGGCCGCGCCGATCATTCCGTTCGCGCCGCCGCACGACGGGCGATCGACGACATCCGGTCGGTTCAGCCCCACGGGCCGTATCAGGTCGGCGGCTATTCGCTCGGCGGTTTCGTCGCAATGGAAGTCGCTGCGCGGTTGACCGACGCGGGCGAGACGTGCGATCCGGTCGTCGTCCTCGACTCGTTGTTCGACCCGGTACTGGCCCGCCGGGTCCGCGGCGAGAAGGGAGGAGTCCTCGACCGGTTGCGTGCCCGACGCCGCGACACCCAGGACACCGCCCTCCCCGACCGCACCGGGGACGATCCCACCCCGGCGAAGGAGCCGCTCCCCCAACGGGTGGTGAAGGAGATCGTGCTCGCGGTCCTCGTGCCCACCGCCGGCATGGTGCAGCTCCCGACCCCCGTGCAGTGGGTCGTGTTCTTCCGCTTGGGCACGAGGATGATCCGCCGCTACCGGCCGCGCGACCACGCCGGCCCCGTCGGCGTCATCCGGGCGCGCACCAATCCCGATGACCCGGACCTGTGGCGGCGGATGTCGTCGGGCGAGGTGAGCTTTTACGACGTCTCCGGTGATCACATCTCGATGATCCGCGCACCCCACGCCGCCGACACCGCCCGGGCGATCGACGAGGTGTTGAAAGTCCGCAACCCTTGAGGAGCCTCCGCTCCCCGAGTGGCGAGGAGCGTAATCGGCGCCCCCGTTCCCTGAGCCTGAATCCGTGGATGAGGTTTCAGGCGGGTGGGTTTGCGGTGCGTGAGCGTCTGATTGTGTTGTGGGCGCGGGGTATTCGCTGACCTGTGTCAGCCTTTTCACTGGGGTTCCTTGGTG